>JANPPS010000001.1:0-4918 GCA_031428635.1 Rhodospirillales bacterium
GGTCTACAGACTGACGGTCGTCGGCGGTGGAGACACGCATGTAACCGACGAACATGTACGACATACCTCGATTGTCTGATTGCCGTACGGTCGCACAATCCGATAGGGTTTGTCGCGTAGATTTCAGGCACCAAAGTGCCCGTTTGCGGCGGCTCCGTTCAGGCCCGCGGAAAACACCTGTTTCCCGTCACCTCAGCCGCGCACCACCAACCATGGAATAGTCCGAAACGCCCGGCCCGGTTGAGCTCTGGTGCAGCCGTTTTCCAGCTTTGTCCGCTTATGCGTACTAGAAGGCCACTTCGTCAGTTCCGGCCGGGTGCGCTCGCACATGCTCGATGATGCCACCATCGACCGGACCGAACGCGTCAATGCCGAACAGCTGCAGTTCGTCGACATCTATGCCCAGCAGATCAGCCGCTGGCGGACCGAGAAGCCGTCGAAAGACCACATGCTCGAACTGGACCGAATGGAGGCGCAGAACGGGCAACTACGGGCCGCGACCACGGACGTCCTCGCGCTGGCCAGCGAGCTGCGCAGAGGCACCATCGAACGCGTCATAGGCATGAGCGACGTCGAACTCGGTCTTCAGGCGCTCCTCGGTAGCAGGAGCCCCGGCCGCCGCTAATCCGACCCATGACATTGCGTGCAATACGCTAACGTACGTTTTCGCAGAGACGGGCCTTTCGCCCCATGATGGACGGCTTGCTCGCCGCGCACGGCATCTTCGTCAGCCATGAGGTTGAGACGGATCCGCCGACGATGGAATAAAGCTTCGCTCCGGGCGTCTATGGTCGCAACGTGCCTAACAAGATCCAACAATTGAGGAAGCATCCCGATGCAAGCACGCCGCCTGTCCCTGCCACTCGGCCTCGTCGCGGCAACCTGGCTAGCCTTGCCCGCGGCTGCTGCACCCTACAGCTTCAGCACAGGGAACCCGGACGGAAAGATCGCCACCCTGTCCCGCCCGGAGTCCCCCGGAAAAGTCGAGACGGAAACCGCGGACGACTTCATTCTGGGCCAGGCAACCCGGATCACGCGCGCGACCTTCACGGGCCTGTTGCCGACCGGCGCTGCCCTCAGCAGCGTCAACCGGGTCGAAATCGAGCTGTATCACATCTTCCCGCGTGACTCCGCCGTCCCGCCGGCGGGCAACGTGCCGACACGGACAAACTCCCCATCCGATAACTCGTTCGAGACCCGGGACAGCTTGGCGAGCACCCTGTCGTTCAAGACCACGCTGCTCAGCGCCAGCTTCACCGCCGCGAACTCCGTCGTGAACGGCGTCAATAAGGTCCCAAACCAGACGACGGGCGGCGAGGGGCCGGTCACCGGCCAGGAAGTGCAGTTCGACGTTGACTTTACCGTGCCGCTCGATCTCGCCGCGGACCACGACTTCTTCCGGCCCGAGGTCGGGTTGGACAACGGCAACTTCCTGTGGCTCTCGGCAGCCCGGCCCATCGTAGCCCCCGGCACGCCGTTCACGCCGGATTTGCAGACCTGGATGCGCAGCCCGAACATCGCGCCCGACTGGGAGCGCCCCGGCGCGGAGATCGTCGGAGGGATGGCCTTCAACGCCACGTTCTCGCTGAGCGGCACCACGACCGATGTGCCCGAGCCGGCGAGCCTGGTGCTGCTCGGCGCTGGCCTGCTCGGCCTCACCCTTGGGCGGCGCAGGCTGGGATAGCCGCCGACCGGCAACGGGGTGCCGGGCGTTGGATGCGGTCGCCCGCCGACGCGCCCATCCCCGTGCGACCCTGCTGCACCCGCCAACGCTGCCCCGGGCCACTGCAGGTCCGGGTTGAACTGGAGCAATCAAACCATGTCGAAGTTCTCTAGCCTGACGCTGTCCGGACTGGCCATCGCCGCTGCCCTGGCGGCACAGCCGGCCCGTGCGGACACGATGTCGTTCAAGGCCGACCTCAAGGCAGCGTCCGAAGTGCCGCCCACAACGAGCCAGGGCACCGGCACCGTGACGGCGACGTATGACACCGCCAGCAAGGCGCTTGCTTGGAAGGGCACCGTGTCCGGCCTGAGCGGCAACGCCACGGCAGCCCACTTCCACGGCCCGGCCGAGGCCGGCAAGAACGCCGGCGTGATGGTGCCCGCGTCCGGGGCGGCCGCCGGCTCCTTCGAGGGCACGGCCACCCTGACCGATGACCAAGCCAAGGCGCTGATGGCCGGGCAGACCTACTTCAACGTCCACACCGCCGCCAACCCGGGCGGAGAGCTGCGCGGCCAGGTGGTGAAGGCGCAGTAGGCCGGCACCCAGGTAGGGGGGCCGCCTCGATCTTCGGGACTTGGTGCAGGGCGGCGCTCGCCGCCCTGCACCTGCTTGCGGCGTTCGCCGCGAGTGGGGCGGCGCCTGCGGCCCGTGCTGCTGCCGACAGCTTTCAATCCTTGATGGATGCCTCGATGGCGCGGATGCACCGGGCGATGGCGGCGTCCCCGACCGCCGACCCCGACCGGGACTTCGCGGCCATGATGATCCCGCACCACCAAGGCGCGGTCGAGATGGCCGAAGCCGAGTTGCGCTTCGGCAAGGACGAGCGCCTGCGCCGCCTGGCCCAGGGCATCATCGTCGAGCAGCGGCAGGAGATCGCCGTCATGCGCCAGGTGCTCGACACGCTGCCACCCGCCGCCCCGCCATCCACCGCCTCGCCAAGCGCGGCCCCGAAACCACCGGCCCGGCCGCCGATGGCCGGCCATGTCCATCCCCATCCCGACAAGGACCGTTAGATGATCATGCGCCTCGCCTTGGCACTCCTGCTGACGACCGTCCTGCCTGCCCTTGACCATCCCGCGTTCGCCGGGCAGGCGACCGGCGCGGCGGAGACGCCCGACGCGCCGGTCAGCAGCCGGGACCGCTTCTACACCTCCGACCAGTTTTCCAACACGGTCTCGGTCATCAACCCCGCCAGCAACACGCTCCTTGGCGTGATCCGGCTGGGCGACCCCACGCCCGGCAACCTCAGCCCGCTCTACCGCGGCCAGTTGCTGGTGCACGGTATGGGCTTCTCCCCGGACCACCGCACGCTGCTGGTGGTGTCCATCGGCTCCAACTCGGTCAGCTTTATTGACACCGCCACGAACGCTGTCAAGCACACCGCCTATGTCGGACGGTCCCCGCACGAGGCGTTCTACACCCCAGACGGGCGCGAGGTCTGGGTCAGTATACGCGGCGAGAACGGCATCGTCGTGCTGGACGCCCAGACCTACAAGGAGACGGCGCGGATCGAGGTGCCGAACGGCCCGGGCATGACGATCTTCTCGCCCGACGGCGCCTATGCCTACGTGTGCTCCAGCTTCAGCCCCGAAACCGTGGTGGTGTCCACCAAGGACCGCACCATCGTGGGCCGGGTGAAGCAGGACAGCCCGTTCTCTCCGGACATCGCCGCCACGCCGGACGGCAAGCAGGTATGGCTGACGCTGAAGGACGTGGGCCGGACCATGGTGTTCGACGCGCGCCCGCCGTTCGCCGTGCAGACGGTGCTGAACACCGGGCCGATCACCAACCACGTCAACATCGCCCGCACCGCCGCCGGGCAGTTCGCCTATGTGACCGTGGGCGGGCTGAACCAGGTCAAGGTGTTCCGTACGGACGGCTTCACGCAGGTGGCCGCCATCCCGGTCGGCGCGATGCCGCACGGCCTGTGGCCGTCCGGCGACGGTACGCGGATGTATGTCGGGCTGGAGAACGCCGATGCCGCGGCGGTAATCGACACGGCGACGAACACGGTCGTGGCGAACGTAGCGCTCGGGCAGGGGCCGCAGGGCGTTGCCTACGTGCCGGATGCCGTGCCGGAGGGCGCCGGCACGCAGAACCTGCAGCCGCTCGGCGCTGCGGGCAACCTGACGCAACTGACGCTCGGCTCGCCGGACGGGGCTGGCGCGGCGCAGGTCACGCTGTTCGATCAGGGGCTGGTGCAGGTGCTGCAGGCCGCCGTCACCGGGTTGGAGCCGAAGCAGCCCTACGTGCTGGCGCTTGCCACGGATGCCACCGGCGGCGGGACGCTGCAGCCCCTGGCGGCGTTCATGAGCAACCCGGCAGTTGCTGCCATCGTCAACGCCATCGGGCCGATCCGGCAGGTGGTCCAGGCCGATGCCGGGACGGCCCGCCGCTACCTGGTTGTCGCAGCGGGCACCGCCGCCCAACATGGCAAGCCGGTCCAGGTGCAAAAGTAGCAGCAGATGGGCCAAGGCCTGCACAGGACCGCGGCCGTGTCGGGCCGGACCAGGTGGCGGGTGCCGTCTGGCGCCGGGCGGTCCCTGTCTCGTGCCGTCCTGATCGGCCTGGCCGCGGGGGCCATCGCGATCGTTGTCAACATCGCCGTGCTCGACGCTTTCGATGCGGCCGGGATCGTGACGGCCCGCGGCGGGCTGCAGAAGCTGATGCGGATGTGGCTGGCAGCACCTTTGACTCGCTTGGGGGTAGACGGGCTATGGGCCTCGCTCGGCCTGCCCGGACCGGACACGCCGGTGTTCAAAACGGGCTTCAAGGTCGCGGTGGGTCTGCTGATGGCGCTGGCCTACGCCGTCCTGCTGGAACCCGTCCTCCGCGGGCGCTGGCTGCAGAAGGGGCTGGCCGCCGCGCTCCTGTTCTGGCTCGTCAACGCGCTCGCCGTGCTGCCCCTACTAGGCGAAGGCGTCGCCGGCTTGCGGACCCTGACGGCGGGCGGCCTGCTCTGCTATGCCGTCGCGCACTCCATTTTCTTTCTGGTGCTCGCGTGGCTCTACGATGCCTTGTGCCGCCGCCTCGGATGATGGCGGCGTGGCGCAGAGCTGTAGTCGGCCCGTGCGTCTGAGCGATACGGTGTACTGTCATAAGGCGGTTTTTGCGGCGTGAGGCTCGTTTAGGCAGCGATGGATGGTGGCCGGATGGACGTTGAAGGTTCTCGCGACTTCGCTGATGGACCGGCCT
>JANPPS010000002.1:0-8229 GCA_031428635.1 Rhodospirillales bacterium
CGCGGCAGATGGTGGCTGACCTGCGCACGATTCAGGCGGGCCGCAGCGCCCGGAGGTAGAGGCCCGTCCCGACCCGTGCCAGATCGTTACTCGTCGAGTTTGCGAAGACCTGACGAGACAACGATGTGGACACCGGCCACCCGGCGGCAACATAGCCGCGCTGGGCTACGCTATGGAAGCGATCTGACAGATGCGGAGTGGGCGATCTTGGCTCCTTCCTGCCCGCGCTTGCCGGATGCGGCCGAAGACGGGCCTACGCCATACGAGAGATCATAAACGCGATCAGCTACACGACCGAGAATGGGGGGTGCGGGCCTACGATGCCGGCAAGACGATCAAAGGACGTAAGCGTCATGCGATGGTGGACACGGACGGCCGCGCACTCAAGCTGCAGGCCCACTCGGCCGCGATCCAAGACCGTGACGGGGTCGGGCCGCTGCTGCGGGCCTCTCGCCCAAGCTGGTCGTTCGTGCAGTTGGCCTATGCGGATACAGGCTACTAGGGTCCACGCGTGGCCGCGGCCAGCTCCATGCGGGTCGAGATTGTCCACAAGACCTAAGGCCAAGTCGGATTCGCCGTGCATGCACGGCGCTGGGTCGTCGAGCGCTTATTCGCCTGGATCAACCGCAACCGCCGCCTGGCCAAAGATGTAGAGGCGACTATCGCATCGGCAGAAGCCTTCCTCTACGCGGCTTCCGCCATCATCGTGCCACGCAGGCTGGCACGATGATGAACCGATTCGAAACAGACTTTTAGGCTGCGCGCCGCACTGGTTCATCCACTTCCAACCGGGTCCCGATCAGCTTTTCGATCCCGCGCAAATGCGGCCGCTCGCTGGCGTCGCAAAAGCTGATGGCTACTCCCGCCTGTCCGGCGCGCGCGGTGCGGCCGATGCGGTGGACGTACGCCTCCGGCACGTTCGGCAGGTCGAAGTTCACGACGTGCGACACGCCGTCCACGTCGATGCCGCGGGCCGCACTGTCGGTCGCGAGCAGTACGCGAATTCGGCCGTCCTTGAACGCCTGCAGGGCGCGTTCCCGTTGCGGCTGGCTTTTGTCGCCATGAATGGCGGCGGTGGGTAGGCCCGCGGCCTCCAAGTGCTGCGTCACGCGGTCGGCGCCGTGCTTGGTTCGCGTGAATACCAGCGTGCGGCTCATGCGGCTGTCCTTCAGCAACTCGGTCAGCATTGGGCGCTTGCGGGCGGTATCGACGAAGATCACACGCTGCTGCACGCGCTCGGCCGTCGTGGCGACTGGATTGACGGCGACGTGCACCGGGTTTTTCAGCATTTGCCCGGCAAGGGTCGCAATTTCCTTCGGCATCGTGGCGCTGAAAAATAGGGTCTGACGCGTGGGCGGAATGGACTGCGCGATTTTACGGATCGGAACGATAAAGCCGAGGTCGAGCATGTGATCGGCCTCATCGAGGACCAGCACCTCGACCCCGTTCAGCACGATGGCACCGTCCTGCATGTGATCCATCAGGCGGCCGGGCGTTGCGACCAGAATGTCGATGCCGTTGGCAACGGCGCGGGCCTGCTTCAGCTTGGGCGTGCCGCCGTACATCAGCGCCGTGCGCAGACCGGTCTGACGGCCGTAGTCGCGAAAACTCTGCGCGATTTGGTTAGCGAGCTCGCGGGTGGGGGCTAGCACTAGGCAGCGTGCGCCACGCTTGGCCGGGGCACGGCGATCGACCAGCAGGCGATGCATGATCGGCAGCGCGAACGCAGCGGTCTTACCCGTGCCAGTCTGGGCGATGCCCTGAAGATCGCGGCCCAACATGATATGCGGGATTGCCTGTGCCTGAATGGGCGTCGGTTGAGTATATTCGAGTGATGTCAGGGCGGCCAGCAATGGCTGGGCCAGACCAAGGTCTGCGAAGGTCATGGTGCGTGTACTCTTCTTCAGGGTGCCGAGAGCCTGGGGCAATTGCCGCGAGGTTCGGGCAGACGACCAACAGGGCCGCCGACCGGCGCAAGAGCTGAAACGAGGACGCGTGTGTTGCGGACGAGTTGCAGAGCGCGAGCCGTACGTGCGGGGGATGGGCAAGCGTGTCAAGTGGATGGGTTATTCCAGGTAAGTAAATCCGCTCATATTTCGACTACGATCCGACGGGCCTTTCGTGGCGTAACGCGCAATATCCTGGCCTGGCCGAAAGCCGCTTACCTGTTCCCGGACGTGTCTCGGCCATGGGCCGCGCCCGCGCTGGTTGAACGGGCGGAAAGCGCCTGGCCGTGCTTACTCTGTGCCGCGCGATCAGGGTCGATGCGACGGGAGATGAAGCACCGCGCCACAGTAGTTAGAGTTCGACCGAGCGGGCGCGACCTCCATTGCGCTGGCCCGATCGGTGCTACATTACGGGCATGGAGACCAAGCCCCCCACCCCACTAGCCGTCCTTGTTGGCATCCAACTGCCGGAGGTCGATAACGTCGCGCACGAAGCTAGCCTAGAGGAGCTGGGCCGCCTGGTGAAAACGCTGGGTTACGAGGTGGCGGGCACCGTGTCGCAGCGGCGTAACGGTACCGGCGCCGCGCTGCTGCTGGGAACCGGCAAGCTGGCGGAGCTGGCGGCGATCACGGGCGGCACCGGCGTGGTCGGCTCGTTGGCACCGCCCCCGAAATCCAAGGCCCGGCTAAAGTTCGAAGGAGCGGCCGAGGCCCTCCTGTCGGCCGCGGTCGATCCAGACGCCGGCCGCAAGCCCGAATTCGTCATCGTCGACCACGAGCTTTCGCCCAGCCAAATCCGCAATCTGGAACAGGCGACCGGCACCCAGGTGCTCGACCGTACCGGCGTGATTGTCGAAATCTTCCATCGCCACGCCAACACCCGCGAAGCGAGACTGCAGGTGGAGATGGCACGCCTGAAATACGTAGCGCCGCGCATGCGGGAGTCCTCGGCTGGTAACGGGCGGCAACAGGGCGCGGGCGCGGGCGAAAGCGCTCTCGACCTCGATCGCCGCAAGATCCGCGACCGGCTCGCGGAGTTGAAGGACCAGTTGGAAGCGGTCCAGCGCGACAGCGACCAGCGCCGTTCCGCTCGACGAGACCAGTCGCGGGTGGCGCTCGTTGGATACACCAACGCGGGCAAATCCTCGTTGATGCGGGCTCTTACGGGCAGTCAGGTGCTGGTGGAGGATAAGTTGTTCGCAACGCTCGACACCACCGTCCGCACCTTACAACCGGAGACCCGGCCTCGCGTGCTCGTCTCCGACACGGTCGGCTTTATCAAGCAGTTGCCACACGACTTAGTCGCCTCGTTCCGTTCGACGTTGGCAGAAGCGCTGGAAGCCTCGCTGCTGCTGTTCGTGGTCGATGCGTCGGACCCGACCTATGAGGCGCAACTGGAAGTCAGCCGCAGCGTGCTGCGCGAGATCGGGGCGGATGCGGTGCCGTCCCTACTGGTGCTGAACAAACTCGACCAGGTGGATGATGCCGGACGCGCCGCTTTGGTAGCGAAGCACCCGGAAGCGATCCTGCTTTCCGCCCATGCGCCCGAAGACGTGAGCGCCCTGCGAGACACGATCATCGCGTTCTTCGAGGCGGCGATGGTGGAGGATGTGCTGGTGCTGCCCTACGCAAAACAGGGTTTGATCGGCGAGGTGTATGAAAACGCCCGGGTATTGTCCGAGGAGTATGACGAGACCGGCCGGGTGTTGAACATACGTGGCCTACCCGGTGCCATCGTGCGGCTACGGCGGAGCCTTGCCGCGAATTAGCATCGGTTGCTGGGTGGCACTCCATCCGCCGGCGGTGATCCCCACGGGTTGGATGGGGTGCCGTCTGCATAGGTGCTCATGCCGTGGGGATGGTTGCAGCTTTTCACCGTGTTTGGCCGAACGCAGATTGTTCGGTGCGTGGTGACTTAATCGGCTACCCTGACCGATTTCTTACCCGCGCCAGACATTGGGTCCGGAGTAAGCGAGGTCGGCAATCAAATATTATATTTAATGGTAGTCAATGGTTCTATTTTCGGGTACGACCCTTTCCAGTGGTGACCGAAGTTATTAGAGTAACTCTATCAATAAAGAGTCTACAGCAGGTAATTACTGGCGATTAGGCTAGTTAAATCATAGCATTATATTTTGCTCATCAACGGTCCCGTCACGGTCCTGAATGTTGACGGCGTGAGCTTGCAACCCGAGCGCCCTGGACAGCGTGTACTTCGGTGAGCCCGAGCGCAGGATCAGGCATCGAGGCGGTCATAGCCCCGCATGCGATAGATCAATACCGATACAGCCCAGCTTGCGATGAAGACGCCAACGACCGCGAAGCCGACGGCGCCCATATTATCGTTGAGGCTGCCGACGATGTCCCAGACCGGGCCCGTGAGGCTGAAGCGATCGGCGACCAGACCCAGCGCCTCGATACCGCCGACGCCCACGGCGACGATAACGGATACGAAGGTGATCGTCATATTATAATAGAGTTTACGGATAGGCCGGGCGAAGGCCCAGCCATAGGCGCCGACCATGAGGATACTGTCGATCGTGTCCATCAGCGCCATCCCAGCGGTGAACAGGGCCGGGAAAACCAGTATCGGGGCGATGGGCAGGCCTGTTGAAGCGGAGGAGGCGGAGATGCCGAGGACACCGATTTCGGTTGCGGTATCGAACACGAGGACAAAAAGGAAACCGAGCGGATACATGTGCCAGCTCTGACCGATAAGCGCGAACATCGGGCGCAGGATGCCGGCCATCAGGCCGCCGCCCGATAGCATAACATCGAGTTGATCGTCGGCCACTTTTTCGCCGGATCGAACCCGCCGGAAGGTACGCCGGATAGACAGTAAAATGGCAAGGTTCACGCCCGCGATCAGCAGCAGGAAGATCGCCGACACCGCCGTACCGATGCCGCCGCCCCAGCCCTTGATGACCTCCAGTTGGTCGGCGAAGGCGAAGACGGCCGTGGCGATGCCGATACTGGCGAGTAGTACGACAGTCGAATGACCCAGCGAGAAGTAGAGGCCAACGCCCATCGGGCGCTGGCCGTCCTGCATAAGCTTACGGGTCACGTTGTCGATGGCGGCAATGTGGTCGGCGTCGAAGGCATGCCGTAGCCCGAAGCTGTAGGCCAGCGCCGCCGTTCCAAGCAGCAGGGGATAGTCGCGGAAGGCAATCAGCGCCCAGGCCCAGGCGGCGATATTGGCCGCAACCAGGCCCAGCAGTACCGGCGCGGCGCGGCCGATTAGCCTTCCATTCAGCTCAGCCATTGCGGGTTCTGGATCGTGCCGTCGAAATGGTGAGACACTTTGTAACGTTCCGTTCGTCCGTCACGCGCTACGGCCTCGGTCTTGGCTAGTAGGGTCGCACGCTGCTCGGGCGAAAATGGCTTGAAGCTGCGCACGGCGTCCAGCGTCTGCTTCAAAATGGGTAGGCTATCGATACCCATGACCTGTAGCGAAACCTGCAGGCTCATGGGGTAATGCAACATTTCCAGTGGGGTGGCAGCCTTACTGTCGAGTATGAAGGGATCTCCGAAGGATTTCATGCCGAGCACGCCGGTGCCATGGGCGAGGGCGACGGGCAAGACGCCGTGTTCGAAGCTGTCAAAATGAGCGTCCATGACGTTCAGCGGCATTTGCACGGTGTCGAAGTGGAAGTCGTGTTGGTCGGCGATGTCGAACATATGCTTGTGGATGGCCGGGCTTTTATGGCCGGTGAAGCCGATGTAACGGATCTTGCCGGCCTGTTTGGCGCGTAGCATGCCCTCCAGCGCGCCACCGGGTGCGAAGATCTTTTCAGGATCATCCATGCGGATGACCTCATGGAACTGTAGCAGGTCCAGGTGGTCGGTCTGTAGGCGCCTCAGGCTTTCGTCGAGTTGCTGGGTGGCGGACGCGGCAGTTTGTCCGTCGATTTTAGTCATAAGAAAGACCTGGTCGCGCTTGCCGCCCGCGAGGGCCTTGCCGAGGCGGATCTCGCTCTCACCGCCATTATAGTCCCAGGAATTATCGAAGAAGGTGATGCCGGCATCCATCGCGGCATGGACAATCCGGATGGCCTCGTCGCTGGTGGCGCCGTTAGGCTTGGCGAGGTGAAAGCCGCCGATGCCAACCATGGAGATAATTTCCCCAGTGGTGCCAAGCGGGCGATATTTCATGTCGGCATGCTGGGCGAGTTTCGATGTAACGGGGCCGGTTGCCTTGACCGCGCCGCCCTGGGCGGTTGCGGCGACCATATCGACGGATGGGGTCGCCAGGGCGGGGGTGGAGATGGATGCCGCAGCAGCGGCGGCGGCTGTTACCTTCATGAGATCACGTCGCTCCATGGTTGGTCTCCTGTATTGTGCCTTGGGCGATACCCTGGGTGGGGCGCCCGACAACAGTTTTGATAGGGCCGAGTATGCGTAACGCGGCGCAGGCGGCGCCGTATCCATTGTCGATATTCACAGTCACGATGCCCGGCGCGCAGCTCGCCAAGATGGCATTGAGCGCCGTGTAGCCGCCGGCGGCGACGCCGTAGCCGACCGAGGTGGGGACGGCGATGATGGCCCCGCCGAGTAGGCCGCCGACGACGCTTGGCAGGGCCGCATCCATGCCGGCGACGACAATAACAACGCGCGCCGTGCGGAGATCATCGAGCCGGCGTAGCAGACGCCACAGGCCGGCCACGCCGACATCGGCGACGATGGGTGCAGCGCGGCCCTGGAAGGCAAGCGTACGCTGCGCCTCGCGGGCGACGGGGACGTCGGACGTGCCGGCGGTGAGGATGACGATTTCGGCCGGGTCGCTCGCGGCGATCGGTGCGCCGAAATAGGCGGTGCGGGAGACAGGGTCGTAATCAAGGTCCATCTGCTGCGCGTCTGACAACGCGGTAAATTTCTCGATATCCAGCCGGGTCAGCAGCATCGGCACCTGCGCGTGGGCGAGGATATCCGCGATCTGCCTGGCGGATTTTCCGGCGCAGAAGATGGCTTCGCCGAAGCCGATACGGGCCGTGCGGGCCTCGTCGAGGACAAACTCTTGGGCTCGTTCAACCATGTAAAAATGCGCTTCCCATTTGATATTCCGCGAACGCCACTGGCCCCGGGAGGCCCACCTGTGCGGCCATGATCTTGACCTCGTCGCGCAGCCCGTCGGTGTCGCCGAGGCGGGCGAGCGCGCCGGAATCCAGCTCCACCACCACGCCACGGGCACGGACCCGGCAGCGTACTGTTCGTGGTCGCAGCCTGGCCGTCACAAGGGTCTCGGCGGCGTGGACCATGGCCAAAATCGGCGCTTCGATGCGGATGCCGGTTTCGATGCGGCTGGCGAGGCAAGGGGCACTCGGCAGGTCCGCCAGCGTACCCAGGCCGAGTATTGCCGCGAGTTCGCGGATCATGGGTTTGTCGATGCCGGCCTCGACGTACGGGTGGCGCACGCTGTGCTGGCGGGCAGCATCGAGCCCGGGACGGTAGTCGCCGAGGTCGTCGGTGTTCGTGCCGGAGGCGATTTGCAGAGTGGTTCGCGCAGCGATTGCGCCATAGAGATTGGTTTTGCAGAAAAAGCAGCGATTGGTCGGGTTGGCGCGGTAGGCCGGGTCCTGAAATTCGCCGGCGTCGAAGATATCGAGGGTCCAGCCCTCGGCCCGCGCCAGCGTTCGGGTACGGTCCGTGGCCTCGCTTGGGACCGCGGGGGAGGTTGCGTGGTGCATCGTGACCTGGCCCGGCCGGTACCGATGCACGGCCGTGGCGAGGGTGAGGCTGTCGATGCCGCCGCTGACAGCGATTGCGAGGGGCCCCATGGTGTCCAAAGCGATATGAAGACGGTTCAGTGCAGTCATGCCTGGATGTCCTGGGTCAGAGCGGCCTGGGCTGCGCGTTCTTTATCGACACGAGCGGCTTGCTCGACTGCAAGGTGCTCGGCATCGCGGCGCAGCCTGGCGCGGGCGGCTTGGGTGGGGATTGGACGGACATGGTCCGCTTCGGCCTTGCCGGTTGTGACGTGGCCACCGTCTGGCATGGGACGATCGACCAGTTTTACCGATAGCGGGTGGCCCTCGACCTCGACGGTTGCGAAGCGGCGGGGCAGGGCGCGGCCGGCCACCAAATGGGTGCGGAGGCCAATAGTCGTGGTTTCGCGAAAGCAGGCATCGATGGTGGCGTCGAGGGCAGCCGGGTTGGTGAGTACCTGGACGTGGATGGCCAGACGGGATTTTTTGCCGAATGCAGGCATCTGGACGATGTCGTGCACGCCCTCGATAGCGCGAACGCGGTCGAGGCCGTTCGCCAGGTCTTCGCCGGACTGGTCATC
>JANPPS010000003.1:0-4575 GCA_031428635.1 Rhodospirillales bacterium
CCACAACAGAAGGGCCTTTTTCTTGACTAAACGACTAGGGCGTCGGCAGCGGCTCCGGCGTCGCAGCCAGGCTGCGTAGATAGGCGATAATATTCGCCCGGCTCTGCTCATTCGCCAGACCCGCATAGGCCATCTTAGTGCCCGGTGCGAAGACCGCGGGCTTTAACAGCCACTTGTCCAACTCCTCATACGACCACTGCTCGCCCGTGTGGCCTTTCAGCGCGCTTGAGTACGCATATCCTGCCGCGTGCGCCGCGACCGGTTGCCCAACCACACCGTATAGGTTCGGGCCGACGCCGTTCTTACCGCCCTCATTGAATGAATGGCACGCGACACAGCCCTGGCGCATCGTCAGAGCCTTACCCGCATCCACATCGGCCGAAGCCATGCGGGCAGCAATCGGCGTAATACCGTCTATCGGCGTGGGTGTACCGGCCTGCGGCACCGGTGCAGCAGCTCCGGCTGTCGCCGAGGGTGCCGTAGCCACGGCCGCCGACGCGGGTGCCGTAGCCACCGCCGTCGAAGCCGGCTTCACATCGGACGGCATTTCCGCCGACGCAGCCTTAGCCGGCACAGCGGGCAGCGCGACAGGGGTCGCAGCCAGGGAACGCAGATAAACAATCACGTCCGCACGCTTGCTGGCATCGGCCAGGCCGGCGTAGCTCATTTTCGTCCCGGGCACGTAGGTAGCGGGCTTTAGCAACCATGTGTTCAGGTCGGCATAGCTCCACTCACCACCCTTGCCTTTTAGCGCGGCCGAGTAGGCGTATCCCTCATGCTCTGCCTTGGCCCGATCAACGATGCCGTACAGGTTCGGACCGACGCCGTTCTTACCACCGTCGTTCACACTATGGCAGGCGACGCAGCCCTGCTGCTTGAACGTGCCCTCACCGCGGCCCGCATCGGCGGACGCCAGCAGCACGGGAAATGGAACCTCGGGCGCCGCAGCCGTCGCCAGAACGGCGACCGTGCCCTGCTGCGGAATGGCGATCGCCAGATGCTCGTACTCCTTCGGATGCACTAGTCCGTTGCCGAGCAGCCCAAACCCGACAAAGGCAATTCCTGCGACCAGAACGGCCGCGAAAGCCTTGTTGACGTCGAGTTCACTCATTCAGTCTCTCCTAATCCTACGCGTCATCTACCATGGGGAAGAACGCCCGGCTAGCAAGGGAGCCGACCGGGGTTTGCACCCGGTCCAGCCCCTAACCTACTCCGCAGACGCAACCTTTTGCGGACCCGGCCGCGACAGCTCCGGGAAGTTCTTCAGCATACTCACGCCAGAGAGCACGCCGCGCACGCAACCTTCGGCGCGTCGCCCACCCTACCCAGCCGGTAGTCGGGGTACACGGGCTTCGGTGGGTCGGGGTATTCGCCATCCAGTTGCCGCACCGATCAGATGCCATGTCACGACACGCGTGGGTGCGCTTTGCGACCCGTCCGTATGGACGCGAGGTGTCATTGATGCCGCCCGTGTGCTGGTGTTCGTTGACGGCGCTATCGTCTGGCAACGCGCAGTCGATCAGGGAGACCCCATTGGGGACAAACTACCGGTACTGCCATAACAGCCAGGGGTTCGGGTGCTATCGCGGCGGATGGCGCGGCGCGTCCGTAGCGGCTTCGACACCAGCGCGGCGATCAAAAGCAGTAATGGAACCCCCACTCATACCGCCCGCCAATCGTTACGCGCCCCCCCGTGACGTCAGGCTGTTGGTGCGCGCAAACAGGGTGCTCCGCCACGCGACCCGGCCCGCCAATGCGTCCAGGACCGGGCTCTTCCGCGGTACGCCGGCCACGGCCGCAACCAAGTACTGGGTGGCCGGCAGCGCGGGGCACGGGGCGGCCACGATCGGCCATACGGCGCGTACGGCACTGTGTGCAACCAGCGCTAGCTTCGTTCGACCGGGTACAACGGCGCGCCGGGTTACGCTGTCATAGCCGTGACGGGCCACGCAGCGGCCAATTTGCCGATACAGTAGGGCGGCCGCGCCAATGCCGGGGCGACAGTCCCGCGGCAGCAGGGCAATACCGGGTCTGGCGCGATCGTAGGTCGCTTCGGCAACCGTCAGCAGCCGCGCGACGCACTGGGCCAGTTCGGGGCTGAATACAGGGTGACGCAGCCAGGCGTCACGATCGATACCGGCCTCGGCCAGCCAGTCGGTCGGCAAATACAACCGCCCGGCGCGCGCATCCTCGCCCACGTCCCGCGCGATGTTACTAAGCTGCATGGCAACACCCAGGTCGCAGGCGCGGGCCACTGCCTCCGCACTTGTTGCACCCATCAGCACGGCCATCATCGCGCCTACTGTGCCGGCCACGCGGGCGGCGTAGTCCTGCAGCTCTGCCAGGGTCGCGTAACGGCGTCCAGCATTATCCCAGGCAAAACCCTCCATCAGCGCATCGAGCAGCGTCCGCGGCAGCCCGTGTTCACGTACGACGCGGGCCAGCGCGCGGTCGGGTGCATGGGCGACGCCGTCCGGCACACAATCGGCGTAGATCGCGTCGACCCGGGCGCGCAGCACACTCGGCCCACACCCGCCCTCGTCGATCAGGTCATCGGCCACCCGGCAGAACGCGTATAATGCGCTGGCCGGCCTGTGCACACGGGCCGGTAATAGCCGGGCGGCGGCGTCGAAAGAGCGGGAGCCCCCGCGAAGTAGGTCGCGGCAGGCGGCCAGGTCGTCGCTCGGATCGGGCCGCCAATCAGACATGGGCACACTCCGGGATACCATGCGGCACAACAGTATCGAGTACCTTGGCCGAGCACAGTACGCCCGGCAACCCCGCCCCGGGATGGGTACCGGCGCCGACAATAAATAGGTTTCGCACGTCCTCACTTCGGTTATGCGGGCGAAACCAGGCGGATTGCGTCAGTATCGGCTCCATACCGAATGCGGCGCCATGATAGCTCGACAGCCGATCCTGGAAATCCTGGGGCGTCAGCACGCTCGACGTGACGAGCGCGTCGGCCAGGCCGGGAAGGATTGTGGCCTCCAGCGCAGCCTCGATCCGGCGGCGGTAGGTCTCTGCAAACGCTGGCCAATCCGTGCCGCTGGCCAAATGCGGCACCGGGCTGAGTACGTAAAAACTATCGTGACCGGCAGGAGCCATCGCCGCATCGGTCGCGGTGGGGCGATGCAGATACAACGAAAAATCGTCCGCCACGATGTGATTGCGGAAGATGTCATTCAGCAACTCGCGATACCGCGGGCCGAGTAAAATCGTGTGGTGCGCCACGTCTTCGTACTGGCGGTTGGTGCCGAAGTACCAAACGAATAGGCTCATGGAATAACGCGACCGCTCGACCCGCCGGTCGGTCCAGGTGCGACGATGCTCGGGCGCGATTAATGACCGGTACGTGGTCGCGCTGTCGGCGTTACTGACGACGATCGCTGCCGGCAGCGCTGTACCATCCTCCATACGGACGCCGACCGCGACGCCGTCTTGTACCGTGATCTCCGCCACGCGCGCATTGCAGCGCACGGTGCCGCCCTGGCCCTCGATCAGGCCGACCATACCGGTCACCAGCGCGCCCGTGCCGCCCATGGCATAATGTACGCCCCAACGCCGCTCCAAGAACGCGATCAGGGCGTAGATGGCGCTGGCTGCAAACGGGTTGCCGCCCACCAATAGCGGGTGAAAACTCAGGGCCTGCCGCAGCCGGGGGTCGCTGATATATTTGGCCACCAGGCTGTGGACACTACGATAGCCCTCAAGCCGGATCAGCGCGGGTGCCACGCGGGCCATGTCGGTCCAGTGGTCGAACGGGACGGCGCCGAGTTGCTCGAACCCGACACGGTAAATCTCGGCGCTGGCGGCCATGAAACGGTCGTAACCGGCGACGTCGGCCGGACAAAAGCGGGTGATTTCGGCCCGCATGGCATCGGCGTCACCCGAGTAGTCGAACACCGCGCCATCGTCGAACCGGATCCGGTAAAACGGAGTGACCGGTACCAGAGTCACATCCTCGTCGACCCGGCGACCACATAGCGCCCATAACTCGTCCAACAGAAACGGGGCCGTCACGATCGTCGGCCCGGCGTCGAACGTGAACCCGTCCTGCCGATAAACGAAGGCCCGGCCGCCGGGCGCTTCGAGTTGCTCCAACACCGTAACCCGGTATCCGCGCGCACCCAACCGGATTGCCGCGGCCAGTCCACCAAAACCGCTGCCGATTACGACAGCGTGGGGATTTTCCGACGCCGTGACGGCGGTCCGGGGTGGAGTAAGGGTCGCTGACATCGATGGAGTGTAGGCCCATCCTGACATCAGCGACCAGGGTGCTTTTTACGCGGCGGTAAGCGCCATCAACTGCGACGCACCCACGCGGGTACAGTAATCGCCGAAGCCCTCGGCCGGCGTGCGCTCTGCCACCCACGCGCCAAATAATGGCTCAAGCGTTGCGCCAATTGCGGCAAACGGCACCTTCTCCAGCAACTTGAACGACAGCCGCGTGCCAGCGAAGTCGCCCCCCACGAACAAGGCGTATTGCCCGGGCACGCGCCCAACCAGGCCGATATCGCCGGAGTAGGGGCGTGAGCAGCCATTCGGGCATCCGGTGATGCGCAGGCTGATGCG
>JANPPS010000004.1:0-7101 GCA_031428635.1 Rhodospirillales bacterium
CCACGGCCTGGGGCTAGAGGCCGCGCAGGGTCTGTTTCTGACCGAAAGCTTTTATTGGGACCTGAACGACCGCAGCCGCGCGTTCACGAAGCGGTTCGAGGCACGGATGCCCGGCAGCAAGCCTAACATGACCAATGCCGGCGTGTACTCTGGCATACTTCACTACCTGAAGGCGGTGAAGGATGTGGGGGTGACCAACCGGGCCGATGGTGCGGCGGTCGTCGCGCGTATGAAGGCCATGCCCGTGTCGGATGACGCATACCCGGCTGCTACAATCCGGGAGGACGGGCTGGTCTTGTTCCCGTCCTACTTGTTCGAGGTCAAGAAACCAGCCGAGAGCAAGTACCCGTGGGACTACTTCAAGCTGGTGGCCGAAACGCCCGCGGCCGAAGCCTGGAAGCCGCTGGCGACGGTTGGCTGCCCGTTGGTAAAGGTCTGACATGTCGGCGACGACCTCTCGCACACCCAGCATCCCGCGCACTTGGCTGATCTCGGGCGGGGTCGTCATCGTGTTGTTGGCTGGCTTGATGCTGATCGGGCCGGCACAGGTCGGTCAATTCCTGTACCGGCCGCCGCAGCTTCTATACGGGCAATTGCTGCTGGGGCTGATCAATGGCGCATTCTACGCCTTACTATCACTAGGTCTGGCCGTTATTTTCGGCATGCTGAACATCATTAACTTCGCCCATGGTGCGCTGTTCATGATGGGGGCGTTCGCGGCGTGGATGTTGATGTCGCCGAATATCTGGCTGGGTATGATATCGCCGAGTTTGGTTGTGCCGGATTGGCTTTCCCTGGGCTATTGGCCGGCACTGGTCGTGGCGCCGCTGTTGGTAGGTGCGATGGGGCTCGTGCTGGAAAAGTTCATCATCAGCCGGCTATACAAGCTCGATCACCTATACGGACTGTTGCTGACGTTTGGCCTGGCTTTGATCATCGAGGGGCTGGCGCGTAACGCGTTCGGCAGCTCGGGCATGCCCTACCGGGTGCCGGAAAGTTTGGCAGGGGGCGTGAACCTCGGCTTTATGTTCATGCCGATCTATCGCGGCTGGGTGCTGGTGGCCGCGGCGGTGATGTGCCTCGTGACATGGTTGTTGATCGAGAAGACGCAGTTGGGCGCACGGCTGCGCGCGGCGACGGAGAACCCGGGTCTGGTGCAGGCATTCGGCGTGAACGTGCCGCGGATGATCAGCTTGACCTATGCCGGCGGCGTGGCACTCGCGGCGTTCGCGGGCGTGTTGGCGGCGCCGATCTACTCGGTAAATCCGAACATGGGCAGTAACTTTATCATTACCGTGTTCGCGGTTGTAGTTATTGGCGGTATGGGAAGTATCCTCGGTAGCATCGTGACCGGGTTTGGCCTCGGCATCGTCGAGGGACTGACGAAGGTCTATTATCCCGAGGGTTCGGCCACGGTCATCTTTGTTGTCATGGTTATCGTGTTACTGGCCCGGCCGGCTGGGTTGTTTGGAAAAGTAGCATGATGGAAGGTAGTACCGTCCTCGTACTACCTCGGGCACGGCCGTTTACGCTGCTGGGTTTCTCGGCGGCGCAGGCGACGGCACTCGTATTACTGCTGGCCGCTATCGTGTCCGGGCCGTTCTTGATCTACCCGGTCTTTCTGATGAAGGTGCTTTGCTTTGCGCTGTTTGCCTGCGCGTTCAACCTGTTGATCGGGTTTGTGGGGCTGATGAGCTTTGGCCACGCCGCCTATTTCGGCATGGGCAGCTACGTCACCGCCTGGACGGCCAAGACGTGGCATGTGTCGCCCGAGATCGCGATCCTGTTGGGCGGCTGCGCAGGGGCGGCGCTGGGGACGGTGTTCGGATGGCTTGCGATCCGGCGGCAGGGGCTGTACTTCGCCATGATTACACTGGCGCTGGCACAGATGAACTACTTCTTCTGTCTACAGGCGCCGTTCACGGGCGGTGAGGACGGTATTCAGCAGGTGCCGCGCGGCGCGCTGTTCGGGCTGATCTCACTCAGTCCGGACCTTGCGATGTACGCTGTCGTCGCGGTCGTGTTCCTGATCTTTTTCCTGCTGATCCACCGCATCGTCCACTCGCCGTTCGGGCAGGTGCTGAAGGCCATCCGGGAGAACGAGCCGCGGGCCGTGTCGCTCGGCTACCGGGTAGACGACTACAAGCTGGTGGCGTTCATCCTGAGTACCTTCATCGCGGGCATCGCGGGCGGGACAAAGGCGCTGGTGTTCGGGATCGCCACGTTGACGGACGTGAACTATGCGATGTCGGGGGAGGTTGTTCTGATGGCGCTCCTGGGCGGCCTGGGTACCATCTTCGGCCCGGTCGTCGGCGCCAGCGTGATCGTCTGGACCGAAAGCGCGCTGTCGGGCGCCGGTTCGTGGGTGACGGTGGCGCAGGGCGTGATCTTCGTCGCCTGCGTGCTCGCGTTCCGCAGGGGGATCATTGGTGAGATCGGAGCGCTAATCCGGCGGCCGTTGTAGCGCCCGTTACCCACAAGACCGTAACGGCATGCGGAACGTGAAGGTTGTTTCCTCCTCCGTGGACTCGACCGTGAGCGTGCCACCGTGGGCCTTCGCAATCTCCTGCGAGATATAAAGCCCAAGACCCAGTCCCTGCTGGCTCGGGCGATGTTCGCCCCGTGCGAATGGTTCGAACAGCGAACCACGCATGCCCTTGGGGATGGGCGGCCCGGCATTGGACACCGAAAGCGTAAACCACCCCTCCACCGTCCGCGCGACGATCCGTACGGGCTTATTGGGCGCCCCATGGCTCAGGGCATTGGCAATCAGGTTCGACGCAAGCTGGCCAACCCGGCGTAGGTCGCAGGCGACCGGTTGAGTAATGGCGAACGCGCTCGTGATCAGACGATCCGGAGCACCGATCTGTAACTCGGCGACGATTTGTCGGAGCACCACTTCAACCGAGCGGTCGGTGTCCCATTCGAGCAATAAGCCGTCGCCCAACCGCCCGCGCGCAAAATCCAACACGTCATCGATCAACCCGGCCATACGCGAGACACTCTGGTGGATCATTCCCACGACCTTGGTCGCCCGATCATTCAGCGGCGTCCGCTCCAGTAGGCCCACGCCCGCGGCGATACCGGCCAATGGGTTGCGCAGGTCGTGGCCGAGTACGGCGATGAACTGCTCGCGCAATGCGGAAATGGCTTGCTCGTTCCTGAGATCGGCGCGGGCTGTCAGTGTTAGCTGCTCTAGGCGACGCCGCGCCTCCTCGGCCATCTCCCGCGCGTTGACCAAGCCGCGCTCGTACCGCCGCCGCTCGGTCGCGTTGAACACGGTCATGCGGATAAAGACGTGCCCGCCTACGGCATCCCGCCGCTCGGCCGCGTTGACCAGTACGGCAAGCCGCTGCCCGTCCTGCATAACTAGGTCGAGGGCAACTTCGCTGACTATGCCTTGCAGATGTAGCAGCGGCAGGAACTGCAATTCATAGAAGATCTGGCCAGCCCCCGTGAGCAAGCGATGGACTTGGGTTCCGACCAATTCGTTCGGAGCGTACCCGAGCCACCGTGAGAGCGTCGCGTTTACCTTGAATATCGACCCGGTCGACTCGATCGAAAAATAGCCGCACGGCGCATTCTCATACAGATCCTCGAGGTCTTCGGACGGTCCGGTCGGCGGCGCGGTATTTTCAGACAAAGGTACGGATCGCCGCGATCGTTTCGCCGGGCGCACTGAGGTGGGGGCAGTGGCCGGTCGCGCGCATCTGCACGAGCGTGCTGCCGGCGATGCTGCGGTGAACGAATTCGCCGACCTCGGTTGAGGCGATCACGTCGTCGCTGCACTGCAAGATCAGGGTGCGGGTGTTCACGCGCGGAAGATCGGCTCGGTTGTCGGACGTGAACGTAACACGGGCAAATGCCTTGGCCAGGGCCGGATCGGTACGGCATAAACGGCTTGCCAGCTCGTCCGCCAACTCTGGCTGGTTGGGGTTGGCCATAATCACGGGCGCCATCGCAGCCGACCAGCCTAGGTAGTTGTCGTCCATCGACTGCAGAAGTTCCTCGATGTCCTCGGCGCTGAAGCCGCCATGATACGCCGCGTCGTCAATATAGCACGGCGAAGGCCCAATCAGCACCAAGCTGTCGAACAGTTCCGGCGCGGTGATGGATGCAAGAACACCGATCATGCAGCTAACGGAATGACCGACGAAAACAATGTTTTTAAGCTTCTGGTCCCGAATAATTTCGATCAGGTCGTCCGCATAGCCCGAAAGGCTACTGTACTTCACAGGATCAAAGGCGGAGAGATCGGACTCCCCTGCACCGACGTGATCGAACAAAACAGTCTGAAAATCTGCGGCGAAGGCCGGGGCTACGAAGCGCCACATATTCTGGTCACACCCGAGACCGTGTGCAAATACCATCGATCGCTTGCCTTCGCCGTACAAACGAACGTTGTTCCGCGCGGCTACCAGCGACATGGGGTCTTATTTCTCCAATTACGGGCCGTAAAGCTGCGCTCCGTAACCGGTGCACGGTCGCCCATCTAACCCAGTCCTCGGAGGGAACATAGGTTGTTATGCCCGCCTGGGAAACGCTCCTGACCATGTCATCACCGCCGGCCATGCTATACCGCGCGACAGCAACAGGAGCCGCGTGATGACAGTGCCGATCGGGAAGGGCCGGTTTAAGCCGGAGTACCTGTTCCGGCCCCGGTCGATCGCTGTCGTCGGTGCTAGCACCGCGCTTGGGCAGGCCGTGCTACTCAACCTGCGGGCCGGCGGTTATGCGGGTGCCATCACCGAAACCGAGCGGGCGCAGGACCTACCCGTGGCGTCCGACCTGGCCCTGATCACGACCGCGCC
This sequence comes from Rhodospirillales bacterium, assembly GCA_031428635.1. Taxonomy (GTDB): domain Bacteria; phylum Pseudomonadota; class Alphaproteobacteria; order Acetobacterales; family Acetobacteraceae; genus JANPPS01. The sequence continues at coordinate 4,812 of JANPPS010000004.1, forward strand.
GGAGGATGCTGGTGCAGCGATCGCCACCATCGGCCGGCTGGGAATCTTGGCCGCCATCTGCCTCACCCCGGCGCCTGACCTGGCGGCCGCGGCGCAGGCGGCGAAGGTCCGGGTCCTGGGCCCATCCGCCTTCGGTATCATGGTGCCGTCCCTTCATTTGAACGCGACCGCCGGGCCGCTTGGTGCGCAGCCGGGACGGGTCGCACTCGTGTCGCAATCGGCCGCACTTTGCCGGTCCGTGCTGGACTGGGCGGGGCCGAACGGAGTGGGATTCAGCCACGTGGTGGGGTTGGGCGGCGCGGCTGACATGGGGTTTGCCATCACGCTCGATTGGCTGGCGCGCGATCCGGGCACAGGCGCAATCCTGCTGGATATCCGCACGATCCGTAGCCGCCGCGCGTTCCTGTCTGCCGCCCGCGCCGCAGCCCGGCTGCGACCCGTCGTGGCTATCCGCGCCGGGTCCCGCCTGTCGGACCCCACCGGCCACTCAGACCTCGTGTTCAACGCAGCCCTCCGCCGCGCGGGCGTCATCCGCGTCGAACGCCTGGCCGACCTGCTGGCGGCGGCCGAGACCCTGACCCGCGCCCGCCCATTACGGACCGAGACGGTGGCGATCGTCACCAACGCCATCGGTCCTGGCCAACTGGCGGCTGACGCGGCGTTGACGCTTAATATCCCGCTGGCGCCCCTGACGGCCATCACTCGCACCGTTCTGGCGATGAGCTTGCCGCCAACCCCGGCTGACCTCGGCCTGATCTGGACCGGTGCCGATCAGCCGATCCGCTTGGCGGAGGCCGCGAGCCTGCTATCCGGCACGCCGGAAGTGGGGGGCGTCGTCGTCGTCATGGCGCCGACCGGCCCCGCCGACCCTGCCGCGATCGCGGCACTGTCCGCCAGTTTTGTCTCACTCAAAATCCCGATGCTGGCCGCGGTATTGGGGGAGACGACCGCTGCACTACACCGCAAAGCACTGGCCGACGCCGGCGTCCCCGTCTTCGCCACGCCGGAGCAGGCGATGCGCGGCTTCGGCCAATTGCTGGAGCAGCGTCGCGCCCGCGCTGCCGCCCGCGAGCTACCCGATAGCGCCGTGCTCACCCTTGCACCCGATCAGGCGGCCGTTCGTGCCGTGCTGGACGGCGTGCGCGCGGACGATCGCACCGGACTGTTGCAACATGAGGCGCTGGCCGTGCTCGGCGCGTATGGCGTGCAGACCGTCCCGTACGCGCCGGCACCCACCGCTGCAGCCGCTGCGACCGCCGCGGCCGTGCTCGGTTTCCCGGCCGTGCTGAAGTTGGCCCGCATCGTCCGCCCCCTTGCCCGCGGACCCGGCGGCGTCGCACTCGACCTCGCGGATGAGGCGGCCGTTTTGGCGGCCGGCCCCCGGCTGGAGCTGCGCCGGGAAGGCCAGCCGCCGGGTTTCCTCGTGCAACGCCAGATCGGCCGTGCACGGGAAGTGCGGATCACGGTGCAGGATGACCTGCTGTTCGGGCCCGCCATCGGCTTCGGCCAGGGCGGCAGTGCGGCCGATCTGCTGGACGACATTGCGGTCGACTTACCACCCTTGAACCTCGCGCTCGCTGCTAGCCTGATCGGGCGCACCCGGGCCGCGCGGACGTTGGCTGACCTGCATGAACAGCCCGCCGCCGACACGGCTGGGATCGCCGATGCGCTGGTGCGGGTCAGCCAGCTGATCGTGGACTTCCCCGAAATCGAGGCCATCGACATCAACCCGCTATTTGCCGATCCCGATGGCGTGCGGGCCGCCGACGCGTGGATCGGCCTGCGTCCGTCGGGCACGTTCGGGAACCTCGCGATCGCGCCCTACCCGGCCGAGCTTGTGGAGCACTGGCCCACAGACGCCGGGACCCTGATCATTCGGCCGATCCGGCCCGAGGACGCAGAGGCGCACGCCGCTTTGTTCAGCCGCCTGACGCCCGAGGATATCCGCTACCGCTTCTTCACCATGGTCCGGGCACTATCACCGGAGCAGATCGCCCGCATGACGCAGGTGGATTACGACCGGGAAATGGCGTTCATCGGCGTCCGCAGCGTCGATGGCGGGCCCGACCAAACCGTGGGGGTGGCCCGGCTGGTCCGCGAACCCTACGCGCCCCGCGGCGAGTTCGCGGTTGTGGTCGAGGGCAGCATGAAGGGCCGCGGTGTCGGCCGCCGCCTCATGCAGCGTCTTATCGAGTGGGGCCGCCTGCAGGGCTTACGGGAGATCGAGGGCCAGGTTCTGGCTGAAAATACGCCGATGCTGGCTTTCATGCGCTGCCTCGGCTTTACGCTA
>JANPPS010000005.1:0-3839 GCA_031428635.1 Rhodospirillales bacterium
CGCTACATGCAGACCGAGGCCATGGCCGAACTTACACCGCCGATGGTCGAGGTCTTTCCAACCCAGATTTCCACCGCAGCCGAATGATCCGTGGCCACATCAACCTACAACAAATTCCCACCACGTTGACGGACGTGACCCCGCCACGCCCATCGTGTCGGTGTTTTCTATTTGGTCGAGCGCCGTTTCTCCGTCGCGGCCATACTCTTCCGAGCCGTCGCGCGATTGTCAGCGTCATGACGTCACCGGCTGGTCGCAAGCAAAGTCGGCGCTGTGCTGACGCTCTATGCTGGCGGTGGCTGGTGGACCTACTTCTCCTCCGGCGCGGTTTCATCCTCGCAAGCACGTGTCTCTGCAGTTCGCACAGGTAAGCCTCACCCGCGATGGTCCGTTTTACCAACACAACGCGTCGATCCCGCCGGTCAGCAAGACGACGGGCGAGATCGAGCTCGCCCAACCGATCCAGTGCACGGGATACAGCGGAGTTCGACATGTTCAGGTTCGCCGCCAGGCCCCGACCGCAAGTGGCCCGTCGTTCAGATAACAAGTGAGAAACACACCAAATTGACGTGCTGTAAGTTCTTTCTGACTCCCACGCGCGAGGGCGACAATCGTGTGTCGGAGCGTGAGAAGCATCGCATCAATCGAAAAGAGGGCTGCCATCAAGCTTTTTTCTTGGCCTTTCCCGGATCGCCCGCGTTCAGCGCATCTTTTCTACAGTTGAGCTGCGCCCGGTTCGGTCAGCGTCGCGCTGACCTACCCAGTCCTGCACTGAGGCAGTCCGGCTCTCATCGGGCAAACGACAAGGTTGGCGAAAGGCGCATCAGCCGCGCGATCCGCTTGCGGCCATGCCGCTTGCCTCGAGCTTGCAGATCGGCATGCACTCGCTGTGACCCATAGGTCTGACGCAATGTCGCGTGCACGGTCCGGACCCGTTTCAGCAGCGCCTCATCAGCGACCGCATGGGCCGAAAGCGGACGGCGGAGCTAGGCATGGTAGCCAGCCTTGAACTCGCCGAGAACGCGCGCCACGGTGGCGATCGGGAAAGAGGCCTGGTTCGCGCTCATGACCCCGGAGAGCCCGACGGCGCTACGCTGGTTTCTAATTTAAACCAGGCCGCGGCTTTGAGAGGATGTCGAGTTCCACTCGAAGCTGCTTGTTCCCCCGACGCAACCGGGCCAGTTTGTCCCGCTCAGATCCTGCCAAACCGGCGGGATCTTCCCGTCGGCCCTCTTACTTGTCTGCCGTAGCCACCCAAGCGTCGATAGATTGCGCTGTCGGCTCGAACTCTCAGGAAAGGTCCTCGGGTGATCGTCCAGTACGGACCAGTTCGACCATCAGACGGCGGAACTCAGGCGAATACGGTGGGCGGCTCCTGGGTATCAGAAACACCCCTCGCGAAAAGATCCAGGGGGCCAGGAAAACGGGTCAATCTCATCGTTTAGGAGTGCTCCAAAGCTGACCGGAAGCTACCCGTCAGACGCGTATGCACTCGGCCCTAGGCTCATCCGCTGCTGTTGTTTTGGGCAACTAGCTCTGGATGTGTATGACCGACTTAGCCATGGTTGCGACGCCATCGATGACAAACCCTGAACGGATCCAAGAATGCGCGCAGTTGTGTACGCCCGGTACAGCAGCGACCACCAGCGTGCGGCTTCGATCGACGACCAGCTTCGGCTGTGTCGCGAGCTCGTCGAGAGGCAGAACTGGACGCTGACGCAGGTCTATAAAGATGCGGCCCTGAGCGGCGCTACGTCGTTGCGACCTGGCTATCAGGCGATCCTCGAGGGTGCTCGCAGGGCGGAGTTCGACATAATTGTGGTTGAGGCGCTCGATCGCTTGTCGCGCGATCAGGAAGACATCGCCGGATTTTTCAAGCGGTGCCGGCACGCCGGTGTCCGGATCCACACGCTATCCGAGGGCGAGATTTCCGAGCTGCATGTTGGGCTCAAGGGTACGATGAATGCACTTTTCCTAAGAGACCTGGCCGACAAGACGCGCCGTGGCTTGCGCGGTCGCGTCGAGGCTGGCTCTTCGGGTGAGGGGCTCACTTTCGGCTACGACGTCGTCGCATCGCTGGAGCGTCGCGGTGGTCGGACAATCAACGAGGCCCAGGCTGCGGTCGTACGGCGCATCTTCGCCGACTATCGCGACGGCCTTTCGCCCAAGCGTGTTGCTACGGCCTTGAACCATGAGAGCATCGTTGGCCCCTGGGGCGGCGCATGGGCGGCCACCACGATCAACGGCAATCGAAACCGCGGAACCGGCATTCTTAACAACGAGCTGTATATTGGCCGCCTGGTGTGGAATCGGCTGCGCTACAGCAAGGACCCGGATACGGGTCGCCGCCAGTCGCGTCCCAACGACGCGGCCGCGATCGTGACGACCGACGTGCCCGAGCTGAGGATTATCGATGATGAGTTGTGGGCGGCCGTGCGCGCCCGCCAGGGGCGCCTTAGCCATCGCGAGAGGCGGTCATCTAATGCACCTAAGGCCGCCTCCGTCTCATTTTGGTCTAAGCAGCGTCCCAGACATCTCTTTTCGGGGCTGACTCGATGCGGCGCCTGCGGCGGTGGCTTCTCGATGATTAGCAAGTCGCACCTCGGCTGTTCGACCGCCCGCAACAAAGGCGAGACAGCGTGCGCGAATCGGCTAACCATCCGCCGGGATCAGCTGGAGAGCACGGTGCTTGACGGGCTACGCGCCCGGCTCATGGACCCGGCCCTATATCAGGCGTTTGTCGCTGAGTTTACTGCGGAGTGGAACAGGATGCAGGCGCATGCCGCCGGCGATCTTGGCGAGCGCACCAAGGAGTTGGCGCGCGTCAAAGATAAGCTGGAGCGGCTGGTTGACGCCATTTGCAATGGCACGCCTGCACTGGCGGTCAAAGACCGGATGCGAGAGCTCGAGGAACGGCGGATCGCGTTAAAGCACGAACTCGCAACAGCCATCGCGCCTGCCCCACGGCTTCATCCGAACTTGGCTATTGTGTATCGACAGAAGGTGGCGGCCCTGGCCGATGCACTGTTCGGCGACGGTGCTGCCGCAGCTCGAGGTTCGCTGCGTGGTTTGATCGATGAGATCCGAATCATGCCGGAGGACACGACGCAGCGCGGCGAGCTAGCTGCTATCTTAGGTTTATCGGGAGCCACAAACACAAAAGCCCTAGCCGATGTGGCTGGAGCTTTTTATATGGCAGAGCAAGTTAAGCTGGTTGCGGGGACGCGAAGCCACTTATACCGAACTCGTGTAATGATGCCCTGACGCGACTTATCGAAGTTGCCCCGTTCTCGTGGACAGCGCGCAGGATTGCGAGTTACGCCGAAACCATGGCGGCCTCCTGCATAGCTTCGCAGGCCAGCGGCTAACGGTATCCCGGGCTGGAGTGCAGCCGTGCCGGTTAGACTAACCCTCGACGGTGCTGAAGCAGGCCATGCGGTTCCCGGCCTGCGATGCTAACCGGCAGCGGCTCAGCAACTCCGCTTCCAATGTGGAAAATAAACTCTCGGCCGTGGCGTGGTCGTGAGCTTCGCCACATCGCCTGCCGAACGCCACGGGTGTATATTGGGCGGATTCAATTAGTCGTCGCAACACCATGAGGGAGGGAGTTGCGATGCCGACACGAAAGCGCCGTTCGGACCGGTCTGGTCGGTTGTCATTATGGTCGACCGGCCGGCCACCCGTGGCGGGCCGCAAAGAGCGACAACGATTTTGGATGTCGATCGCAGCGGGCCTGTCGAGCGAGGATGCCGCGGTTGGGGCGGGTGTGCCGCAGGCTGTTGGAACAAGATGGTTCCGGAAGGCAGGCGGCATGCCACCAGCAACGTGTCGACCGTCGG
>JANPPS010000006.1:0-2207 GCA_031428635.1 Rhodospirillales bacterium
CAAATGATGCACGGCAACGGCTTCGGCTTCAATTGGCAGGGGCTATACGTAACCAGCCTGCTGGCCGCGCATAGTGGTTGGCATAAACGGGCGGACGAGTTATCGGACTCGCTTAAAAACACCATGCTGCTTGGCCATTACATGACCACGCGCTACCGCGGCCATTACTATGCCAAGGCGCAGAACCTGGTCCGTCGCCTGCGTGCCGCCTATGACGCCATGTTTGAACATTACGATTTACTGCTGATGCCCACGCTGCCTATCACCGCCACAAAACTGCCCGCGCCGGACGCGCCGGTCGACGAAATTATCACCCGCGCGTTTGAGATACTGCCCAATGCCGCCCCGTTCGACTGCACCCACCATCCGGCCATGAGCATCCCCTGCGGCATGGTGGATGGCCTGCCGGTCGGCATGATGCTGGTGGGCAAGATGTACGCCGAAGAGACCATTTACCGCGCCGCCGCCGCCTTCGAAGGCGGCGTAAATTGGAAAGCCCTGCACGCATGATCGACCTGATCGAGCTGACCGTTGCGCAATGTCAGGCCGCCTTCGCCGCCGGCACCGTCACGTCCGAGGCGCTGACCCAGGCCTTTCTCGACCGCATTGCCGCACTGAACCCCAGCCTGAACGCAATCATCTTCCTCAATCCGGACGCGCTGGCCACTGCCCGCGAGATCGACCGTAGGCGCGCGGCAGGAGAGGCGCTGGGCCCGCTGGCGGGCATACCGGTAGTGGTGAAGGATCCAATGGACATGGTCGGCTTCCCGACCACTGCCGGCTGGCGTCTGTTGCATGGCCCCTCGGGTGGCGTGGAGCTCATGCCTGGTACCGATTCGCCCGTGGTGGCCCGCATGCGGGCAGCGGACACGGTAATACTGGGAAAAACCAACGTCCCTGTACTGAGTGCCACCGGCAGCCATGCCAACGATAGCTGGGCCGGCCCCACCTATAATGCCGCCGGCCGTGGCTTCCTGCCGGGCGGCAGCAGTGCCGGAACCGCGACCGCAGTGGCCGCAAGCCTTGCCGTGCTCGGCCTGGCGGAGGAAACCGGCGGTTCCATCCAAAACCCCGCCTCTGCCCAGGGGCTGGTGGGTATCAAGCCGACGTTTGCGCTCGTACCGAATACCGGCGTAATGCCGCTCTCGTCCAACCGCGACGTGGTTGGCCCCATCGCCCGCTGCGTGCGGGACGCAGCGCTCACGCTCGACGTATTGGCGGGCTACACCGCGGAGGATCCCAAAACCATCGCCGGCGTCGGCCATCGCCCCGAAGGCGGCTACACGTCGCTGCTGCATACGGACGGGCTGCGCGGCAAACGTGTGGGGCTGTATGGCCCGGGCTGGCGGGACCTGCCGCTCAGTTCCGAAACGGTCGCCCTGTATGCGCGTGCCCAGGATGAAATTCGCGCCCTGGGCGCTGAACTGATCGCAGACCCATTTCAAGGCTCAGGCTTCGCCGCCCTTCGTGAGCGAACGGTGTCGACGTCGGAATTCGACGCCCGCGGTCTGGAATCCGTGCCGTACGATTTGAACCAGTATCTGGCCCGACTAGGCCCAGCGGCCGCGCTGAAGACCTTCACCGACTTCGCCCTCGCCACGGCCAAAGAAAACGCCTTCGCCCCGGGCGGCGTGCTGTCGTTCATGCCGAACCTCAATCAATTCGCCGCCTGCCTCGCCAACCCCACCACCCCGCCCGACCTGTCCGAGTTTATCGCGGCGCGGGAGGCTTATCTGCGCATCATGCATCAGGTCTTCACGATGCACCGCCTGGATGCCCTGGTCTTTCCGCAAATGCGTGGCGCTTTACCGCCGATGCACGGCCCGGACACCATTCTCGAAACCACCGTCAGCGAAATCAACATCGCCGGCCTTCCGGGCGTCACTGTACCGGCCGGCTATTACGAGTCGGGTGCGCCGTTCTGCTTGATTATCGTGGGTGAGCAATGGAGCGAGGCCACGTTACTGGGCTGCGCTTATGCCTATGAGCAGGCTACCCACCACCGCCGGGCGCCATTATTGTAGCGGTACCGGGCCGAGGATCATTAAAGGCGCGGGTATGGTGCAAAGCCAAAAGCTGGCCACCGCCCGCGCCCTGTTCGGGCTACTGAACCAAACGCCGGTCCGCTAGGCCTTCTTCAGTCCCCAGAACAGCGGAACTCCTCGCTGCAAGCCTGTTATCTCCTTACGGACGGCTGTCGGGATCGA
>JANPPS010000007.1:0-2768 GCA_031428635.1 Rhodospirillales bacterium
GCACGGGATGCAGGCTTTCCTTCTCGGTCTCGTCTTGCTATACGGCGCGCTCCCGCAGGGGCATGCGGGCGCTTAGCTCAGTTGGTAGAGCAGGTGACTCTTAATCACCGGGTCGTAGGTTCGAATCCTACAGCGCCCACCTACGCTTTCAATGACTTACACGGTCTTGCAAGGTCGAAACGAAAAGTCTGGGACCGGATTGGGACCTGGGCTTTAGGATGCGGTCCAACTGTTTTCAGCGCTGGTGCAAAGTTGGTATTAGGTCACTTTGAATCCGTTGGATTGCAGTCCTAGCGGCGTCCTGGATGCACCTATGACAATGAAACGCACTCCCGCTCCCATCGCAACCTTGGCCGTGAAGTCTGCCAAAAACCGCTTCCGCTAGCCCGTCATCACCCCCGTCCCCTCATCAGCGAACCACGCTTAACAACCTGTCCGAAAAACTGGGACCACCCAAGAACTGTCCACCGCCCTGCGCGCGCGGCGGCCTTGCCGCTCGTGCGCATGCCCGGCGGCCCTCTGGCCGGCGAACGCATTGGGCCGACGGATTGGCAGAGAGGCTTGGAGCGGCTGGAAATCGTGCCAAGCTCGCCAGCCATCGAACCCAGGCGCTGGACTGCCGACGTCGCGATTGTGGCCCGGCTACCGCAACCGCACAGCACGGCGTTGCAGAAGGCAGGGTGGACAACGCTCGCTTTATTCCGGCTTCATCGGCCGGCTCCCGCTACCTGCCCGCCGGGTGGGGGCTGGCGTGATTGCTGGAGGTGGACGGCGACGTGCTGGAGGTTCTGTCGCGCCGGGATCGCAATGCGCCGGGAACTGGGTGGGACGCGATTGATGTATCGGCGGCAAAGTCTTCAGATTGGTGTTGTGGCACCCAGGGAGCCGTAGGGACCAAGGTTCGGGTCAGATAGCAAACGGGGCAAGGAATATCCTTGCCCCGCGGTAGTCTAGGCGTATGCCCTGCGTGTTAGGCGCGCTTGCGACGCACTGCGGCCAGGCCAAGCAGGCCAACGCCAAGCAGCGCCATCGTGGCCGGCTCTGGCACGTTGCTGATCGTCGGGATTGCGATGGCCGAGATGTTAGAGGCCGGGGCGTCGTTCGTCGGCGCACCGGGCGCGTACTTCTCTAGCTGTGCGTCTTGCGCGTTCTGCTGAACGGCAAACGGTCCTGTAAAGGTCGTGAACAGCGTGAACGTCCCGAGGTTGTTCACCGCCGTGCCAAGCCCCACCCCGGTCACAACCGCGCCAGCGTACGACGCCCGGACGTCGGAGATGTTGGGATTGTTGTTGGGCACGACTGCATTCGCCGCGACACTCTGGTTAGCGTTGAGCGCGAAGTTGAAGTTTGACGCGATCAGGCCGGTCCGGGCACCCAGGGTCGCCTGGCCGAAATCGTACACCGTAAAAAATACATTCTGTACGGTCGTGTCGAGCTGCTGGTCCTGGGCAAGCGTGGCCCCGTAGGTGTAGTTAAATCCACCGGCCGTGGCCGTGGGCGAATTAATCAGGCTGACAAGGATACTGGCTTGGGCGGGGGCTGCCGAAAGTGCGGCGACACCAGCCATTGCGGTTGCCGCAACAATAAGTGAGCGGATCATTTTAAACCCCTATGCAGAATTCGCTGTGCAAAACGCACATCGGTCGCAAGGAGGGTGTTGACGGAATTCTGAACTGCCCGCGAACGGTAAATCCGCTGCGTTGGAGCTACTGCTATCACAAAGCTGTTATCCTGAGATGATTTGCCCTCAACCGAGTTGTTGTCCGAAGTTGGTACGATCGTGGTGTAAAGAAAAGTTTACACCGTCAGCAGCCGCGCGCTCCCGGCGAGATTATCAAGTCGCGCAAGGAACGGTTGGGTGCGTCCAGTCTGCGCGCGCTCAGGCTGGAGATTGCTGCCGCCCAATGCCCACCCGCTTCGGCCCGGCGACAATTCCTTCTGACGACCCCTAATCTTATCCATGACGAGATTTCGGATGTGCGTCGAGAAATGAGGAGGCACAGAAGTCAACAACTTTATGGGTCGGCAGAGATGTTTGACCCAATCTCCTTGGTAATCCCGCTGCCCAACGCCCAATAGCTCGGCGTGATTGCTGTATTAGGAGGCTCGGTACGCACTGACCCGAGCGCTGGCGCGCGGAACGTCGTCACCTCACGCCACGGCTGAGCGTCGGTAACACCGATCGCGCACGGATGCTGGGGACGTAATTGACGCTCTGATTACGCCTGTTTCTGAGGCCACCAACAACACTACACGTTTAGTAAAAAGATCGGCCAGGCTCCGTCCAGACAGGAGGCAAAGAATCCGTGCTTGCCTGATTTGATTGAAGGGACGCTTAAGCCCCCTGCCCCTGACCGGATAAGACAGTTGCCCGGGTAAAATGATATCTGCCGCCGCGGGCAACGACGCCCAAGTCAGCGCTCGCAAGGGCTTTAGGCTGGCGTTGGCGTGGAATTGAACCCGATCAAATGCCATTCAGTCGCCATACCGCAACGCCGTTCGCGCGCGGCGGTGCGGCATGGCGACTGAAGGATTGCGGTAGAGGCTGGTGCCACTGTCAACCGCTCCGGTCGGCACCCAACCAAGCGGCCAAGCCCGCATCGAAGCTTCAGTTGCGCCACGAGTGCCGACGGTAAAGCCAGTGAGACCAATGAGCTTAGATAGACAGATGGCGGAGAGGGTGTCCGTAGCGGATCGTTTAAGAGCAATGGCTTAGCGATTATTTCCCGTCCAGCCTACAATCCAGCCTACCGTGGGAGGAGTCCGTC
>JANPPS010000008.1:0-5285 GCA_031428635.1 Rhodospirillales bacterium
GAAGTCGCGAGCAAGACCAACGACATCGCCGGCGACGGCACCACGTCGGCCATCGTGCTGGCGCAGGCAATCGTGCGTGAGGGCGGCAAGGCTGTGGCCGCCGGAATGGCGCCGATGGATCTGAAGCGCGGCGTGGACAAGGCCGTAGCAGCCCTCGTGGAAGAGCTGGCCAAGCGCACCAAGAAGATCACGACCGAGGCCGAGACCGCCCAGGTCGGTACGATCAGCGCCAACGGCGAGACCGAGATCGGTCGTATGATCGCCGAAGCCATGCAGAAGGTCGGCAACGAGGGTGTCATCACCGTCGAGGAAGCCAAGGGCATGGACACCGAGCTCGAGGTCGTCGAGGGCATGCAGTTCGACCGCGGGTATTTGAGCCCGTACTTCATCACCAACGCCGAGAAGATGGTTGTCGAGCTGGACCAGCCCTACATCCTGATCCATGAGAAGAAGCTGTCTGGCTTGCAGTCCATGCTGCCGCTGCTGGAGACGGTCGTGCAGTCGGGTCGCCCGCTGCTGATCATCGCCGAGGACATCGAGGGTGAGGCGCTGGCCACACTCGTGGTGAACAAGCTGCGCGGCGGGCTGAAGGTCGCGGCCGTGAAGGCGCCGGGCTTTGGTGATCGTCGTAAGGCGATGCTGGAAGACTTGGCCATTCTCACCGGCGGTCAGGTCATCAGCGAGGACCTGGGTATCAAGCTCGAGAACGTCACGCTCGCCATGCTGGGCCGGGCCAAGCGCGTCTTGATCGAGAAAGAGAACACGACCGTCGTCGAGGGTGCGGGTTCGGCCGACGACATCAAGGGCCGTTGCAGCCAGATCCGCGCGCAGGTCGAGGAGACCACGAGCGATTACGACCGTGAGAAGCTGCAGGAGCGGTTGGCCAAGTTGGCTGGCGGCGTCGCCGTCATCCGCGTCGGTGGTAGCACCGAGGTCGAGGTGAAGGAGCGCAAGGACCGCGTGGACGACGCACTGCACGCAACCCGTGCGGCCGTCGAAGAGGGCATCGTCCCGGGTGGCGGCGTGGCACTCGCCCGCGCATCGCTGATCCTGGCGCATCTGACGCCGCTGAACGAGGACCAGAAGTTCGGCATTGAGATCGTGCGTAAGGCAGTGCAGGCGCCACTACGCCAGATCGCTGAGAACGCGGGCGAAGATGGCGCCGTCATCGCCGGCAAGGTGCTGGAGAACGACGACTACAACTTCGGCTTCGACGCGCAGACGGGTGAGTACAAGGACATGGTTGCGGCCGGCATCATCGACCCGACCAAGGTGGTCCGGACGGCGTTGCAGGACGCGGCGTCGGTCGCCAGCCTGCTGATCACGACCGAGGCGATGATCGCCGACCGTCAGGAGAAGAAGTCGGCTGGCGGCGGCGGTGGCATGCCAGGCGGCGGCATGGGCGACATGGACTTCTAACCAGTTCACGAGCCGGCGAAACGGGGGCGGTCCGCACGGACCGCCCCTTTTTATTTGCGCATAGTGGAATTGATTGACACCCTCGTTTCAATCTGCGCCAATATGTAAGATCGTGTTTTTGACTAGCCGTGCTGCGCTCCGCCTGCTTCGGGTGCCCACAAGCCGTCCAAGGACCCGGTTGGAGGTCCGCCCGCGCTGTTGTGGGTGGCCAGGACGGAGAGTGACGTAGTTATGGCGAGCGGTTCGGTTAAGTGGTTTAACGCCACCAAGGGTTTCGGTTTCATTATGCCGCAAGACGGCACAAAGGATGTTTTCGTCCACATCACTGCCGTTCAGGCCGCCGGGTTGCGCGGGCTGGATGAGGGCCAGGCCGTCAGCTTTGACGTTGTCATGGAGCGCGGCAAGGCCGCAGCGACCAACCTGAAATTGGCGTAGGCCGCCCCTTCTCTTTCCGGCGCGCGACCGCACGCCTCTTCTAGGAGCACCGAATCAATGGCTACCGGCACCGTCAAGTGGTTCAACGCCACCAAAGGCTTTGGCTTCATCATGCCGCAGGACGGCAGCAAGGATGTGTTCGTCCACATCACCGCCGTGCAGGCCGCTGGCCTCAATGGCCTGAATGATGGTCAGAAGGTGAGCTACGAAGTGGCGATGGAGCGTGGCAAGGCGGCCGCGACTAGCTTGAAGCTTGCTTAATGAGTGTACTGGGCGGCGTGTGAACGCCGCCCAGTACCGCTTCTTCAGCCGGTCCAGGACGCTGAGGCAATGCCGGCCGTGGTCGCTTCATTTGCCGCGTAGACCGGTGCAATTCCGATCGACCCAGCGTCTTGCATGATCTGCGACGCGAGTTCGACCTCTTCCTTGTTTGCTGTCCGCACGCCCAGGACGAGACGCCCCTCCGACGCTAACTCATTATACTGCGTTTTGATCGACGACTCTGCGGTCCGGCCGGCCACTGTAGCCGCTGCCACACTGCCCGCGCCGGCCGCCGCCGCAACTGCAACGGCCAGTGCCGCCGCGCCGCCCGTAGCAATCGTCACTCCTGCCACCGCCGCGGCACCCGCGTAGCCGGCCATACCTGTGCCGAGCGTGCGTAGTTGCGCGCTGTCCTCATCCTTGACCAAACCGTTTTTGGCATCCGTCTCCGGCCGCTCGCCCCAATGCGGATGCTCCTTGGGCGGGCTTAGATCGCCGCGACGGAAACCTACGTTTTGCAGCCGCTCTAGCGCCGCGGTCAGTGTACCGTTGCTCGGGAAGAAGCCCTGTAGCTCGATTGGGGTGCCGTGATCGGTTCCGGACATGTATTGCTCCTCGACAATAATGCGCAAACGCGGGCGGGACCCGGATGTTCCCGGGCGTTGATACGGTGTAGGGAGGTGGCATGCTTTTGTCTTTGGCTGCCATCGCCTGGCTCGTGCTGCACATCGGCTTGGCCGGGACCGCACTTCGCGGCTGGCTAGTCGCACGCTTGGGGGAGAAGGGGTTCCTCGGCGTGTATTCGCTGATCTCGGTCGTGTCGATCGCGGCCTTGTCTGCGGCCTATGCTTCTACGCCCGCCGCGCCGATGTGGGCGGTGCCGGTATGGCTGGGGTGGGTCCTGGTCGCCGTCATGCTGCCCGCCTTCATCCTGTTCGTCGCTTCCGCCGCGAGCCCCAATCCCACTGCAGTCGGCGCCGACACCCGGCCGGATAGCGAGTCGCGCGGTATATTCCGCATCACGCGCCACCCAATGCTGTGGGCCTTCACGATTTGGGGCGTTGTGCACATCATTACCAACGGTACCTGGACGGCGTTCGTGTTTTTCGGCGCGTTCGCGGTGACGGCTCTGGCGGGTATGCCGTCGATCGACTCTAAACTCGCGGCCCGGTCGCCGGAGCGGTGGGCAAGGCTTGCGCGTGCAACCTCGATCGTGCCTGGTGCCGCAATACTGGCCGGGCGCAACCGGCTCGATTTGCGGGAGATCGGGTGGGTCGTGCCCCTGATCGGGTTCGTTGTGTGGGCGCTGGTGTTGGGCGCGCATCCCTATGTGATCGGGTATCCGGCACTACCGCAGTAATGCGCGTTGCAGTAATCGGCGGGGGAATGGCCGGGCTGTCCTGCGCCCACGCGATGCAGGAGCGCGGCGTGGCGGTAACGCTGTTCGATAAGGGCCGGCAGCCGGGTGGCCGGGTCGCCACGCGGGTGGTGGGCGCGTTCGGGTTCGAACACGGCACGCCCTGGTTTTCCGATCCGTTTGGACTGCCGGCAGTGTCGTGGCAGGGCCAGTGGGTCGGTGTACCCACGATGGCTGCTCTGGCCGCCGCGATGGCGGTTACCGACCTGCGCCAGGGCCGGCACGTCGCGTATTTACACGCGGGCGTCACCGGTTGGACGGTTCGCCACCGGTCGGCGCGTGAGACGTCGCCGGGCCTAATCAGCGACCAGGACGGCGTGGTGGACGGGCCGTATGACCGCATCGTTCTGGCAATCCCATCGCCCCAGGCCGGGCCGCTGCTGGCCGCGATAGGATTGGATACGCCCGCCCGTGCTGTGGCCCAGGCGACGATGACCCCGTGCTGGACCCTGATGGCCGGCTGGCTTCAGCCCGGTGACGGCGCATGTGGCCCGGCCCAAGACCCGATCGAGAACGCGATACTGGACAGTGCCCGCCCGGGCCGTTCCGCGGCACCTGAGTGCTGGACTGCGCACGCGACGGCCACATGGTCACAGGCGCATGTGAATGACGAACCGGCGGCGGTGCAGGCGACACTGCTGGCCGCCCTCATGCAAATGACCGGGCGCACGACCGCTCCGGACCAGGCTGCCGTGCAACGCTGGCGCTATGCCCGCACGGGCCGGGCGTTGGGGCAGCCCTGCCTCGACACCGGCGCGGGGCTGGTTGTGTGCGGCGATTGGTTACTGGGACCGGACGTGGGCGACGCGGTTGCCTCCGGTCAGGCGGCAGCGGCGGTCGGTTGAGCGCGTGCTTCGATCACCTCGTTATCGGGGCGCCCACGCTGGCATCGGGGGTGGCGTGGGTGGAACAGAGGCTGGGTGTCCGCATGCCCCCCGGCGGATCGCACCCGCGCATGGGCACGCACAACCACCTGATGCAGCTCGGGCCCACCAGTTTTTGCGAGGTTATCGCCGTCGACCCGGCCGCGCCGCCACCCGGCCGGGCGCGCTGGTTCGGGCTGGACCACGCGCTGCCCGTGCCGCGGCTAATGACTTGGCTGGTGGCGGTTCCGGATCTGGATACCGCCATCGCGGCTTGCCTAATCGACACCGGCCGCACGCAGTCGATGACCCGGGGGGCGCTGTCCTGGCGGCTCACGATCCCGGATGACGGCGCGCTGATCGAGGGTGGGACAATACCGAGCTTGATCGAATGGCCCGATCCGCACCCGGCTGGTGCGATGACCGATCTAAAGTGCACACTGGTTCGGTTGGACCTCGGTCACCCCGAACCGGCCCGGCTGCGCGCGGCGCTCGAAGCAATTGGCCTGCACGACCCGGCGATCGTGGTGGTGGCGGCCCGAGAACCGACGCTCGTGGCGACGATCCAGACGCTGGCCGGCCTACGCCGTCTGTGACACCGGCTGTTAGACGATCTGTTAGACTGGCACCCGCCGATATCGCGCCCGCACCGTCCGCTCGATCGCGGCTGCCACTAACGGCTCCATCCGCAACTCGGCCATTACCAGTTCCAGCATCCGCAGCACCGGCTGCGTAGCCTCCTGGTCCGCCGCCGCCACTTCGCAGGCCAGCGCATACGCGGTCTCTCGCAGCCGGGGTTCCAGCGCGTCGCGTATCATCTGCCCGGCGTGGGACAGGCCGTCATCTTCGCCCAGCAGGTCCACGGCGGCATCGGTCGCCACCGCCAGTCG
>JANPPS010000009.1:0-5203 GCA_031428635.1 Rhodospirillales bacterium
CTGCGACGAACGCACCGCCGACCAGATGGGAATCTCCTCTTGACCACCTATTGTGCCGCCCATCAGGCACGTTCGGATTGCCGACACCATGCGTGCTACCTGCTGTGCGGTGCTGAAAAGCCTAGTCCCTGGCTCTTCCGGCGCTCTTTCAGATTCGGAAACATCTCGAAGTGATGGAACACCATGCCTACTCGGGCGCGCAGCCGGGGTAGGTTCACGCCGCGGGCGCTGACCACGACGCCGTCCACGCTCACGACACCGGCCTGCACCGGCTCCAACGCGTTCACGGTTTTTATCAGCGTACTTTTACCCGACCCGGACGGGCCGCAGACCACGACGACCTCCCCCGTGTTTACAACCACCGAGCAGCCACGCAGGACCTGCACCGGGCCGTACCACTTGCTGACCGCGTCCAGGGTGATGATCGGCATGGGCGCGCCCCTAGCGGATGATGGCGATGCGAGATTGCAGTCGCCTCACGCCCTGCGACGCCGCCAGGCTGATGGCAAAGTAAACCAGGGCCGCGAATACATACATTTCCACCAGCCGCCCGTCCCGCTGCGCCACTTTCGACGCCGCACCCAGGAAATCGGTGAGTGAAATCACATAGCAAAGCGACGTGTCCTGAAACAGTACGATCGTCTGCGTCAGCAACACGGGCAGCATAATGCGAAACACTTGCGGCAGGATGACCGAGCCCATCACCTGCCGGTATGTCAGCCCTAGCGCCAGCCCGGCCGCCATCTGTCCGCGTGGTATCGATCCGATGCCGGCCCGGATGACTTCGCTGAAATACGCGGCCTCAAACAACGTGAACGTCAGCAACGTGCTGGCGAACGCACCGACGCGCACCGGCCGCTCGGCGCCTGTGATCCATTGACCGAGGTAGGGCACGAGAAAATAGAACCAAAAGATGACCAGCACGAGCGGCAGCGTCCGCATGCCGTTCACATAGAACGTCGCCATGCGCGACAGCACTGGGCCGCCTACCTGTCGCAGCAGCGCCAGCCCCGTGCCCAGTACGACGCCCCCCAGCGCCGCCAGTACGGTAAGCGTTAGCGTGAAGCGCATCCCCTCCAGAAACAAATACGGCAGACTGCGTTCGATCACGCCGAAGTCGAAATCGCTCATGTGACATAGCCGGGCACACGCAGCCGCCGCTCCAGCCCACGCATTGCGAGCGTCACCGCGAGGTTTACGATCACGTAACCGATCGTCGCCGCGGTAAATGCTTCGAACACCTGAAAGCTGAACTCCTGCATCGCCCGCGCCCGCGCCGTCAGCTCCAGGAGACCGATCGTGAGCGCCACGGACGTGTTCTTAACCAGGCTCACCATCTCACCCGTAAGCGGCGGCAGCATGATGCGTAGGGCCATGGGCAGCAGCACGTAGCGGTAGGTCTGCAGAGTGGTCAGGCCCAGCGCCATGCCCGCCGCCAGTTGCCCGCGTGGCAGTGCGCCGAGTGCGGCCCGCACCTGCTCCGCTACGCGGGCAGAGGTGAACAGGCCGATGCCCACGACGGCGATAAGAAACGGCGCGTTCGGTAGCGACTTCATCCAGTCGCCGAATCGCTCCGACACAACCTCCGGCAATACAAAATACCATAGGAACAGCTGCACCAGCAGCGGCACGTTGCGAAACAACTCGACCCACGCAGTCCCCACTGCCCGGTTGACCCGGCCCGGCAGCGTCCGGCACAGGCCGATCGCGATCCCAGCACTTAGCGCGATGATCCAAGCGAGCACCGCAACCTCGACGGTCGTCAGCAACCCGCGCAGCATAATCACGAAATAGGTGCCTGTACCCTCCGGCGACTGTGCCCCGAAGATGGCCCAGTTCCAGTTATAGCTCACGGCGCGTAATGCGCGGGATCCGGGCTATCTGACGGGGCCGCGAACGCATGCGCCAAGGCCGGTGTCATGGGTAAATTAAGGGTCAAACCGCGCGGTGGGATCGGTTGTAGGAACCATTTCGCATACAGCGCCGGGCCCGCCGGGCTGGTGAATAGCGCGGCCGTCGCCCGGTCCACGACCGCCTTGAACGGCGCATCGTCCCGCCGCAGTATAATGCTGTACGGCTCCGGCTGGCTGAACTGGTCGGCGCTGATGACATAGGCGCCTGGCTCCTTGCTCGACGCGATCAGGCTGGCCAGCAGCACGTCGTCCAGCACCAGCGCCTGTGCCCGCCCTGTTTCGAGCAGCAGAAATGTCTCCGCATAATCTTTACCCGGCAGGATCGTGAGGCCTAGTCCGCGATCGATGTTGGCCCGGTTCAGCTGCGCGATGTTGACGGTGCCACTGGTGGACGCGACCGCCTTGCCACGCAGGCTATCGATGGTCGTGAAGCCCGAGGTCTTGCGGGCGGCGAATCTGCTGGCCGTCAGAAAGTAGGTGTTGCTGAACGCGACTTGCTTCTGCCGCTCCGGATTATTGGTCGTGCTTCCGCATTCCAGGTCGATCGTGCCGTTGGCCAGCAGCGGTATCCGCGTGCTCGATGTGACGGGGGTCATCACCACCGCGAGTTCTGGCAGCCCCACCTCCGCCTTGATCGCATCCACGACCGCCATGCAGATGTCGATCGCGAAGCCGACCGGGCGTTGCTGGTCATCGAGGTAGCTAAACGGCACGGCGCTATCACGGACACCCAGGGTGATGGACCGGGTCTCAGCGATGGATTTTAGCGTACCCGTGCGGGGCGTTTGGGCGAGCGCTTGACCTGAGATCGCAGGGCTAGCGAGCGCCACCACAAGGAAGGCAAGTACGAGTTTCATACGGTGGTCTTTCTTATGACAGCGCGTGCGGTTTACCGAGTCCCGCCGTTCACTGGACGTAATGCGCTGGGTCCGGGCTGTCGGACGGCGCGGCAAACGATCGCGCCAGCACGGGTGCCATGGGCAGATTGAGGTTCAGGTTGCGGGGCGGGATCGGCTGCGTGAACCACTTTGCATACAGGGCTGGGCCAGCCGGGCTGCGATACAGGGCGGACGTCGCGCCATCGACCACCGCTTTGAACGGCGCGTCGTCGCGTCGCATCATGATGCTGTACGGCTCGGGCTGGCTGAACGCGTCGTCACTGATGGCGTAGGCGCTGGGGTCCTTGGCGGAGGCAGCCAGGCTGGCCAGCAGCCCGTCATCCATCACGAACGCCGCCGCGCGCCCGGTTTCGACTAGTAGGAAGCTCTCCGCATGGTCCTTGCCGGCCAATACGTTGAGGCCGAGGTTGCGATCGGTATTGGCCTTGTTCAACTGCACGATGTTGGTCGTACCGCTGGTGGACACGACGGACTTGCCCTTGAGGCTATCGATCGTCAGCAGGTTGGCGCTTTTCTTGGCGACAAACTTGCTGGCGGTCAGGAAGTACGTGTTGCTGAACGCGACCTGCTTTTCCCGCTCCACGTTGTTGGTGGTGCTGCCGCATTCGAGGTCGATGGTGCCGTTAGCCATCAGCGGGATACGTGTGCTGGAGGTTACCGCCTGCGTGACAACGGTCAGGTCGGGCATCTTCAGCTCCGCCTTGATCGCGTCCACGACTTTCATGCAGATATCGATCGCGTAACCGACCGGCTTTTGATTGTCGTCCAGATAGCTGAACGGCACCGAGCTATCGCGCACGCCCAGCGCGACGGTCTTCGTGTCGGCGATCTTCTTCAGCGTGCCCGTCAGTTGTTGCGCGTGCGCGTTGCCGGCCAGGCCCAGTGCGGCGATGGCGGCCAAGATGAACTTCAATTCGCGTTCCCCTATTCTCGACGGCCGTGGGCACGCGCCGGATGTGTTTCCGATAGCCGATTCGTTGCGTCACGCACACCCTGCCGTGAGAATAGCGGGCCAGCCCAGTTCAGCGGCGGCCCCGGTGAAGTCCCTGGTGGCGTCAGCGCGAACCCGGCAGCACTTGTGCCATTACATCTGGCCATCGCGGACGGCATGGGCCCCATGCCGCAGCAGAAACCGCCGGGGACAGCAGCAGCTGTACGGGCGTTTGACGGTTAGTGGGTAAAAATCCGCTGCTCCACCCGGTCGCCTGGCCGGATATCCAGCCGCCGCGCCGTACCGGCCGGTAGTTCCAGCGTCGCTCGCACCGGACCCTGGCTCGGTATGATCGCCAAGCTCTGCGGCGCCGTGTTCTCGGCAATACGTCGCACCCGGCCGTCACCGTTGATGAACACCATGTCGAGCGACGCGACAGTGTTGCGCATCCACATGTCGCTTTGACGCTCGACACCCCAGTCGAACAGCATGCCACCATCGGCCGGCACGGACGGACGGAACATGAGACCGACGGTCTGCTGCGCTGGCGTCAGTGCCATCTCAACCATGAAGTCATGACGGACGCCGTCGCGGGTCACGATCGTCAGGGGCTCCGTCGGCAGTGCCGGTTGTGGGCCGTCTTGGGCGCAGGCAGGCAGGGCCAAGGCAAGGAATAGCAATACCCAACGTACCATCAGATCGTCTCCTGCATCGTCATCGTGGCCATACGCTGTACCGTGTCGCGGACCGGACCGGAACGGGGTTGGTCGCGTATCGTCGTGAACCAGTGCACCGGCGGGTTGCGGCCGGCCGCGCGGTTATAAGTCTGGGCGCGCAGCACGGCCTCCGCCGCCGGGTTGGTGTGGTCCGGGATAACGATGCCGTTCAGCGTCGCCCAAACCCCGGCCCAGCAGCGCCCCACCGTGTAGGGATTATACCCGCCGCCACCCGTTACCAGCAGCCGCGGCGTCCGGCTCATCACCGCCTGCACCACCGCCCAATGCGCGTTGTTGGACAGCGACAGCCGGGCTAGCGGGTCTTCCTCCAACGCATCGGCGCCGCATTGCAGAAAGATGGCTTCCGGCGCCGTGCGCTCAATCAGCGGTAGGATCGCGTGATCCATCACCCACGCCATCTCGCTATCGTTAAACCCGGCCGGTACCGGCAGGTTGCGCGCCGCGCCGCCCGCCCGGTCTTCAAGCCGGCCCGTGAACGGCCAGCGCCCTTCCTCATGCACACTGATCGTCAGCACGCGGGGATCGTCGTGGAACGCGTCCTGCACGCCGTCACCGTGATGGGCATCAATGTCGAGGTACACGATCCGGCGCAGGCCCTGATCGAGCCATTGCAGGATACCGAGCACCGGGTCGTTCAAATAGCAGAACCCGCTGGCCCGGGCCGGTCGCCCGTGATGGGTGCCGCCGCCGGGGCAATGCACGACGCCGCCATTGGCCGTCAGA
>JANPPS010000010.1:0-3656 GCA_031428635.1 Rhodospirillales bacterium
GACGGGCCGGTCGATGCGACGTTCAACGCGATCCGGGCTATTTTTCCGCATGAGGCGCGGCTGTTGTTGTTTAGCGTGGGGGCCGTGACCGAGGGGACGGACGCGCAGGCGAAGACGACGGTGCGGCTGGAGGAAGGCGGCAAGATGGTGGATGGGCAGGGGGCGGACACGGATACGATCGTGGCGTCGGCGCGGGCGTATGTGCATGCGCTGAACAAGCTGCTGGTGAAGCGGGCGCGGACGGAGCCGGCGGCGCTTAGTGCGTGATTATCGGCGGGCTGGCGGTGGGTTAGCGTGGTCGGGGTAAGCACTCGATGCCGAGTGCATCCACGTACTGGCCGGAACGCCCGATTAAGCCAATCATAAAGTTGGTGTATCGGCAGTTTGCTGAGAAGGCGAGGCCGTAGCCATTATAGGGTCCGGGGCTGGGGTAGCGATCCCAGCATCCATTATCGTTTGTACCGAGGCAGACTGTGCTGGCGTTGCCAGTAGGCTGTAGTGGCTGACAGGTTATTTCGACGTAATCCAGGAATTTCGGCTGGTTACCGTCGCGCGTGAAGCCGTATTTCAGGCCCGAGACATACTGGTTCGGCGCGCAGCGGGCTGCCCGCTCGCCACCGCCGTTTCCACCGGCCTTATCTGTTTGGTCTGGGACGCCACGATAGAACACGGTTTTGTCTGGCGAGAGAAAGCTACAGAAGGCCGCGATGCTGTCGATGTTGTCGCCGGAACTGACGAGTAGTCCGGTTACGTACTGACTTGTTTTGCAAAAATGGCGGAAGGGGCCGCCGCCGGGTCCGCCCGAGACGCGGCTGCTACCGTAGTCGACGATTTCGGGTGGGTCGGCGCGGGCGGATCCACAACTGACAGCACTGACGAAGCATGCTGCAAGGGCGACCGACAATTTACCATGCGTCATGGAAGCTGCCTTTCGATCTTTCAGAACGGTACCGAAACGTACCTTGGCTTGCAAGCTTGGATTGCGTCTGGTGCGGACTGTTGCCGCCGGGTGTGGGCTGTGATGGTATTGGTTAAGGCTTTTGGGGGAACGTACGATGGTTGCATTAACCCGGCGCACGCTGGGGCTTGCGGGTATTGGCCTTGTAGCGGGGCCACGCCTCGCCCGGGCGGCGGATACGATCAAGATCGGGATGGTGTCGCCGAGTACGGGTGCGGCGGCAGAGGCGGGCAAGTTCGGCCGGCAAGGAGCGCAGCAGGCGCTTGATATCATCAACGAGAAGGGCGTGCTGGGCCGCAAGTTCGAGCTGGTGATCGAGGACGATCAGACGACCAATCCTGGCGCGGTGCTGGCGTTCAGCCGCCTGGCGGCCAATCCGGAGATCGTGGCGTTCATCGGCTCAATTCGGAGCACGCAGGTGCAGGCGATGGCGCCGGATGTGGTGAAGGTTGGGCGGCCAATGATGTTCGGTGGGACCGATCCGACGCTGACGCAGCAGGGTAACAAGTGGCTGTTCCGCTGCCGGCCCAATGACAGCTATTCGGCCAAGGTGATTGCGCAGTTCGGGACGGAGGATCTGAAGGCACAGAAGTGGGCGGTCGTGCATT
Organism: Rhodospirillales bacterium; assembly: GCA_031428635.1. GTDB lineage: Bacteria > Pseudomonadota > Alphaproteobacteria > Acetobacterales > Acetobacteraceae > JANPPS01. The sequence goes on from JANPPS010000010.1 coordinate 1,567, forward strand.
CGACGGATGCGTTCGGGTCGAACGGATCGAAGGCGCTTGAGGCGGCGTTGAAGGACCGAGGTGTCACGCCTGTATTGATGCAGGGTTATACGAACCAGTCGACGGACTACACGGCCGTCGTTTTGGCGATACGCCAGTCTGGGGCGGACATTGTCGGAAGTTACTTTACGTTTGAAGGTGATCTGGGCATTTTTGCCCGGCAGCTTCGGCAACTGGGCGTGCGGGTGCCGTGGGTGGGGTCGCCGTCGATCGTGAACACGACGGCGCTCAACCTGGCTGGGCCGGCGTTGTATGGGACATACGGGGTGGCCGACTACGCAGTCGATGCGACCCCGGCGTCCAAGGCGTTCGCGGAGAAATACCTGGCTTTGTATAAGACGGCGCCGGACAACCAGTCGTCTTGGACATTCGACGCCGTGAACTTGCTGGCGCGCGGGATTGCCGACGCGGGCGGGACGGACCCGGAAAAGCTGAGAGCGGCGCTTGGGGCCATCAAGGGTTTCGAGGGCGCGGAGGGGCAGTATAACTTCGACGACAAGGGGGACGGGCTGCGCGGGTACAACGTGGTCAAAAACGAAAATGGAAAGATTGCCTTTGATCGACGGATCGAATTGAAGGGCTAGCATTTTGGACCTCGTTCCGCAGTTGTTGTTTACTGGACTGGGGATCGGGGCGATCTATGCTCTGGTGGCACTTGGGTTTGTTCTGTTAATTCGGGCGGCGAGCGTGGTGAACTTTGCACAGGGCGAGTTCTCCATGCTGGGCGCGTATCTGATGGTGATTTTAACGACTGGGCTTGGGCTGCCCTACCTGGTGTCATTACCGCTGGCGGTGCTTGTCATGGCCGGGTTTGGGGTGGTGTTTGCCGGAGCGACGTATTGGCCGTTACGGCACCGGGGACAGTTACCGGTTATAATCAGCACAATCGGGGCGAGTATATTCTTATCGAACTTTGTATTGGCGGCGTATGGGCCTAGTCCGGAGGCGCTACCTAACCTGTTCGATAGCGCGGGATTCGAGGTGGGTGGCGTATTTATGGATAGCCAGTACATCGCCATCATTGTGACAGCGGCGGTGATGGTGTCGTTGCAGTATCTAATATTTGAGAAGACGCTGCTCGGTAAGAAGCTGCAAGCGACGAGTCAGGATAAGGAGATGGCAAGCCTGCTCGGCATTCCGGTCGCGGTCATGATATTGATAACGTTCGGGTACAGCGCAGCGCTTGGCGGCTTGGCCGGGATATTGGTGGCGCCGGTATTGTTCGTATCAGTGGGCATGGGCGCTCTTATTTCGCTGAAGGCGTTTGCGGCGAACATCATCGGCGGGTTCGGCAGTATTCCTGGGTCGATCCTTGGCGGGTTGGCCTTGGGCGTTGTGGAGACGTTTGGTGCGGCTTTTATCTCGGTGCCTTATAAGGATGCCATAGCATTCGGGCTGTTGCTGCTGTTTTTGCTGATCCGGCCGCAGGGTTTATTTGGCGAGAGGATCTCCGAAAAGGCATGAGTGCGACCCTGACCGCGTCGACGCTGGTGCATGCGAGGTCGTGGCGAGGACTGCCGTGGCTGGCGATTGGGATCGTGGGGGTTGTCGGGCTGAGCACGCTGGCTCCGCAATCGGGGTATCTGCTCAATATATTGGTGCAGGCAGCGACGTATGCGGTGGCGGTTGCCGGGCTTGTCGTGGTGCTTGGCTATTGCGGGCAGATCTCGCTGGCGCAGGCAGCGTTCTTTGGCTTGGGCGCGTATGGTGTGGCGCTGGGAACGGTGGATTTCGGGCTGCCGTTTTTTGTGGCGTTGCTGGCCGGCATGGCCGTCGCGACGGTGTTTGGCGTGCTGCTCGGGTTCGCGAGCCTGCGGCTGGGCGGGCATTACCTGGCAATGGTGACGATCAGCTTTCAGCAGATCCTGACACTCGTGTTGAACAACTGGATCGGACTGACCCACGGGCCGGATGGGGTTCGCAGTATTCCGCGGCCGTTGCTGTTTGAGGGTGGGCCCGAATTTCTGGCGATGTGTTTGACCTGCCTGGTTTGTGTGACCTGGTATATTTGGCGGCTTAAATCGTCGCGGCTGGGGCGGGCCATGCAGGCG
>JANPPS010000011.1:0-4566 GCA_031428635.1 Rhodospirillales bacterium
CATCGGACCCGTCCGGCGCGTCCTGCTTGAGCAGATAGCCGGTGGCACGGGCCTGGATAGCAACGGTCTGCACGGCCTCGGTCGCGGCGGGATAGGTGCGGTAGATCGGCACCGTACGCTGCACAACGGTCATGACCGGAACCGACAAAGGCGACTGCGTCTGGGCCTGGGGTGGCGCATGGTCCTTGAACCACCACCAGGTCCCGCCTGCACCGGCCGCCAGAACCAGAATTGCCAGCACGGTCCATCCAATCCAGCCGCTTTTCGCGGACGCTGCGCCAGCAGCGGGCGGGGCGGGGCGCATTTCGGGCCGGTTCGAGCCCGGAGAATTACCATCGGGCATGGGTCTACTCCGCTGGTTGCGTGGTGCCGGTCGACGGGCGAGATTGCCGCCGCTCCCGCAGCCATTCGATGGTGACGTAGAAGACGGGCGTGAACAAAAGGCCGAGCACGGTGGAGGCCAGCATTCCACCGAACACCACGGTGCCCAATGATTGCCGGCTGGCCGCCCCGGCGCCCGAAGCGATCACCAGCGGTGACACCCCCAAAATAAAGGCCAGCGCCGTCATCAGTATCGGACGTATCCGCAGCTTGGCCGCCTGCATCGCAGCGTCCAGCACACTGCTGCCCTGTTCCCGCAAGTCCTTCGCGAATTCTACAATCAGGATGGCGTTTTTTGCCGACAGGCCGATCAGCATCACCAGCCCGATATCGCCATACACGTCGAGTTGCAGCCCGGCCAGCCACAGCGCGCCCAGACCCCCAAACAGGCCAAACGGTACCGATAGCAGCACCATGACCGGCATGGACCAGCTTTCGTATTGCGCGGCCAGCGATAGGAACACGAATATGAAGGCGAGCCCAAACACGAGTAGGGCGACCGAGCCGGCCTGGTTCTGCTGGTAGACCAGGCCCGTCCACTCATAGCCGAAGCCCGGCGGCAATGCCGTGTCAGCCGCGCGCTGCCTTGCCGCAACGGCCTGGCCGGAACTGACGCCGGCGGCTGCCCCGCCACTGATCTGCGCCGATCCATACAGGTTGTAGTGCGGCACCGTCGCCGGCCCGGTGGACGGCTGCAGCCTACCGACCGCGTCCAGCGGCAGCAGGCCACCGGTGGCTGTTCGAACGAAGATCTGCGCGAAGTCTAATGTGCTGTTTCGCGCGTCGCCTTCTGCCTGCATGATCACGCGGAACGTACGCCCGAACAGGTTGAAATCGTTGACGTATAGCGATCCTAGAAAGATCTGCATCGTTTTGAATACGTCGGACAGGTCCAGCCCAAGCTGCTTTGCCTTTACCCGGTCGAGTAGGAATTCAAGCTGCGGCGTGAGGGTGCTGAACGTCGTCAGCAATTGCTGGCTGTCCAACTCTGGCTGTTTGCGCGCTTCCGCCAGGACTGCCTGTACGGCGGCATCGAGCTCTGTGGTCCTCCCGCCAATTCGGTCTTGGACTTCGAACTCGAAGCCGCCCGTGGTGCCAATGCCGGGAATGGCGGGCGCATCGAAACTGAGGACGATGGCGGCCGGCAGGCTTAGCAGCTTGGGCTTTAACGCCGCGACGATAGTTTGGGCCGAATGCTCCCTGCCGGGGCGATCCGCCCACGGCTTCAGAATGACAAAGGCCACGGCGGCGTTGGGCTGTTGCGATCCGGTCAGGAAGTCGAGCTCGATGACGGCGATGACGTCGTCCACCTCCGGAAGTTGCATCGCGATGTCACGGACCTGCTGCACAACCGCCTCCGTCCGGGCCAGTGCCGAACCGGGAGGTAGCTGGATGACGATGAAGAAGCGGCCCTGATCTTCGACAGGCACAAAGGACGTGGGGATCACGCGGATGAGCCAAAAGATACTGACCACAGTTGCCGCAAGCAGCAGGAACATCACCGGCCACAGCCGTGCGGTGGTACGGACAGTGTTGGAATACGTATCCGCAAGCCAGCTGAAGCCCGTGTTGAACGAACGAAAAAGCCGGGGCGCCTCGCCCGATTGGGGCCGTAGCAAAATGGCGCACAACGCCGGGCTGAGCGTTAGGGAGTTGAAGGCGGATAGCCCGACCGAGATCGCGATCGTCAGCGCGAACTGACGATAGAGCTGTCCGGTGATGCCCGGCAGAAACGCCACCGGTACGAACACCGCCATTAGCACCGCCGTGGTGGCGATGATGGGGCCCGTCACCTCGCTCATCGCCGCCTTCGCGCCCTCGATCGGGGTCTTGCCGCTGTCGATCTGTCGTTTGACGTTCTCCACCACCACAATGGCGTCATCCACCACCAGCCCGATCGCCAGTACCAGGCCAAGCAGGCTTACGATGTTGATCGAAAACCCGGCGACTTTCATCACCGCCAGCGTACCGATCAGAGACACAGGGATGGAAATGGCGGGAATGATGATGGCCCGCCAGGATTGCAGGAACACAAACACCACGAGGAACACCAGGACCATCGCCTCACCCAGGGTGATCAGCACCTCCTTGAGCGAAGCGGAGACGAACATTGTCGTATCGTACTTGATCTCGTAGGCGATGCCGGGCGGGAAACCGGGCTTCAGCTCCTCCATCTTGGCCCGCACCGCTTTGTCGAGCGCCAAAGCATTGGCACCCGGAAGCTGAAATATCGCAAGCATAACCGTGGGCGACCCGCCGATCGTCGCGTTGGAGGTGTAGCTCATCGCGCCCAGCTCCACCCGGCCCAGATCGCGCAATTGCACCATGGCGCTGCTGCCCCCACCGGCGCGCACGACGATATCCTCGAACTGCTTGACGGTGGCTAGGCGGCCCAGGGTGTTGATCTGCAACTCGAACGCCTGGCCCGCCGGCACGGGCGCTTGCCCTATTTTGCCTGCGGCGACCTGTAAGTTCTGTTCCAGAACGGCGGCCTGCACCTCGGCCGCCGTCACACCAAGCTGGGCGAGGCGGTTGGGATCGAGCCAGATCCGCATGGAGTAGCGCTTTTCGCCATAGATGAGCACGTCGCCGGTGCCAGGCAGACGCTTGATCGGATCCACGAGCTGCAGATACGCATAATTACTGAGGGCAATGGCGTCCACGGACTTGTCCGGGGAAAAAATATTTACCAGCAAGTTAAAGTTCAGCTGCTTTTTCTGTATCGTAATGCCGCCTTGATTGACGACGGCCGGCAGCTGCGCACTGGCCTGGGACACCCGGTTCTGCACGTCCACGGCGGCGATATCCACGTCGTAGCCGACATCGAACGTGATGGTGATGGTGGAGGTGCCGTCGTTGGCGCTGACGGAGGAGATGTACGCCATGCCCTGCACGCCGTTGATCTGCTGCTCTAGCGGCGTCGTCACGGTGTCGGCCACGGTCTGGGCGCTGGCGCCGCCGTAGGAAGCACTGACCACGACCTGGGGTGGCGCGATCTCTGGAAACTGGGCGACTGGCAAAAGCAGGTAGCCGATGCCGCCGGCCAGCACCATGATGATGGCCACGACCGACGCGAAGATCGGACGGGTGATGAAGAAGTTGACCATTTACGACTGGCTTGGCGGCTGGCGCCGGGCCAGATCGTACGCGGCCCGCCGCAAGGTGTGGACTGGCTTTGCTTGGCCCGGCTCCGCCTGATCCAGGGCCACCCAGCCGCACACGGGTTCTGACGTTCGGCGCGCCCGGGGCCGGGCCCTAATCCCTGCTGTCACGCGCACGGAGCCGTGTCTGACTGTGTCGGTTTCACAATCCGGGGGCCCCAGCACTAGGACGGGAAGGCAGAACGTGATGCACGGTCGTCACCATGACCCTCCCTTGTTTCGATCAGATGATGGGCGCCTCGCGCTGATCAGAGTTACGGTGCCCGCCAGATCGTAATATGGACGTGGGAATGCCTTGCCGGACCGGGAGGGGGCAAGGATCGGCAATTACCTAAGGTACTGCCACAAGTGACCCGCTTGCCCACTGCACGGCCTGGCACATCGCGGGCAGCTTGGGGATGACACGGCCGTCGGAGGCCATGCTATTCGGCACGTTATTCACCGCCAGGGCCGGGAAGCAATTGAAAGGGCCTGTCGTCACCTGAAGGAAGCAGGCTGCGAGCCATGTGCAAGGTTGGCCCGGCGTATTTGCCGAACCCGGACCATGGCGCCGAGGAAAGGAATGCGGCCCTGCTCCCATGCCTTGAGGAAATCCAACTCGTCCATGAGCGCGGCATCTTGATCCGGCGGCGTTTGCCGGGTGTGTGAACCGGGGTGCCCGGTGCCGGTACGTCCGGTTACGGCCCCTTGCTCTGCGCCGACTCTTTCGCTCATCACGTCGCACCGGGCGGTGACTTAGACGGTATGAACGTCATGGCTGATTACCGGCACACATCATCGCCCCTGGGCAGGCCGTGGCATCCGAGCCGGGCCGAACGCGTTGCAGACGAAACGTAATGGACAGGGCAAGGCACAGCCGGGAAAGGGTCGGAAACTACCTAGCTGGGTAGCGTCCGCGCTCGTGGTGGAAATTGGATGAGTTCTGCGGGTGGGGTTTTGCCTGGAGGTCGGCGTAGCCGGCCGGAAGGGCCAAACCGCACCTGCAGATCAGGTTTGAGGTGGCCATCGGATCAGCAGGCTACGG
>JANPPS010000012.1:0-1608 GCA_031428635.1 Rhodospirillales bacterium
GTCGGTGGCACGGACCGGCAACGCAGCACGGTGTCCAAACTGATCTGGAACATCGCGGAAACCATCGAGCATTTGTCAGCGGCCTGGGAATTGCAGCCGGGCGACCTGATCTACACCGGCACGCCCGAGGGCGTTGCCGCCGTGGTGTCCGGCGACGTCATGGTGGGCCGAGTCGCGGGTCTGCCAACCCTGACCGTCCAGATCATCTGAAGCCCGCGATGAATACGCGCGTACCCATCAAACATTGCAGGAACTGCGGCGCCGCCGTGACCTATCGGATCCCCGACGACGGGGATACCAAAATGCGCGCGGTGTGTCCGGACTGCAACACGATTCACTACGAGAACCCGCTCAACGTCGTTGGCACCATTCCTCATTGGGGCGACAAGGTGCTGCTGTGCATGCGAAACATCGAGCCGCGCCGGGGCAAATGGACGTTGCCGGCCGGCTTCATGGAACTCGTCGAAAGTGCCGCCGAAGGGGCCGCACGGGAAACCGATGAAGAAGCCGGTGCGCAGTTCGAAATGGAGAAACTGTTCGCCGTGATGAGCGTGGTGCGCGTGGGCCAGGTTCACCTGTTCTACACGGCACGGCTGTTGAGCGACCAGTTTTCGCCAGGCCATGAAACCATCGAGGCACGGCTGTTTTCCGAGGACGAGATTCCCTGGGACGACCTGGCGTTTCGCACCGTCCGCGAGGCGCTTCAGCATTACTTTGCCGACCGGCGCAACGGTGCCCTGGCCGGCGTTCACGTGGTCGACATCCTGTGAGGACAATCATGTTGCGTTCCCTGTGTTTCACGGTGCCGGCGTTGCTGGCGGCATCGGTCGCCATGACCGCTCACGCTGAAATCATCGGCGACGTCGATACCGCGTTCAAGCTGATCGGTCCCGATCACAAGATCGTGGTCGAAGCCTATGACGACCCCAAGGTAACCGGCGTGACCTGCTATGTGTCGCGTGCCAAGACCGGCGGCCTGAAAGGCGCCATCGGCCTGGCTGAAGACCGGTCCGAAGCGTCCATCGCCTGTCGGCAGGTCGGCCCCATTGCCGTCACGCAAGCGCTGCCGCTGCGCGAGGAGGTCTACAGCGAACGGCTGTCGATTCTCTTCAAGCGACTGCGTGTGGTGCGCATGGTCGACGTCAAGCGCCACACGCTGGTGTACCTGACTTACTCCGACATGCTGGTGGACGGATCACCCAAGAACGCCGTGACCGCCGTTCCCGTGGATCGCGCAACTCCGATTCCCGTCAAATAAGTCGAATGCATTTTTCTCAATCGTTTTCTTTTTTCAGGTTCGGTTTGGCCTCCAGCGTGGTCGCAGCGGCGATGGCACTCGGTGCCTGTTCGTCGACGCAGGCGCCACCCGCTGCCGGTGCGAGCCCGCCTGTCGTTCCGAAGTCGGCCAAGGCAGCCCCAACAGCCCCCACCGCGCCTGCAGCGACGTCACGCCAGACCGGCGCGACGATCAGCCTTGTCCGGCCAGCGCGGGGCGCCACCCTCACCGCTTTCAACGGTCGGACCAACAAGGGCATCGACATCGACGGGAAGCCCGGCGACCCGATCTTTGCCGCAGCCGATGGCCGCGTGATGTACGTCGGAAAGGAC
>JANPPS010000013.1:0-3327 GCA_031428635.1 Rhodospirillales bacterium
CGGCTACCGAGTAGAACTCCCCGACGCTGCCCTCACCCTGCAGAATGCAGGACGGGAACTTCCAGGTGATTGCCGATCCGGTCTCGACCTGGGTCCAACTCACCTTGCTGCGTGCCCCACGGCAGGCAGCGCGCTTGGTCACGAAGTTGTAGATGCCTCCCTTGCCGTTCACGTCGCCCGGATACCAATTTTGCACGGTGCTGTACTTAATCGTCGCATCCTCGAACGCGACCAACTCGACCACGGCGGCGTGCAACTGGTTCTCATCCCGCATGGGCGCCGTGCACCCTTCGAGGTAGCTGACGTATGCACCATCATCGGCAATGATCAGCGTACGTTCGAACTGGCCGGTGTTCTTGGCATTAATACGGAAGTACGTGCTCAGCTCCATTGGGCAGCGCACGCCCTTGGGGATGTACACGAAGCTACCATCGGTGAACACGGCGCTGTTGAGCGCGGCAAAGTAGTTATCACTGGTCGGGATAACGGTGCCCAAATACTTGCGCACCAGCTCCGGATGCTCACGCACCGCTTCGCTGATCGGGCAGAAGATCACGCCGGACTTGGCCAGCACGTCCCGGAACGTTGTCGCGACCGACACGCTGTCGAACACGGCGTCAACCGCGACGTTGGAGCCCATGTTGGGCACCGCGTCTGCACCCTCGACCCCGGCCAGGATCGCGCGTTCCTTCAACGGAATGCCGAGCTTCTCGTACATTGCCAACAGCTCGGGATCGACGTCCGCCAGGCTCTTGGGCGCGGGCCGCTTCGGCGCGGCATAGTAATGGATTTCCTGGTAGTCGATCTTCGGATAACCGACCTTGGCCCAATTCGGCTCCTCCATCGCCTGCCATGCGGCAAACGCGGCCAGTCGCCATTCGAGCAGCCACTCCGGCTCTTCTTTCTTGGCGCTAATCATACGCACCGTGTCGGTCGTGAGTCCCTTCGGCGCGATATCCATCGCGATGTCGGTCTCAAAACCCCACTTGTAGCCACCCTGGGTCAGGGCAGTGACGGTATCTAGTGTTTCGGCAACAGCGGCCATGATGGGGACCTATTCGGCTAAGGGGAAAAGCTGCGGTACGACGGGCACCGACGGCTGAGGGTACAAGTGGCGCGGCGGGAAGGCGCCATGGGCAAGGTCGACAAGCGTAATCGCTGAGAGTGCGGTGCGGATGGCCGTGTTTACGACATCCCAGCGGCCACGCACCGGGCATTGACCCAGCACCTCGCAATCCAAGCCCGATCCTTCGACACAGGCAACAAGCGCGATCGGGCCGTCGATGGCTGTCACGACCGACGCCACGTCGATCGACCCAGCCGGCGCCGACAGGGTATACCCGCCGCGGGAGCCGCGTTGACTGGTCACGATCCCTGCCAAAGACAGTGCCTTCAGCACCTTCGACACAGTGGGCTCCGGCACGCCCGTCGCGCGCGCAATGCCCGGTGCCGTCTGACACGCCGCCCCTTGGGACAGCTGAACCAGCACGACCACGGCATAATCTGTTAATTTCGACAGTCGCAACATTGCGGGTCCCGGTAATCCAGACCTCACAAGTCTGGTATTCGCCATGTGAGGCCCAGACCGGGCCTCGTCAAGCCTGGATCAAGTCCCGTTCGTCAGGCGCCCGGCGAATACGACGGGCCCGGTCGGCTTACCCGTGGGCGATCCGCCGGCGGGCTCCAGCGTTACCAGCAACCGGGTGCCCGTGGCCGAGCGGATCCGGATTCGCGCCGCGCCCGCTGGATTGAGCAAACCGAGGCTCGCGGGGATTGTCGCCCCTTCTGCCAGCGACCACAGCTGAAGCGACCGGCCTTCCGTACTCGTGGTTGCCGGGCCGAGCGGGAATACGGTCGCGAGGCCGCTACCGTCGACCCGCACCATGAATTGAGCGCCGGGCGCCCCGGAGGGCGACAAGGCGGCGAGCATCGGGTCGGCCGACTGCATGGTCGGCGCGAACGCGTAGGCGGCCAGGGCCGCGGCTAATAGCAGGCTTGCGGCCGTCGCAAACTGCCACAGGTTATTTGTATTGGCGGGTGTTGCCTGCGCCGCCCGGGTCTTGGATGACGGCCGGGATGGCGGCGCGATACCGGCCGCCAAAACCAGGCGTTGCCACAGTTCGGGCGGGGGGGAGGCGGCGGGCACGCACTCGGCAAGCGGTGCCAGCCGAAGTTCCCACGCTGCGATCCGGTCCAGCAACACCGGCCCGGGATGGGCGGCGAGCAGGGCATTCCGCTGCGTCGCGTCCAGGCTACCGAGCGCGTACTCGGCCGCCAGCAGGTCCAGATCATCGGGCACGCCGGTATCGACGGGGATCAGCCGGGGGCCGTCGGGGATCGGGGGTAGGCTCATGCCGCAGTCCCACCCAAGCAGGTCCGTAATGTGAGCAAGGCGCGCCGTATGGTGGATTTGACGGTGCCCATGGGTTGCCGCAGCCGCGTTGCGATCTCGGCGTGGGTCAGGCCGTCGACAAACGCCATCACGACCAAGGTCCGGCGCTCGGGCGCCACGTCCTGTAGGCACCGGTGCAGCGCCTGGCCGTCCTGCGTGGATAGCAACCGGTCGAGTGGGTCGGGATCGGTGTCAGCACGCTCGTCCTGCTCCAGACTAGGGACTTCACGCCGGGTCTTTCGAACCGCATCCATCGCCCGATATCGAACGAGTGTCGCGAGCCACGCTCGGGCGCTGCCGCGGGCCGGGTCGAACCGCTCGGCATTGCGCCACACCTGCAGTAGCGCGTCATGCACCGCGTCGGCCGCCAAAGCGGGTTGCCGGGTGATACGCAGCGCCAGGCCGTACAGGGGGGCCGACTGCAATTCATACAAACGGCGGAATGCGGCGGCGTCGCCGGACGCGCAAGAGACAAGCAACTGAGCTGTCTCTTCCAGGCGCTCAGACGGCGGGGTGTCCTCCTGCAGGGCGTCGCTCATAAACTAACTATCGCTTGATGCGGGGTGGGCAGCAAGCTCTTGCTGCCCACCCGTCTCAGTGTAGGACGGCTGAGACGAAGGATCAGCTCGGCAGTAGAACCTTGTCCACTACGTGGATGACACCGTTGCTCTGGATCACGTCGGCGGTCGTCACGTGGGACATACCACCCTTAGCGTCGCTGATCGTGACCACGCCGCCGATGACGGTCGCGGTCAGGTTCTCACCCTCTACCGTCTTCAGCGTCGCCTTGCCGTTACCGGCCTTGATGCGCGCCAGTAGGTCGGCGGCCGTAACGCGGCCCGGGACAACGTGATAGGTCAGAATCTTGACCAGCGTCGCCTTGTTCTCAGGCTTCAGCAATGTGTCGACCGTGCCAGCCGGCAGGGCAGCGAATG
>JANPPS010000014.1:0-6204 GCA_031428635.1 Rhodospirillales bacterium
GTGCGATCGCGAGCCTGACGATCGGGCTGTCGAACCTGCTTGCCCCGCACGGTATCCGGGTCAATTGCGTCGCACCCGGGCCGGTATGGACCCCGATCCATACGATTGCGAAGTCGCCGGAGGAACTGGAAACGCTGGGACAGAACACCCCTCTTGGCCGTGCCGGGCAGCCGGCCGAGCTGGCAGGTGCCTACGTCCTTCTGGCCGGACGGGAGGGCAGTTACATCTCCGGCGCATCAATACCGGTCACGGGTGGCATGCCGATGCTCTAGGGGAAGGATCGCCTCGCGCTGGTCGTATCTCCGTTTGTGTGTCGGCTTCCGATCCAAATTCGCCGTTCACAGCCTGGCGAAGATATTTCAGAACTGGACAACTGTAGAGGAAACCCCTAATCAGCTTACGGTCAGTATCCAATCATGATGATTAAATAGCTTGGGTTTTAACGTACGATAGCTTAGGTCTAAGTAAAGGAAGAAGTTCTTCTACACATCTATGCAGATCAAAGTTTGTGGCTTTCAGTATGCCCTTCATCGAATATTGGGCTGACTCATCAGCACCAAGAAATTCCTTACTTTTGAAATGCTCAATAAGACCGTTCATTCTAGCAAGAAGGCCATACGCCTCGACGATTTTTTCTACCAGGTCAGAGCGAAGTAAAGGTATTTACTCCGCAAAAGAGTCAAACAAACGAGACGTGTAAAGTGGCAGGGCATATGCATTTAATCTCTCTATCGTGCAATGATCAACAAATTTGTCAAAGTTCGCGGTACACGATGCCTCCCCACTTTGATTGACTATCTGATTTAATTCTGCGTGGATAGCTACTTTCAGATGCTTCCTTTCGAGATATCTCTTCATTATAGCCGATACAAGACTGAAGATTTGTGTCAGGCTAAATACAACTATTGCTGTCACAGCAGTCCAACTAATCTTATCTTCAATTAGCATTTTACGCTATATCCTCGTCGATGTCCGGAAGAGTCCGTGGTTGCGACATTATAGATTAGATACAATCCGTCTAGGTAGTTGCGTCAAGGTCCGATAGCTAATTTAGTGGCACAAAGCAGAGTGTCGCATTTCCATCAGAGCTTGACACTCAAGATGAGAGGCTACCCTCGCGCCGCCAGGCTTGCGCGAATACTCCACCCGGTGCAGCGTCCGCCGTGGCCACGCCGGGAGCCACCATGAAGACCCTGATCCTACTCGCCGCCCTCTTTCTGCCGGCAGAGTGGTCCGGGGCACGGGCCGCTACGGTCGTCGAGTTGTTCACGTCCCAATCCTGCTCCGCCTGCCCGCCCGCCGACGCGCTGCTGACGGAGCTGGAACGGACACGACCGGACCTGCTCGTTCTGGCCTTTCACGTTACGTACTGGGATCGCCTGGGCTGGCGCGACCCCTATTCCCTTACGGCCGCGACGGAACGCCAGCGCAGCTACGCCACCCGTTTTCCGGACGGGCTCTACACGCCGCAATTGGTGGTGCAGGGAACGGATGCGGCCGTGGGATCGGATCGGCCTGCCGTGCTGGCCGCTATCGCCGCGGCCCGGCCGGCGTCGATCGCCCTGACGCTGACCAATGATGGGGCGGGCCTGCACGTCGATGCGGGCGCCGGGCGGGGCCGGGGCACGGTTGTGCTGGTCGGCTATGACCGCATGCATACGACCCGGGTCGCCGGTGGGGAGAACGGAGGACGCGTACTGACGGAGTCCAATGTCGTTCGCGCCCTGATCCCGCTTGGCCCATGGGATGGCATGCCGCTGCGTCTGGCGGCCATGCGTCCGGCCGGCGAACAGATCGCGGTGCTGCTACAGGCCGATGACGGCTCTATCCTCGCCAGCGCCGTCCTCGGCTCCTGAATGCTCAGCCTGGCCCACATGTGCGCCATCGCGGTGATGGCCAAAGCGCCACGCCCGGGCCACGTCAAGACTCGGCTACAGGGCCTGCTGACGGCCGAGGAGGCGGCCGCGATGGGTGCCGCGTTCCTGACCGACACTACCGCCAACCTGGCCGCCGCCGCGCAACTTGCCCCGATCCATCCGTATGTCGCCTATGCCCCCGCCGGGCAGGAGGCGCGGTTTGACACCCTGCTGGCACCCGGCACGCGGCTAATACTCGCGGACGGCGTAACCGCGGCCCCGCCCGATAGCCCGGGGGTCGAGGGGTTTGGCCGCATCCTGCTGCACGCCGTCACCGGGCTGTTCGCACTGGGGTACGGTGCCGTAGCGCTGCTCAGCGCCGATAGCCCGACCATCCCCACGGCCTGGCTGATTCACGCCGCCCAGCGCATCCTGGCACCGGGCGCCCGCACCGTGCTGGGCCCGGCCGAGGATGGCGGCTACTGGCTGATCGCCCTGCAAACGCCCGAACCGACCCTGTTCGCCCGCATCGGGTGGAGCACCGATACGGTCGCCGCCGCCACCATCGCCCGCGCGGCCGAAATACCCCTACCGCTCGAAACGCTCGGTCCGTGGTTCGACGTCGACGATCGCGCCAGCCTCGCGCGGCTGATGGACGCGTCTGCCGCCGGGGCATTTGCCGCACCCGCGACCATGGCGTTGATCGACCGTTTCGGCCTACGGGACCGGCTGACCGCAGCCGCATAGCCGGGTGGTGCTGCCTGCCAAAGCCGTTACTGTATCGTGATGCGTACCCCAGCTTTGTCGGCGGCCGTGTTTCTACTCTGCGGGGCCGCGAGCGCTCAGCCCTTCGTGTTCGAGGGTTCTCGGGACAGCTATAAAACGGCCCAAGACGTCTACAGCCGCCTCGGTGAACAATGCCCGCGGCTGATTTCATCCGTGCCAGACTTCGCGTCCATTGGCCTGCACCTTGTGGCCCCAGGCAGTCAGGGCGTGTACGGCCCGATAATTCAGCAGTTCGAGGCAAGGTCCGTTCTGGTCGTTACGATCAAGATCAATCCGCGGGCCACGCGCGTACCCGTCAACCTTGTGCCCAAAAGCCACGTCGCGAGCATAGCGGTGATCGACACGCCGCAGGTCGCCATACTCGTGCTCGATAACCCGGCCGCGCTATGGTTATGCGATAAGAGCATTGTCGCAGGAGACCGCATGGCGCTGATCCCGGCGCCCGCCTTGCATGAGATCTTCGGTCGTTAGCGCCGTGGCGACGCAGCGTGTCCAGACCACGGGTCTCCTGCTCTGCGCGGCCGGTATTGGTGGCTGCCTTCTGACGGCGGTGTCGTTGCAGAATCCGGACGAGGTGGGGCACATGAACCTCGCTAACGTCCGGGCCTATGTCGGGTCGGCGTTGGCCGCCGGCGTGTTGTTCGCGGTCGCATCGGGCCTGATTCTATGGCGGCCGCCATCCGGCCGAGTAGCCCTGGCGCTGATTCTGCTGGCTGGCCTGGCCATGCGTGCGATCATGGTCGGGACACCGCCGCTGCTATCCACCGATCTGTACCGCTATGTCTGGGACGGGCGCGTGCAGGCTGCGGGCGTGAACCCGTACCGGTATGTGCCGGCCGATCCGGCGCTGACCGGATTGCGTGATGCGGGTACCGGACCCACCGCCATCTACCGCAACATCAACCGCGTCGACATAGCACCGACCATCTATCCCCCGGTCGCCCAGGCCATCTTCGCCCTGACTGCGTTCGTGGTACCCGGCGTTTGGGGCATCAAGGCCCTGATGCTCGCGTTCGACCTGCTGGCAATGGGGTTGACGCTGCTGATCCTTCGGGCCGCGGCACTGCCGTTGTCGCGCGTGCTGCTGTACGCGTGGAACCCACTGGTCGTGTACGAATTCGCAGGCGGGGCACACATCGACGCGCTGGCGGTGGGGTTTTCGGCCCTGGCGCTACTGGCCGCCATCCGGGCGCGGCCGAGATGGGCCGGGGCGGCGCTGGCGGCGGCGGTGCTGTGCAAGCTGCTACCGGCCGTACTGGCCCCGGCGCTGTGGCGGCCCCGATCATGGCGCATGCCGCTGGTGGCCGCGGCCGTCGTGGTCGTCGGATACGCTGCCTATGCCAGCGTGGGCTGGCGCGTGCTGGGCTACCTACCGGGTTATGCGCAGGAGGAGGGAGTGGCCGGCACCGGCATGCTGCTGCTCCGCCTGCTTCCGGCGCCGGTACCGGGCTGGGCCATACTCGCCTATGGCGGCGGCGCGCTGCTGCTTCTGGCTGCCCTGGCCATCCGCAGCCTATGGCACCCGGCGACCCCAAGGGCGATCGCGGTCGACGCGCTGTGGCTCACGACCGCGTTGATGGTCGCACTATCGCCACACTATCCGTGGTACCTGACAGCGCTGGCTATTCCAGCCACGATCGCCCCCCGCCTCACGCCAATATGGCTGATGCTCGTCGCCCCGTTATTGTACTTGGACCCCGATCACGACGCTGTGCTGTGGCCCGCGATAGTCTTTCTTCCCGCCATCGCCACGCTCGCGTACGACCTGTTCCGACACCGCCTGCCGGAGAATTTCGATGTCCGATACGCTGACCGCGTTCGCTAACCCGACCCGCTATTTCGAGCAGGTCACCAACCGTGAGAGCCTGGCCGAGCAGCCGCCGGTCTGCCTGTATCTGGAGGTCACGAACCGCTGCAACCTGCTGTGTGAAACCTGCCCCCGCACGTTCGAGGCGCTGGAGCCCCCGGCCGACATGTCCATGGACCTGTTCCGCCACATCGTGGATCAGGTGCCGGGCGTGAAACGGGTCGTGCTGCACGGCGTCGGTGAGCCGATGCTGGTCAAACACCTGCCCGAGATGGTTCGCTACCTGAAGGCGCGCGGCACCCACGTGCTGTTCAACACCAACGGCACGCTGCTGACGCCACGTAAGCATCAGGAGATCATCGACACCGGCCTAGACGAGTTGCGCGTATCGCTCGATGCGGCGGAGGCGGCGACGTTTCTGAAGGTGCGCGGCAAGGACATGTTCGACCGCATTGTCCGCAACGTAAGCGCGTTCACCAATTTACAGGCCGCGACGGGTGCGACGAAGCCGGTCGTGTCGCTATGGCTGACGGGATTGAAGGAAACGGTCGATCAGCTGCCGGAGTTCGTGCGCCTCGCTGCCCGTATTGGCGTCAAGGAGGTGCACCTGCAGCGTCTCGTGTTCGACGATAAGGGTTTTGGCATGGCCCGGTCGGACAACGCGCTGTTCGAACAAACCCGTGCGGATGAGGAGGCGATCATTGCCGAGGCGCAGGCGATCGGCACGATGCTCGGCGTGACGCTGGACGCATCCGGTGCCACCGAACCGGGACTGAGCCTGAAGCGTGCGGCCGATGATAAGCCCTGGGCCACCTGTCGCCGCCCGTGGTCGCTGATGTATTTCACCGCCCATGGCCGGGCGCTGCCGTGCTGCATCGCCCCGTTCAGCGCGCGGGGGTATGAGAACTACACGCTGGGCGACGCCACCCAACAAACCCTGCGCGAAATCTGGAACAGCCCGGCCTACCGCGATTTCCGCACGGCGCTGGTGGGGGATACGCCGCCCAAGCCGTGTGAGGGCTGCGGATTGCGCTGGAGCCTCTGATGCTGGGCCGGGTCGCGATGGTGATCCCGGTATGGAACGAGGCGGGTTCGATCGGGCCGCTGGTGCGGGAGCTGCAGGACACGGGCGTCGGTGAGGTGATCGTGTCCGACGGCGGTAGCACGGACGGCACGCAGGATATCGCCCGGGCGACCGGGGCGCGGGTGGTCGACGCGGGGCGCGGCTACGGCCGGGCCTGCGCCGCAGGGGCGGCCGCGACAGACCGGGACGTGATCGGCTTCATGGACGGCGACGGTGCCGACCGTCCGGACCAACTGTCGCTATTGGCCGCGCCGATACTGAATGGCACCCATGACTTTGTGATCGCGTCCCGCACCAAGGGTGAGCGGGAGCCGGGGGCCATGAATTGGCACCAGGTGTTAGCCGGTGAAATGGCGGGCCGGCTGATGGGCGCACTGTATGGCGTCCGGTACACCGACATGTGCGCCTACCGCCTGATCACGCGTGACGCGCTGACCGCGCTGCACATGGCCGAGATGACGTATGGCTGGAATATCGAGATGCAGATGAAGGCGGCGCGGTCCAAGCTGCGTATTCAGGAGCTGCCGGTGCCGTACCGCTGCCGTAGCGCGGGCGTGTCGAAGGTCGCCGGGTCGCTACGGGGAACGGTGCGGGCGGGCGGCAAGATCGTCAGCACCTTTGCCCGCGTCGCCATGGCGTCATGAACGGTGCGTTGGCGCACACGCTGGACC
>JANPPS010000015.1:0-5698 GCA_031428635.1 Rhodospirillales bacterium
GCGGTGCGCGCGGATCGCGGCAGGGCACGGGGCGCGGGTAGGCATTGCGGAGGACGCCCAGTGGGGCGGCACCTGCGTGAACCTCGGCTGCGTGCCAAAAAAGATGATGGTGCAGGCGTCGGAGTACGGCCGCTGGGCGCAGGATTCTCGCGGTTTCGGCTGGGATGCGACACCGGTTGCGTTTGACTGGGCCAGTTTGATTGCAACAAAGGACAAGGAGCTGACCCGGCTGCGCGGCACGTACCGCACGCTGCTGGAGAAATCGGGCGTAGTCATGCATGAGGCGCGGGCCGTCTTTACCGCGCCTCATACGCTGGTTGTGGGCGGGCGGACGATCACGGCGGAGCGGATTGTTATCGCCACGGGCGGCTATCCGCTCATTCAGCCGCCCATCCCAGGTATGGAACTGGGCATCACTAGCGACCAGGCGTTCAGTCTTCCCGCCCTGCCGCCGCGGGTCTTGATGGTCGGCAGCGGCTACATCGGCATGGAATTCGCCGGTATCTTCCACGGGCTGGGGTCCGAGGTGGATGTGGTGTTCCGCCAGGACATGCCGTTGCGCGGGTTTGATCACGACATCCGCGTGGCGTTGACCGAGGGTATGACGAAAGATGGGATACGGCTGCACCCCAATCAGACGGTCCACTCGATCGTGGCAGTGGGCGACGCGCGCCGGGTCGTGCTGACGAACGGGCACACGATGGAGGTCGACTTGGTATTCTTCGCCGTCGGCCGGGCACCGAAGACGGCCGGGCTCGGGCTGGAGCATACAGGCGTCACGCTGGACGCGAAGGGTGCCGTGAAGGTCGACGCGGAGTTCGCGTCGGTGGTGCCGCATATTTTTGCCATCGGTGACGTAGCGAACACGATGAACCTGACCCCCGTCGCGATTGCGGAAGGCCACCACCTCGCGGACCGTCTGTTCGGGCCCGGCACGCCCCGCACATGGTCAATGACCCCGGTTGCGACGGCTGTATTCAGCAACCCGCCGATCGCCACCGTCGGCATGACGGAGGAGCAGGCGTCGCAGCACGGCCCCATGGACATCTACCTGACCGAGTTCCGCCCAATGCGTCACGTCCTGTCAGGCCGGGACCGGCACACGGTGATGAAGATGGTCGTGGACCAGGCATCGCAACGCGTGCTGGGCGTGCACCTGTTGGGCGATGACGTGGCGGAGATGATGCAGGGCATCGGCGTGGCGCTAACGGCCGGTGCGACGAAGCAGGACTTCGACCGCACGATCGGCATTCATCCCACCAGTGCGGAGGAGTTCGTCACCATGCGCACCCGCACCCGCGTGGCCGGTCTTGCCCAGGCTGCGGAGTAAGGGCCTAGCGGGTCGGAAGACGCGTTGTCCGCCCGCGACCAAGACGCAATGGGAGCAGCAGCGCGGCTCCCATTTTGGTCGTACCGTCGCCCGCCGGGCCAATGCCGTATTGGAGTGGTGACCCGTCCGGCAGCAGCAGCGTCCCGAGTAGCCGGTCCCAGACGCTAAATAGTGTGCCGAAGTTTGCGCCGTGATGGCGCGCAAGCGCACTGTGGTGGATCCGATGAAGGGCCGGCGTGATCAACACGGCCGCGATCGTTCGATCGATCGTAGCGGGCCAGGGTAGGTCTGCGTGCTGCACCATCGCCCAACCGAGCAACACGGTCCCGGCCGCCGCAATGGCCCAGCCCGGCAGGCCGAGCATCGCGAACAGCGCCCCTCCGGCCAGGGCGATCACGACGACCTCGCCAGGATGGTGACGCACCCCGGTGCTGGCGTCTACGATCGGGTCGGCATGGTGGACGGCATGAAGCCGCCACAGAAACTCGATCCGATGCTCCAGCCGATGCATCGCGTAGCTGAACAGATCGAGGATCACGAATGCGGCCACGAGTACTCCAGTCGCGCCCGCCACGTTCTGTATCCAGGCGAACGGGCGCAATCCGGACCAGCCGAACCAGGGTTCCGGTAACCAACTCGCGGCTAAACCGCCAAGAAGCCAGCAGGCGAGGTTGGTGATCAGCCGCCGGTTTGAACCGTCCCGGCCGAGCACAACTTCCAAGCCGGCCAGCGCGAGCAGCAGGACGACGGTCGCCGGGCCATACCAGGCGACTGCGGCGCCGAGCCACTCCTCCATGAGCCTACTTCCGGCGACGACGCGCGACCGCAATCGCGCCAACGCCGGCTGCTAGCAGAGCTAGGGTCGCGGGTTCCGGGACGGCCATCGGAGCGGGGATCAGCGGCACGACTCCTGCCCATGCCGGGGCAGAGACGAGCAGGGTAAAAAGGGCGAATAGAAACGGCATCGGACTACTCCATTATTATATCAAAACGATATACCGGCGATACTCCGGAGGTCAATCGTAAAACGAAGCCGATTGTCAGTAAGTGTTGCAGTTCCGACTTGACCGGTCCGGGAGGACAATCGACGAGTGTGGTAGCCACATCCCGCTTTTGCTGGGATAATGACAGGTGGAGCCGCGCACCGACCGCGCGGACGGAGCGTGCTATGACCGATCGCCATCACAGCCCCTTGGTTGCGTGGACTTCCAGCAGCTGGCGAAGCCGCCCGGTGCTGCAAGCGCCGACCTACCCAGACGCGGACGCCCTTGCCGCGGCCGAGCGACGGCTGGCGGGCTATCCGCCCCTGGTATTTGCAGGTGAGGCGCGGCGGCTGAAGTCAGCGCTGGCGCTTGCCGCACAGGGTCAGGCGTTCGTGCTGCAGGGTGGTGACTGCGCGGAAAGCTTTGGCGATTTCACGGCCAACGTCATCCGCGACACCTTTCGCGTGCTGCTGCAAATGGCCGTCGTCCTCACGTTTGGTGCCAGCGTGCCAGTTGTTAAGATGGGCCGCATGGCCGGGCAGTTTGCCAAGCCCCGCAGCAGCGACACCGAAACCGTCGGCGGTGAGACGCTGCCCACCTATCGTGGCGACATCATCAATGGCCCCACCTTCGACGCCGCTGCCCGCATTCCCGATCCGACACGCATGGAGACCGGCTACTTCCAGTCCGCTGGCACCCTCAATCTACTGCGCGCCTTCGCCAATGGCGGCTACGCGGACCTGCATGAGGTGCACCGCTGGAACCTGGACTTCGCCGCCCGCTCGCCATTGGCCGCCCGCTACCAGGACCTGGCGGCCCGTATAGACGAGACGCTGGCCTTCATGGCCGCCTGCGGCATGAGCAGCCTGAACACGCCACAGATCCGCGAAACCGACTTCTACACCTCGCACGAGGCGCTGCTGCTGCCGTACGAGCAGGCGCTGACCCGCATCGACAGCACATCCGGCGATCCCTACGCCTGTAGCGCGCATTTTCTGTGGGTCGGCGACCGTACCCGGCAGCTCGACGGCGCGCACATCGAGTTCCTGCGTGGCGTCCGCAACCCGATCGGGTTGAAGGTCGGGCCCACGATGGCGCCGGACGACCTGCTGCGCCTGATCGACCGCCTGAACCCGGCCGATGAGCCCGGCCGGCTGACGCTTATTACCCGCATGGGTGCCGCGCACGTCACGCAAAAACTGCCGCCGCTGCTGCGCGCCGTTCAGCGGGCTGGGCGGCAGGTGGTGTGGTTGTGCGATCCGATGCACGGCAACACCATCAACACGACCGCGCAAACCAACCGGCCGCCGGTCAAGACGCGCAGCTTCGACCAGATACTGGCCGAGGTCCGAGGCTTCTTTGACGCGCACGCGGCCGAGGGGACATGGGCCGGCGGCGTGCATATCGAGATGACAGGCCAGGAAGTGACGGAGTGCATCGGCGGCGCGCACCAGTTGACCGAACGTGACCTGGGCGGACGGTACGAAACAAGCTGCGACCCGCGCCTGAATGCGGAGCAGTCGTTGGAGCTGGCGTTCCTGGTCGCCGAAGAACTGAAGGCGCGCCGGACTCCCCGCATAATGGTCGCCGCGCAATGACACTCGATAAAGACATCGCGCTACGCACCGACGCGTATTTCAACCGCACGCGCGACGTCGTGGGCCGGTTTGGGGATAAGCGCGTCACGTACGCCGTGTTCCTGCGCCGCCCGGTAATTTCCGCGCCCCGCCTGATGCTGGACTGGCTGGCTGCCGTCGCCACAGCCCGCAACACGCGGTTCAGCTTCCACGTACCGCGGCCGGAGGGCGTGTGGGTCGGCGCAGGCGAGCCGATTGTCTATATAACCGGCAGTTTTCACGCCTTGGCGGATTGCGAGACGCTGTTTCTGCAAAAGCTCGGCGCCGCATGCGTGGCGGCCCATAACGCGTTCCAGATGTGCTCCGTTCTGCCCGGCGTGCGGTTTTTGGCGATGGAGGCGCGACACTGCGCGGGTGCCGAGATGCAGGCGATGATGGCGTACGCCGCCGCCGTCGGCAGCCAGGCCGCCCAGCGGGAGGGGGCGCTGGGTTTCGCGGGCGCGTCGACCGACCTCGCGGCACCCTTTTTCGGTATGGAGCATGGCCTCGGCACGATGCCGCACGCGCTGATCGGCTATGCCGGGTCGACAGTGCGCGCCGCGGAAATGTTCCATGAAACGTTTCCGAATGACGAGCTGACGGCGCTGATCGACTATTTCGGGCGGGAGGTGACGGACGGCCTCGACGTGTGCCGCCGCTTCTCCGACCTCGCCGGCGCCGGACGGCTATCGTTGCGCCTCGATACCCATGGCGGACGGTATCTGGAGGGGCTTGATCCGCAGGAGAGCTACGCCGTGCTGGAGCGCCGCGCGCCGGGTGCGATCCGCCACTACCGAAGCGACAGCGAGCTACGACATCTGGTGGGAACCGGCGTGTCGGCTGCGGCCATCTGGCGCATGCGGGAAGCGTTGGATGAGGCGGGTTTCCCGCGGGTGAGAATTGTGGTCAGCAGCGGATTTGGTGTGGAGAAGTGCCGGGTGATGGCAGATACGAAGGCGCCGATTGACGTCGTGGGCACGGGTAGCTTTATCCCGACCGATTGGCATGAAACCTACGCAACAGCCGATATTGTTGCCTATGACGGCGTGGCACAGGTGAAGGTCGGGCGCGAATTCCTGCTCAATGCCCTGCCGGATGCCATCAAGGAGCATGCGGCGTGAAGATCGCGTTAGCCCAGATCAGCTCGGTCGTTGGCGACGTGGACGCCAATGTGGCCCGCATACGCGCCGCGCGTTCGACGGCAGCGGCGCAGGGTGCCGACCTGGTGGTAACGCCCGAGTTCTCGGTCGGCGGCTATCCGCCAGAAGACCTGGTGCGCAAACCCGCCTTCGTCGCCCAGTGTGAGGCGGCGATCGCGGCGCTGGCGGCAGACACGGCCGATGGCGGCCCGGCGTTGATTGTCGGCGGGCCGTGGGCGGATGGCGCGCTGCTGTACAACGCGGCGTACGTGCTCGACGAGGGCCGTATCCTGGCCCGGCGCGCAAAGCACGAACTGCCGAACTACGGCGTGTTCGACGAAAAGCGCGTGTTTGACCCGGGCCCATGCCCCGGCCCGGTGGTTGTGCGCGGCCTACGCCTCGGGCTCATGGTGTGTGAAGACTTCTGGTTGCCGGCCGTCAGTGAGACGCTGGCTGAAACCGGTGCTGAGCTGCTGCTGAGCATCAACGGCAGCCCGTTCGAGGATGGTAAGCATGACCGCCGGGTCGCACTCGGCGTGGCGCGCGTGGTCGAAACGGGCTTGCCGTTCGTGTTCGTGGGCCTGGTCGGCGGGCAGGACGAGCTGGTGTTCGACGGCGCCAGCTTTGTGC
>JANPPS010000016.1:0-12880 GCA_031428635.1 Rhodospirillales bacterium
CAGATCGTCCGGTGTCCCCACGCCCATCAGATACCGTGGCCGGTCAGCCGGCAGATGCGGCACGGTCGCGTCCAGCACCTCCAGCATCATTGCCTGGCCCTCACCGACCGCGAGGCCCCCCACGGCATAGCCTTCGAACCCGATCGCCAGCAGGTCTGCGACCGATCGGGCGCGCAGGTCCGGGTACACCCCACCCTGGACGATGCCGAACTGCGCATAACCCGGCCGGGCCACGAACGCGTCGCGTGATCGGCGGGCCCAGCGCATCGACAGGGCATTGCTGGTCTCGGCCTGCTCATGCGTTGCGGGAAACGGCGTGCACTCGTCCAAAACCATAGTGATGGTGGCGTCGAGTTGGTGCTGGATGCCCGTCGCACTTTCGGGTGTCAGGCGGTAGGCGGTACCGTCCAGATGGCTGCGGAATGTGACCCCGCCCTCGTCCAACGTACGCAGCCCGGCCAGCGACATAACCTGGTACCCGCCGCTATCGGTCAGGATCGGGCCGGGCCAATCCATGAACCGGTGCAGGCCGCCCAGCCGCTCGACCCGATCCGCGCCGGGGCGAAGCATGAGGTGATAGGTGTTGCCCAACACAATTCCGGCGCCGGTGCCGCGCACCTGGTCCATGATCATGCCCTTCACCGTGCCGGCGGTGCCGACGGGCATGAACGTCGGTGTCCTGACCGGGCCGTGCGCGGTGTGCAGTGTACCGGTGCGCGCGGCACCGTCGGTTGCGTGAACGGTGTGGTGGAAGATCACGCTGGTTCCAAAAAGCTGCTGTCCCCGTAGGAGTAAAAGCGGTAGCCGGCGTCGATCGCATGGGCATAGGCGGCGCGCATGCGGGCGGTGCCGGCGAATGCGCAGACGAGCATGAACAGCGTGCTGCGCGGCAGGTGGAAGTTGGTCATCAGCGCACCCACCGCCCGGAACGTGAAGCCGGGCTGGATAAACAGGGCCGTGTCACCGTCGAACGGCGCGACACCGTGCGGGCCGGCCGCGGATTCCAACAGCCGCAATGTAGTCGTACCGACCGCCACGACCCGGCTGGCGGCGTTTATCGCAGCGGCGGCGTCTGGGGTGATCGTACCACGCTCCCGGTGCATGACGTGGTCGGCCACGCTATCCCGCATCGGCAGGAACGTGCCGGCGCCGACATGCAGCGTGACCGTCACGCGCGGTATAGACAGGGCGCTTAGCAAGGCGGGCGTGAAGTGCAGCCCGGCCGTGGGTGCGGCGACGGCGCCGTCATGGGTGGCGAATATCGTCTGATAGTCCGTCGCGTCGTCGGGCGTCGGGCCATTCGGGCGCGGAATATAAGGCGGCAATGCCAGCGCCCCTGCCTGCTGCAGCGCTGCCTGAAATGCGGCCCCATCGACATTGAACCGCACCGTCGCCGCACCGTCCGCGCAGGCCAGCACCGTCGCCTGCAGACCCGGTGCCCGGTCGAAATCCAGTGTGTCGCCGGGCCGCAACCGGCGCGCGTTACGGGCCAACGCATGCCATGTGCCGTCCGGCCGCGGTTGATCGAGGGTCAGGCCGATCCGTGCCGCGCCCCGTGTCGCGCTCAGCTGCGCCGGTATCACCCGCGTGTCGTTCGCGACCAGCACGTCGCCTGCCCGCAGCAGGCTCGGTAAGTCCGTCACATGCAGATCGGAAAGGCTCCCCACGTGCAGCAATCGCGCGCTGTCACGCGGCCGGGCAGGGTGGTTGGCAATGCGATCAGCCGGAAGGACGAAATCGTACGGGTCGGTCATCGCCTGAGGTAGGATGCGATCTCGATCAGATTGCCGTCCGGGTCTCGGCAATAAACGGATTCGATGGGCCCAAGTGCGCCGGTTTTGCTTATCGGACCGTGTACGATCGTGACACCGCAATCGTCCAAATGGTCGACCACATCCTCGCCGCCCATCGCGGCCACGAAGCACAGGTCGGCGGCGCCCGGCGTGGACACGATACCCGTGGGCCAGGTCTGCGCTGGCGCGTCATGGGGGCGCAGGTTGATCTTCTGGCCGCCGAACTTCAGCGCCACCCGATCATCGGGCCCGACAGCGAATTCCTCCCGCTCCATACCCAGCACGCGCTGATACCAGCTGGCTGCGATTTCGACATTGCGGACGTTCAGCACAACGTGGTCCAGACGGTCGACCGTGAAGCGCATGGCTACTCCAATCCATCATAGAAATCGTGGCCCTTATCGTCGATGACGATGAACGCCGGAAAATCCTCAACCTCGATCCGCCAGACGGCTTCCATGCCGAGTTCGGCGTACTCCAGCACTTCCACCTTGCAAATGCAGTCCTGCGCCAGGCGGGCCGCGGGGCCACCGACACTGCCAAGATAGAAGCCGCCATAGGCCTGGCACGCGTCGCGGACGGCGCGGGACCGATTGCCCTTGGCCAGCATGACCAACGACCCGCCCGCGCGTTGAAACGCGGCGACGTAGCTGTCCATGCGCCCGGCCGTTGTGGGGCCGAAGCTGCCGGTGGCCATGCCGGCCGGGGTCTTGGCGGGACCGGCGTAGTAAACGGGGTGGTCCTTCATGTACTGCGGAAGGCCCTCACCGGCGTCCAATCGCTCGTTCAGCTTGGCGTGGGCGATGTCACGCGCGACGACCACAGTGCCCGTCAACGACAGCCGGGTCTTGACCGGGTAGCCGCTGAGCTGACGGCGGATGGTGTCCATTGGTTGGTTCAGGTCGATCCGAACAGCGTCATCGCCCAGTACCTCCGCCGTGGCCTCCGGCAGGAAGCGGGCAGGGTCGTGTTCGAGCGTTTCGAGGAACACGCCGTCCGGGGTGATCTTGGCCAGGATCTGGCGGTCGGCACTGCAACTGACGCCAATGCCGACGGGCAGGCTGGCGCCGTGGCGGGGCAGGCGGATTACCCGCACGTCATGGCAGAAGTATTTGCCGCCGAACTGCGCACCGATGCCCAGCGTGCGGGTGAGTTCAAGAACCTGTTGCTCCATCGCCAAGTCCCGGAACGCGTGCCCGGCCATCGATCCCTCGGTCGGTAGCGTATCGAGGTACTTGGTCGAAGCGAGCTTTACGGTCTTGAGGCATAATTCGGCCGACGTGCCGCCGATCACGATCGCCAGATGGTAGGGCGGGCAGGCCGACGTGCCGAGCGTGCGTATGCGGGTGCCCAAGTACTCGACCAGCTTGGCCGGGTTCAGGATGGCGCGCGTTTCCTGAAACAGAAAGCTCTTATTGGCCGATCCGCCGCCCTTGGCGACGAACATCAGGTGCATTTCGTCCGCGTGATGGTCGCCGGGCGCGGCCATGATATCGAACTGAACGGGCAGGTTGTTGCCGGTGTTGCGTTCGTCGAACATCGTCAGCGGCGCCATCTGCGAGTAGCGCAGATTGGTCTCGGTGAACGTGCGGTGGACGCCGTAGCTGAGCGCTTCTTCCTCATCGCCATCGATCCAGACGCGCTGGCCCTTTTTGCCGAACACCATCGCGGTGCCGGTATCCTGGCACATCGGCAGCACGCCGCCGGCTGCGATCGACGCATTTTTCAATAAATCGAGTGCGACGAAGCGGTCATTGGCCGACGCCTCTGGGTCATCAAGAATTGCGCGCAACTGGGCCAAGTGGGTGGGGCGCAGCAAGTGGCTCACGTTACGGAAGGCATGGAACGCAAGCTCGGTCAGTGCCTCGGCCGTCACACGCAGCACCGTTTGACCGTCGCAGGTGGTGGTCCGTACGCCCAGGATATCGAGGCGGGTCCAGGGCGTATCGCGATCCGCCAGTGGAAACATGGGGCTGTAGGTAAATCCGGTCGGGCGGGGCGGCACGCTATCCATGACTGTCAGCCCTTGGGTGCCGGCTTACGGCGAAATGCGTCCAGGCTCACGACCTGCGGTGTCTCACTCGGTGGTTCGGGCTCTTCGATGGCCGGATCATCGTTGGCGGCCTCTTCACCGGGCACGTGAAAGCGTAGGCCAAACGACACGTGCGGGTCGGCGAAAGCCGTGACGGCGGCGAACGGTACATGCAGCGTGGAGGGTATTCCGCCGAACGAAAGCCCGATGCTGAACCAGCCCTCCGGCTCATCAACCGTGAGGTCCCAGAACTGGTGTTGCAGAACGATCGTCATCTCATGCGGATACTGCGCCAGTAGCCGGGCGGGTATGCCGACGCCGGGACGATCGGTACGAAAGCTGACATAAAAATGGTGATCGCCGGGCATTCCCTCTGCGCCCACATGGGCGAGGGCGCGGACGACAACCAAGCGCAACGCTTCCTCCGTCCAGAGGTCGTACGGCAATAGGCTGTCGGGGCTGGCTACGATGACGCCGTCGGGTGGGTCTTCCATCCGCTGTCTTTAGCCGATCCGAGAGGTATTGGGAAAGAGTGGGGGGCTTCTGTTGCCCGGTGCCCCCCGAACCGCGCGTGTCACTGCTTACGCAGCGATCGCGAGTGCTTCATGATTGTCATTGGCACTTGTGATATGACCCGATAACGGCGGTATCATGCCGGGCAAAAGGTACGCCTTTACTACGCGTGTCGAGCCTGTGTCGCCCCCGTAAGAAGTTGGTGGAGGCGCCGGGCACTGCCCCCGGGTCCACAACGCTTATTCCGAATACCGTTTATCACCATAGCCTTTACAAGCATGTCATATGTAGTCGAAGCGAGGTCCGGATGCTAGGGGTATCCGCATGTCCATCACTCCTGATCAGCTCGATGAAATTGCCGCCCAGCAGGCGGCCACGACCCCAACCCGGCGCGCGACGGTGCCGGCGCTGGAGGCAATGCTCTATGAAGCCATGCCGGTGCTGGACCACGGTTTCGTCCGCGTGGTCGACTACATGGGTGACGACGCCGCGGTCGTGCAGGCAGCGCGCGTGAGTTACGGCCGGGGTACGCGCCGGGTCAGCGAAGATATGGGCCTGATCCGCTATTTGATGCGGCACCGGCACAGCACGCCATTCGAGATGTGCGAGATCAAGTATCACGTGAAGCTACCGATCTTCGTGGCCCGGCAATGGATCCGCCACCGCACGGCGAACGTGAACGAAATCAGCGCCCGGTACAGCATTTTGGATCGTGAGTTCTACCTACCAGCGCCCGAGCACCTGGCCGTACAAAGCACCGATAACCGCCAGGGCCGCGGTACCGTCCTGTCGGGCGACGAAGCCACCGAGGTGCTGGGTTTGCTGCGTGACGATGCGGAGCGGACGTACTCGACGTATGCCCATTTGCTGAACGAGGACGCAGACCCCGGCCGCCCGGCGCTGGCGCGGGAATTGGCGCGGATAAACCTTACGCTCAATACCTACACGCAATGGTATTGGAAGGCGGATTTGCATAATCTACTCGGGTTCTTGGCGCTGCGGGCAGACAGCCACGCGCAATACGAGATCCGGGCCTATGCCGACGCCATGCTGAAGACCGTAGCGGCGTGGGTGCCACAGACCTACGCTGCGTTTTTAGATTACCGGGTTGGCGCCGTCACGCTGTCCGCGTCGATGCTGGCCGTGGTGCGACGCATGCTCGCCGGGGAAGCTGTGGTGTTGGAGACGAGCGGGCTGGGCAAACGGGAGTGGATTGAGCTGCAGGCATCGCTAGGTGTTGCAGAGTGACCAGCGTCGGCTAGTCGCTGGTTTTAGGGCGTAATCGGACGACTGTAGCGGCAACGATAGCCTGCGCCCTTAAATTACCCGCCGACCATCACCGCCCCCGCCCCGGTATCCGGTGCCGATACGCCAGCGCCTCCGCCACATCGGCCCGCCGTACCTCCGCCGCCCCGGCCAAATCCGCGATCGTCCGCGCTACACGCAGCACGCGCGTGAACCCACGGGACGAAAGCCGTAGCCGCTCGGCCGCTTGTTCCACTAATTCACGCGCTGCGGGCTGCAGTACGATCGCGTCCAGATCGGCCTCGGCGTTCGTGCCCGCCCCGTATCGCTTGCGTTGCACCGACCGTGCTTGCGCTACCCGCGCTGCCACCACCGCACTCGCCTCACCCGGCGGCGCGCGCGATAGCTCGACCGGGGGTGTCGGCTGCACGTGTACGACCATGTCGATCCGGTCCAATAATGGCCCGCTGATGCGGTTCAAGTACTCCTCGCCGCAGCGGGGTGCCTTGCTGCATTCCCGCGACGCGTCGCCCAGATAGCCGCAGCGGCACGGGTTCATGGCGGCCACAAGCTGAAACCGCGCCGGGTACGTCACGTGGGCGGTAGCGCGGGAGACGGTGGTCCGCCCGGCCTCCAACGGCTGGCGCAACGCCTCCAGCGCGCCGCGTGCAAACTCCGGTAACTCGTCCAAAAATAGCACGCCACGATGGGCCAGGCTCACTTCACCGGGCCGGGCGCGACCGCCGCCGCCCGCGAGTGCCGCCTGTGACGCGCCGTGATGCGGCTCACGAAATGGCGGGCGCATCACCAGGCGTCCGCCATCCAGCAGCCCGGCGACGCTGTGGATCATAGAAACCTCGAGCGCCTCGGCCGGGTGCAGGTCAGGCAGTAGGCCCTGGATACGGGCGGCCAGCATCGACTTGCCGGCGCCGGGGCTGCCGACCATCAGCAGGTTATGGCCGCCACCGGCTGCGATCTCCAACGCACGGCGGGCCGTCTCCATTCCGCGCACGTCCGCCAGGTCCGGGCCGGGCGCGTGGCCGGGATCGGACGCATCGGGCTCGGGCGGCGTCAGCACCTGCGTGCCGCGGAAATGGTTGATCAGCGCCAGCAGGCTCGGTGCCGCCAGTACTTCGATCCGCCCGGCCCACGCTGCCTCTGCCCCCTGCGCGGCTGGGCAAATCAGACCGAGGTCGCGCGCCGACGCGGCCATTGCCGCGGGCAGCACGCCGGCTACGGGATTGATCGCGCCGTCCAACGACAACTCGCCGAGTGCCGCGTAGCCCGTCAGCTCGTCCCGCGGCAGCACGTCCATCGCCGCCAGGACGGCGAGTGCGACCGGCAAGTCGAAATGACTGCCCTCCTTCAGCACATCGGCTGGTGCCAGATTGATCAATACCCGGCGGGGCGGCAGCGACAGGCCCATGGCGGTCAGCGCCGCGCGTACCCTCTCCCGCGCCTCACCGACGGCCTTATCCGCCAGGCCTACGACCAGGAACGCGGGCAGGCCTGCGCTGATTTGGACTTGCACGGTGACGGGCGCGGCCTCGATCCCGCTGAACGCAAAGCTGTGGACCTGGGCTATGCTCATCCGAACGCGCCCAAGGTGCGAGCCAGCAGTGGGCCGAGGGTTGCGGTATTGTACCCGCCCTCCTGCACGATCGCGGTCGGGTGGCGGCGGGTGGCGATCAGGGCGGCGGCGCGGGCAAACCCGTCATCGGTGATGCGCAAGAACGAGAGCGGCTCGTCCACCGACGCGTCGAAGCCCAGCGCCACAACCAGTGCGTCCACGTCACCCAGCCAATCCAGCGCATGCGCTATCCGGTCGAGCCACGGCCCATCCCCGGTCCCACGCGGCAGTGGCAGGTTCACGTTAGCGCCCAGCCCGGCATCGGCACCCACCTCACCCGCATGGCCGACGTACCAGGGATAGTAGCCCGCTGGGTCACCGTGGACGCTTGCAGTACGCACGTCATCCCGCGTCCAGAACGCGCCCTGCGTCCCGTTACCATGATGGGCGTCGATATCGAGTATTCCGACCCGCGCCGCCCCCCGGGCTCGTAACCGTTCGGCGGCCAGCGCTGTGTTGTTCAGGTAGCAATGCCCGCCCGCCCGCGCCGGATACGCGTGGTGGCCCGGCGGACGCGCCAGCGCATACGCGACACCCCTGCCCCCGCCAGCCACGGCGTCGGCCGCGGCAATGGCGCACGCGGCGGCGGCGCACGCAGCGGGCCAGGTGTGGGGGCCGATCGGGCAAGATGTATCCGCCGTGTACCAGCCCAGGCGGCCGACCAGCCCGCCGGGCATCGCACCCTGGGCCAGCATCTCCGGCGATGGGTGGATATTCGGCACCAATTCCGGCCCTGCATCATCGAGCGCCGCCCACTCGGCCGGGGCGCCAGCGAGGAAATCGAGGTACGCGGCATCGTGCACGGTCAGCAGCGCGGCCCGATCGAGCGGGTTTGGCAATTCTGGTACGACGGCCAGGATGGCGAGCCCGGTTAGCAGCGCTTCCGCACGCTCCGGCGTTTCTAGATTGGGGCGTACCTGGCCACGCTGTAAAAAGAAGCGTGGCGCGTGGTTGCGTTGCACCGGATCCCAGAACGCCCGCATGCAAACCCCCTGACTGCAACCTACGCTAGAAAACTGACCGATGCTTGTCTACTCGTGCCCGGCCGATCTCCGCTTTCCGCACGAGTTCAGCGGCGGCCAGCGCCAACGCATCGCTATCGCCTGGGCGCCGGAGCGCTGATCGCCGACGGGCCAGTGTCAGCTCTAGAGGAGTCGGTCCACGCCAGCATTCCGGCGTTGCGAGCATACCGGCGGCGGCCGCGTCACGCCCGCCGTAAAAAGGTGTCGAACGCGGCAAGTGTCGGCTCGGACACGTAGTGCTCCATCCCCTCCGCGTCCGACTCCGCCGCCTCGATCGGGACGCCGACCGCGACCAGCAGGGCCACCACGGTCCGGTGCCGGTGGCGGACCCGTTCGGCCAAATCCTGCCCGGCGGGCGTGAGGAACACGCCGCGATACGGCCGCGCGGTTGCCAGGCCCTCCCGCTTCAGGCGCTGTACGCTCTTGATGGCAGTCGCGTGCGACACGCCCAGCCGCCGCGCGATGTCAGTCGCGCGCGCCTCACCCTGGCTGGCGAGTAGGTCGGATATCAACTCGACATAGTCCTCGAGCAATGCCGATGAACGATCGGACCGGGCTTTACCGAACCGTTCGGCCTGGGTCGGCTCCTCGGGCAAGCCAGGGCTGGCTGTGTCCGAACTCACCCTAGTCTCCGTTGTCATCGCCCGCTCCGCCCTGGTCTGCTGCTGGCACCGCCGATCGGATCGACCGCTGACCGGCACGCGAAGATGTAGCTTAGGCTAAACTTCTACCTTGGCGATAGATAACCCGCACGCTCCACCATGAAGCCAACGATCATCCCTGGATGGTAGGCTTCGACATCGGGCCGGTTGACAGGAGTGTAGCCAACGTTACATCCCGGCTAGGAGATATCAATTCATGAACGACCTTGCGGCGTCCAAACCTGTCGTACGACCAGGCATGAGCGACCGTACGGATATTGCAATCCGAGGGGTTTTGGCAGGTAAACGGCGTGGCGTGCGGTCCGCGTTTCTGTTTGCTGGCCCAGCCGTGGTCGCTTCGATCGCGTATATGGATCCTGGCAACTTCGCCACCAACATTCAGGCCGGGTCCCAGTACGGCTATACGCTGCTCTGGGTCGTGGTGGTGGCAAACCTGATTGCCATGCTGTTTCAGGCGCTGTCCGCCAAGCTAGGCATCGTCACGGGCCATAACTTGGCCGAGCTTTGTCGCGACCAGTTTCCACCGCCGGTCCGCTACTCGATGTGGGCCATTAGCGAGGTTGCGGCGATGGCCACCGATTTGGCCGAATTCTTGGGCGGCGCCATCGGACTGTCGCTGCTGTTCGGCCTGCCGCTTATCGCCGGCATGGCTGTCACCGCGATCGTCACCTATGCAATTCTGATGGCCGGGGGCCGCGGCTTCCGGCCCATGGAGCTGATTATTGGCGGGCTCGTGGCCGTCGTCGGGCTTTGCTACCTGATTGAAATGCTGATCGCCCCGGTGGCTTGGGGGCAGGCGGGGCTCGGCGCGGTGATCCCATCGATGCCGGACGCCGCCGCGCTGACCATTTCCGTCGCGATCATCGGCGCGACGGTGATGCCGCACGCGCTGTATCTCCATTCCGGCCTCACACAGAACCGCGTGCCGGGCGCGGACGTACGGGAACGACGCATGCTGCTGCGCTTTTCCAACCGCGAGTGCATCGTCGCCCTGGCCCTCGCGGGCGCAGTCAACATGGCGATGGTGATGATGGCGTCGGCCGCGTTTCACGAAGGCCACCCCGAGGTGGCAGAGATTGAGACGGCGTTCCACACGCTGACGCCATTGCTGGGCGGGGCGGCGGCCGGCGTATTCCTGGTCTCGCTGATGGCGTCCGGCATTTCGTCCTCGGTGGTGGGGACGATGGCCGGGCAGATGATCATGCAGGGGTTCGTGGGCTTCCACATTCCGGTCTGGCTGCGTCGCTTGGTGACGATGGTACCGGCGTTCGTGGTTGTGGCGTTGGGGGTGAACGCGACGGAGGCGCTGGTAGTCAGTCAGGTTATACTGTCCTTCGCCCTACCCATCCCAATGGTGGCCCTGGTGCTGTTCACCCGGCGGCGTGACATCATGGGCGAGTTCGCCAACGGCCCGCTTACGAATGCGGCGGCGATCGGCGGGGCGGCAGTAGTTTTGTGCCTCAATGCGGTGCTGATACTGCAGTCGTTCGGGGTGCTTATACCGGGGCTGCCTGCAGGCTAACGCCTTGCGGGAGTTTCAACCGACGCGA
Organism: Rhodospirillales bacterium; assembly: GCA_031428635.1. Lineage (GTDB taxonomy): Bacteria > Pseudomonadota > Alphaproteobacteria > Acetobacterales > Acetobacteraceae > JANPPS01. The sequence continues at coordinate 10,448 of JANPPS010000016.1, forward strand.
ACCTACCTGACCCGGTCCGTCATTGGCATGCGCTGCACGTTGATCGTTTGCGCGTGCTTCATTACTTGGGACAAATTGTAAGCGGGTTGGACCCGTAACCAGATCTCTGCGCCGCCATAAACGCCTGAACTAGCCGAAGCGCTATGATGAGCGATAGTCCAGCGTGGCCGTGAAGGAGGTCGGACAGAGCCTTACGGCTGACTGCCAGGACCTCAGTGCCCTCCGTGATGGTCAGGTTTAGAAGCTTTGGACAGCCATGCTTGACGGACATCCCTAGCTGCGGAGAGTTCTTCACCGTCATCGTTTATGCTTCGAATGGTAGACAATCAGTTGGACTTGGATTGCATGGCAATCCGTCAAAAGAAAGGTCACGCGCCAGGTTCCAGACACCATCACGGTCCAGAACCCGGCCGGGTCTCGTTTCAGCGCATGGTACCGAAAGCCGGGCAGGTTCATATCACTGACCGTGGCCACTGCGTCCAAGTAGGCCGGAATACGCTCGACCCACTCAACAGGATCGCCCTGCACGCTGCGCCGGTTTATTGTTCGGAAGGTAGCTTGTGACCCCTCTGACTGAACCCTCTGATCATAGCACGTGTAACACTTCACGTTGCCAGAGTTGACGGCACGTAGCTAACCCAACCGCGTCCCAAACACTCGCAGCAAACACACCGAAACCAGGCAACCGATAACCACCGCCGACAGCACATATCGCAGCGCCATGTACCCCGCCGGCACTAGCCCCTGCCTGGACGCCCGACCCTCCACGATCGTCAGCGCCATGAACCCGGCTGCCTCGATCGCGACGGCCATCGTCTCCAGCCCCGTGAACAACACCAGCAATCCGGCCCACCCCACCAGCGACGGCACGATGCCCAGGACAAAGCGCGTCCGCTGCACGCCATCCGATGCCGCAGACATCAGCGCAAACCCCCAATGCACCCCGCCCAGGAACGCCAGGATCACCGCCGCGTAGGCTGTGAGCGCCAGCAGCGCCTTGCCCTGCCACTCCGCGCCCGCCATGCCGGCCAGCAGGCTAATTGCCACGAAGGGGATCAGACCACCGAGGCCGAGTAACAAAGCGGGCAGGGGCACCATTCTCATCTGTTCGATTTGCCCGCACCCCATTCCGACTACAAGCCCTGCACGCCGACGCGTGATGGGCTATGAAGCCTTCATGGAGCTTTGGTTCGAACTGCTTGTTATTCTCCTGCTCATAATACTGAACGGCGTCTTCGCCATGAGCGAGCTCGCGCTGGTCAGCGTCCGCCGGGCGCGGCTGATGGTGCTGGAGCGGCAGGGCGTACCCGGCGCTACCACGGCCCGGCTACTGAGTGACGATCCGCAACGCTTCCTACCCACGGTGCAGGTCGGCATCACACTCGTCAGTGTCCTGGCCGGCGTGTTCGGCGGCGCCCGCATCACCGCGCGACTGCAGGTTGTCTTACTCGACGTACCCAAGTTGGCCCCGTTCGCCGAAAGCCTGTCGCTCGCCGTCGTTGTCGTCACAACAACGTTTCTGACCCTCGTGATCGGCGAGCTGGTGCCCAAGCAACTCGCCCTGCGTCAGCCCGAGCGGGTCGCCGCCGTGGTGGCCGGGCCGCTCGCTTGGCTGTCCCGCGTGGGGGCGCCGATTGTGTGGGTGCTCGGCAGGTCGTCGGGCCTCGTGCTGCGCTTATTCGGCAAGCACCGCGAGGAGCGGCAGGGCGTGACGGAGGAGGAGCTAAGCGCCGTCCTGGCCGAGGGCGCGCAGGAGGGCGTGCTGGAGCATGGCGAGCGCGACATGATTGAGCGGCTGCTACGTCTGGCCGACAAGCCCGTCCGCGCCATTATGACACCGCGGACGGAGCTGGCCTGGATCGACCGGACCGATACCCGGGACGAGATCGTGGCGACGCTGGCCGCCGCGCGACACAGCCGGTTCGTGGTGTGCGATGGATCGATCGACAACGTCGTGGGCGTCGTACAGGCGAAGGACCTGCTGGACCGCATTCTGGCCGGCGGTGACCTGTCGGTGGCAGCCACACTGCAGAAGCCGATGGTGATACCGGACAAGGTCACCGCGCTAGACGCCCTGGAGCGGTTGAAGGGCGATCACGTGGGACTCGCCATTGTCATGGATGAATATGGTAGTTTCGAAGGGGTCGTGACCGCCGCCGACGTGCTACAGGCGATCGTGGGCGGGGAGGCCGACCCCGTCCCCACCACCGTCGACCCGGCCGCCGCCAAGGGCACGCTGCATTTGGATGGGTCCATGCCCGTTGATGAAATCAAGGCCCGCCTGCAGCTTCCCGCCCTGCCGGCGGAAGGCAGTTACCACACCCTGGGCGGCCTTCTTCTGGCGCTGCTGCGCCGTTTGCCGCGGGAGGGGGACCGCATCGTGTTCGGCGGCTGGCGGTTCGAGGTCGTGGCGATGGATGGCCGCCGGGTCAG
>JANPPS010000017.1:0-12453 GCA_031428635.1 Rhodospirillales bacterium
GCTGACCTCCCGCACGCATCCGGTCCGGCCGGAGGCTGGGGATCGATGAAGGGCATGTCGCGCATCTACGGCGAGACATGGTCTTCGCCAGCGGTGGTCAAGAGCCTCGGCCGGCAAAACAAGCCGAAAGGGGTGATGTGCGTATCCTGCGCCTGGCCGAAGCCGGCGAACTATTCGGCGTTCGAGTTCTGTGAGAACGGTGCGAAGGCGACGCTCTGGGAACTGACCAGCGCGCGCTGCACGCCTGACTTCTGGAACGATGACGCGCACAGCGTTACGGCGCTGCGCGGTTGGAAGGACCACGACCTCGAAAAGACCGGGCGGCTGACGCACCCGTTGCGCTACAATGTTAGCACAGACCGTTACGAGGCCGTTGGTTGGGATGAGGCGTTTGCGGCGATCGGCGCGACGCTTCGGTCGCTGCCGAAGGAGAGTGCGGTCTTCTACGCTTCTGGCCATGCCGGGCTTGAAGCTTCATATCTCTATGCGCTGCTTGCGCGTGCCTACGGCAACAACAACCTGCCCCAGAGCTCGAATATGTGCCACGAGACGACTTCGGTCGGCCTCACCAAGGTCATAGGCTCGCCTGTGGGCACGATCGTATGGGACGACCTCGCGGAGACCGATGCGTTCTTCTTCTTCGGTCAGAACCCCGGCACCAATAGCCCGCGCTTCCTCCATCCGCTCAAGGACCTCAAGGACCGCGGCGGCAAGATCGTCACCTTCAATCCAGTAATCGAACAGGGGCTCGTCTCGTTCCTCGATCCGCAAAGCAAGCTGGCGATGATTACCGGTAAGGAAACGGTCATTTCGGATCAGTATCACCAAGTTAAGGCAGGCGGTGATCCGGCGGCGATCCTGGGTCTGTGTAAGTGCGTGGTGGAAGCCGACGATGCGGCACAGGCAGCCGGCAAGCCCGAAGTCATCGACCACACGTTTATACAGCAGCATACGATCGGGTTCGATGCGTTCATCCAGTCCTGCCGCACGGCAAGCTGGCCGGAGATCGAAAAGGAATCCGGCCTGACCGAAGCCGCGCTACGCGAGGCAGCCGACGTTTATATCGCCGCTAAAAAGGTGATCGGCGTCTGGGGCATGGGTCTGACGCAGCATGCGCACGGCACGCTGAATGTCGCAATGGTGGTCAACCTGCTGCTGTTGCGCGGTAATATCGGCAGGCTAGGCGCCGGCTGTTGCCCGGTTCGTGGGCACAGCAACGTGCAGGGCCAGCGCACGGTTGGTATTGCCGAAAAGGCCCACCTGATACCGTTCGATAAACTGAAGGAACTGTTCGGCTTCGAGCCGCCGACCAACGACGGCATGAACATCGTCGAGGCGGTTGAGGGGTTGTTTGACGGCACGGTGAAGGCGTTTATCTCGCTCGGTGGCAACCTTGTGCGCGCCGTACCGGACCAGAAGCGGATGGAAGCGGCCTGGGCGGCGCAGGATATGACCGTAATGGTCTCGACCAAGCTCAACCGCAGCCACCTGTTTCCGGCCAAGCAGGCGTACATCCTGCCGTGCCTCGGCCGGTTTGAAGCCGATCAACAGGCGACGGGCGATCAAACCGTGACAACCGAAGATAGCTTTTCGATGATAAACGCGTCGATTGGCGACCGTCCGCCGGTCTCGGATGCGGTCATGAGCGAGCTTGCGATCGTCACTGCAATCGCCGCCGCTACGGTCGCACCGCACCCCAGTCTGAAATGGGATGAATGGACTGCCGATTACGGGCTGGTACGCGACCTGATCGAGAAGACCTATCCCGACGATTTTCGAGACTACAACGCCCGTATGTATGAGGTGGGCGGCTTTTATCGCGGCAACGGGGCCCATGAGCGGATTTGGAAGACGCCCGAGGGCAAAGCGCTATTCACAACCCCGGGTCAGCTGAACGCGACCGGGTTCGAGGACGCGCCAGGCCGGTATCGCCTTATTACAATGCGATCGAATGACCAGTTCAACACGACGATCTACGGCTTTTCGGACCGGCTACGGGGGCTCAAAGGATCGCGCGACATCCTGCTGATGTGTCCCGACGATATCGCAGCCGCTGGGCTGACCGATGGCCAGACCGTAACGCTGGTGACCGATGTCGACGATGGACAGGACCGACGGTTGGGCGGGCTTACGCTCACGGCCTACAAGCTGCCCCGGGGTACGATCGGCGGCTACTATCCGGAGTGCAACGTGCTGGTGCCGATCGGCCATCATGATGAGGTGTCGAAGACACCCGCATCGAAATCGGTGCCGGTGCGCGTCGTAGCGGGCTAAGCCTACCCATCCGTGGGTCGGGGCATTAGTTCTGCCCCACGAATCGCCGCCTTAGTATCGTCGTACCGGTGTACGACGATACTAGTCGCGCAGCGTCAGCGATACCCGGCAGCCTGCAACGCAAACAGGTCTGCATAGCGACCGTTTTGCGCCAGCAATTGTTCGTGGGTCCCCTGCGCTTCCACCTGACCGCCGCCCACCACAAGTATCCGATCGGCCATGCGGACGCTGGAAAATCGGTGAGAGATTAGCATCGATGTGCGGCCAGCACTGAGGGTCTTGAAGCGCGCAAACACCTCGAATTCCGAGCGGGCGTCTAGCGCCGCCGTTGGCTCGTCCAGGACCAGTACCGCGGCATCGCGCATGTATGCGCGGGCAATCGCGATCTTCTGCCACTCGCCCCCGGAAAGATCGACGACTCCACGGAAGCGCCGGCCAACCATCTGGTCGTAACCAAGCCGCAATCCCTGAATTACTTCATCGGCGCGACTTCGCTCGGCGGCTCGCTCGATCTCGGCGCGGTCGTTGCGGGCGGCGATACGGCCGACGGCGATATTATCCGCAACCGTCAGGTCATATCGGACGAAGTCCTGGAATATGACGCCGATATTCGCGCGCAAGGCATCCACGTCGTAGTCACGTACATCGCGTCCATCCAGCAGAATACGCCCTTCATTAGGGTCATAGAGCCGGGTCAACAGCTTGACGATGGTGGTTTTGCCAGCCCCGTTCTCACCAACCAGCGCCACAACCTGTCCTGCGGGAAGTTCGAAGCTGAGATGCCGGACCGCCCATTTTTCGGAGTTGGGATAGCGGAAGCCAACGTCCTCGAACACGATCCCCGTCGCGAGCTTGGCAGGGAACGCAGCCGGGTTAGCGGGCGACACGATCGACGGCCGCATAGCCAGGAATGTGAACAAGTCCCGCAGATATAGCGCCTGGCCAGCCAGGTTGGAAAACCCGGTCAGCACCCCTTCCAGTAATCCCCGCAACCGCAGGAACGAGGCGGCGAGGAACGTGAGATCGCCGACCGACAACGTCCCCACGGCTGTCCGCCACGCCAGATAGGCGTAGGCCGCATAGTACGTCATGGTCCCGACGGCTGCGAAGGCTGCGCCCCATCCAGCACGGCGGGTAGCAAAGACCCGGTTCTCACGCTGCATTGCGGTCGATAAAGCGAGATAGCGCTCGGCCAGGAACGCATGCAGGCCAAACAACTTGCCTTCCTTGGCGGTCTCGGTGCTAGCGCCGGTCTGACGTAGGTAGTCCAACTCACGCCGATCCGCCGTGCGCTTAAAGCTGAGGGCATAGGCGGCGGCGTTGAAATGCGCCTCTCCGAAAAAGGCCGGTATCAGTGCCGCTGCCAGCATGACGATCAGCCACGGAGCGTATGCCGCGATGCCGGCGGCGAAGCCCACAAGCGTCATCATGTCCTGCGCCTGGCCGAATACCGTACCCATCAGCCCCGTTCGCCCGCCCGCCTGACGACGAGCCCTGTCGAGGCAGTCCTGGATCTCGCTATCCTCGAGGTGTTGTAGATCCAGCGTCGCCGTGTGCTGCATCAACTGAAGGCTTGCCTCGTCACTGAAGCGGTTGGCCAAAAGTTCATTCAGCAGGGATACGGCCCGTCCGGTGGCGTCCGTCAGCAGGGCGAGCGCCAACTCGGCACATAGCAGCAGGGCCAACGGCGACAACACTCCGTTGTTTAGCAGGGCGGCGATACCCGAAGGGGGTGCCGGTTGCCGTGAGAGCTGCACAACATCGTCGATGATCAGCTTACCGATGAACAGCATCGCGATCGGCAGCAGGGAGCGTGCGAGCCGCAGGATGACCATCGCACCCGTCATGGCTGGGCTCGTGCGCCAAATCAGGAGGAGAAATGGCGGCAGGCTGGAAAGGGCGCTGAACCCTCGCTCGCGCTTGGGCGGTTTTTGATCTTCCCTCAAATTCGAATACTGCCCAACGTGTTATGCAACGCGAACCTTATCATTAGGGCTTGGTACCTCTCGTAGCCGCACGGTGCGCCTGGCAGACCGTCGCCGCTTATTAATTGTTCGACCCAACCAAGCTTCGCCGAAAGAAGCGGGATGCGGCGGCGCTACCTGATCGCGTCTGCCAGCACAGTCATTCTCTGTGCGCGACAGTTAGTGGCCGACCTGACCTGGGGTCGCTGAAACGAAACGCCTCAATTTCACTCATTAAAATCGTACGAAAATATAGAGCCCGACCGTTGACGTCGGCGCGCAGTGATCTGCAAAAACCCGATATCCGTGATGCTCGGGCGTGCACTAGTAGCGACGCTGCCACCGGAACCCTCGCCCCTGCGGTGGATACAGGGCGGTGTGGACAGCCCCGCGCCCGTGGCGGACTTGGGTTACCGCCACGGTGACGGCGCCGTTTGCCCAACCGGGCCGTGGCCAGGCAAACAGGTGTATCGGACATCGCCGGAAACCGGCCGCCGATTTATGATTCCTTCAACCGTCCCACCTACCGACTCCGTTACCTCTTAGCTGCTGCCGATGGCGATACCGGCCGCAAGCACCAGCGCGCCGCCCAGCATGACCTTCGCGACGGCGGAAACGGGTGGCGTGTCCATAAAGCGCCACTGGATCCATGCGATCGTCAGCAGCTCTAGGACCACAACGATGGCCGCGACGCCGGTGGCTGTCCAGAAGTCTGGAATGAGGTACGGCAACGTATGGCCGATACCCCCCGCAATCGTCATCAGCCCGCAAACCAAACCGCGCAGGTACGGTGTGCCGCGCCCGGACAGCTTACCGTCGTCAGCAAGTGCCTCCGCAAAGCCCATCGAAATGCCGGCGCCGATAGAGGCGGCCATACCCACGAGGAAGGCGTTCCACGAGGAGTGCGTCGCGAAGGCCGCCGCGAATACGGGGGCCAGTGTCGACACCGAGCCGTCCATCAAACCAACCAGGCCCGGCTGGATGATCTGAAGTACGAAGCGCTTCTTTGCGTCATCGACCTCGCGCACCCGGCCCTCGGTGGGCGGCGTGTCTTCGTTGATTTCGTCGGCGGTCTTCTCATGCGCCGCCTCGGCAATGGCAAGGTCACCCAGGACATTGCGGATCGTCGCATCCTGCGTCCGGCTGGCGGCCTGGTGGTAGAAGCGGCTGGCGTTTACCTCCATCTGGCGCGCTCGCGCCCGCATCGCGTCTGCCCCCAGCGGTCGCAGGAGCCCGGTCGCGCGCTCCTGCGATACGCCCCGGACATCCTCGGCGCGTATGGCCGGTATCGTCTCGCCAAACTTACGGGTGAACAGCTCGATCAACCGGTGCCTGTGCTCCGTCTCCTCAAGCGCCATGTCGGTGAACATGCGAGCGCTGTCCGGGTGGGTCTCCCGCAGCTGCTCGGCGAAGAGCGTATAAGCCCGTGTGGCCTCCTCCTCGTTGCTGATGGCTAAAGCGAGGATCTCCGGATCCGACAGATCGTCGATGTGCCGCTTGCGTCGTACCCAGGCCGGGGCCGCTTTCGTCAATACATCCACGAGTTCAACTCCTCAGCTGTCTTTTATCAGAAGGCCCGGATCAACCAGGTCGCGAACAGTCAAATGGGGTGCAGTCGTCCTTTAGGAACTCGCTTCGACCGACCAGGTTGCGGATAGCACGAGCAGAGACGCTTCAAGCGCCTCAACCACAGCATCGAGTTCGGCCTCTGCGGCGGTGGACGGAACCAGTATAGCCGAAAGCTCGACCTGGTCATCGTTGTCCGACAGCGTCTTGACTTCACGGATTGGATAGCTCGCCCGATCGAGTTCGGCATCCAACAGATCGCGAACATCGGAGACGTCGCGCGGGTGACAGACGACGTGGACCGCATATTTGGCCTCGGTCACGTCGGAATTGATGGGGCGGCGGTTGACCCAGTTGACCAGCGGCCGAAGCAGTGTGTTTCCCGCCAACACAAACCCTGCCAACGTTGCGGCTTCCGCGGATAGCCCACTGCCAGACAACGTGCCGACGGCCGCCGAGCACCATAGCGTGGCCGCCGTATTGAGACCCCGGATGTTGGTCCCGTCTTTGAGGATGACGCCGGCACCCAGAAAGCCAATGCCGGATACAACGTAGGAGATAATGCGCGTCCCCCCCTCTGCCCCGAGCAGCCGTATGCCAAGGTCGGAGAATGCAGCCGCTCCCACAGCGACCAGGACGTTGGTGCGCAGTCCCGCGCTGCGCTGCCGCCACTGCCGTTCCAGCCCGATCAGCGTGCCGAGAATGAAAGAGGTGGCGTATCCCAGGACCGTGTGCGCGTACGCGCTGCTGGCGAACTGGGACAGAAGGCTGGACGTCATGTCTCGCGCCGCCTGTTATGTCAGATAGGTGTGAACGAGCCCGATAAGGTCTTCGGTCGCCTGGATGTTTTCGCCCCTCACACCGACGTCGGTGACCACCTCGCGGATCTGGTCTTCGATAACCTCGGCGATGAACCCGTCCATGGCACCACGGCACGCGCGTGCCTGCTGCAGCAACTTCGTGCTGGGCGCGTCGTGTTCGAGAATGGCGCGCTGCAACGCGTCCACCTGGCCGCGAATGCGGCTAAGTCGCTTTACCAGCTTCGTTTTTTCAGCTTCGGGAGACTTTAAGGGGGTTGCTTTCATACTCCGTGGAGTATATCTGTTTAGAACCGAAAGTGCGAGAGTGTCTTTTTGCGCGAGCGGGCTATGGGTCTGGCTTTTGCCGGGCCTGCAACAAGAACAAAGGACTACATGAAACCCCGACCTAGCATCCAGTCCCCGGAGGGCGATAGTAGGCGCGTTGCGTTTGCTGCTGCTGTTCTGACGGGCTGGAATCGTGCTTGGATGGTTCGTGTGCTTACCGGAGTTTTGCGTACTAGACGCTAAACCCTAGGCGGCCCCGGCCCTTCCAAGCTCCAGCAACAGCTTGAGCGAAAGGAGGCGCCACATGGCCGCCCTTCTCCACATAGATACTTTGCGACAACACACGCTGTCGTACTCTGTTTTCACAGACCTCGGTGTCGCCCTCTCGATGGCGTCACTTTCCCCCCGTCTGCGTCCCGTCGCATCGTGGCGCATCGGGCCGAACGGCCGTCCGGTGCAACACTGGACCGCGATCGACGTGGCAACCCGTATCCCTCCCGACTGAACGGCTCTGGCGCGGGATCACCGCGCCAGAAAAGCGTCTGCGCCCCAGGCATGACGGCCTTGGGGACGACGTCGTCACGCACCGACCTGCGTTTGTTCGCGAGCTGAAGACGAGGCAACGCCCATGAATGCCCTCACTTACATTGACCCATTTACGACTCCCGAATTGGACCGTGGTATGGCGCCATGCCCGGATATGAACGAGATCGAGCGCCTGTATGCGGCGCTTGACGATGTGAATGCGGCCGCAAATCCGCGGACTGCCCAGCTTCTTGCGTCCGGGCTGCGAAAGAAGTCCCAGAAGGTTGTCGAGGAGGCTGCGGAGGTGGCTCTCGAAACGGTCCGCAAGCGTCCTGGCGCCGCAATTCGGGAGAGCGCGGACCTTCTCTATCACTTGGTCGTGCTGTGGCACGAATGCGGTATCGAGCCCGCGCAAGTCTGGGCCGAAATGCGCCAGCGCGCCGAGACCACCGGAATAGCCGAGAAGCTGCCCAAGCGACCCGGGCGGCACCAACCCTCCATCTGACCCGACCTCAGCTCCAGGCCCGATCCTGAAGCCAGACGCAGAGATACCCATGCCCGATACAAACCTTACCGCCGTCCCCCCGAACGAATTGGCCATTCTCGATTCTGCCCATGCCGGTGACATTACCGGGGCCTTCGGCACCATTACCGAGGGGGATGTTCAACCCCGAACAACATGGCGCGCCAAACTCAAAACCCTTGCGGTCATCGTTGGACCCGGCCTGATTGTCATGGTCGGTGACAACGACGCAGGCGCCTTCGGGACCTATACCCAGGCCGGGCAGAACTACGGCACGACCCTTCTGTGGACGTTGCTCATGCTTGTTCCTGTTCTATACGTGAACCAGGAGATGGTTCTGCGTCTGGGTGCAGTGACCGGTGTCGGGCACGCTCGCCTTATCCTCGAGCGATTCGGCAAATTCTGGGGCGCGTTCAGCGTCATCGACCTGTTCATCCTGAACGGTCTGACGATCGTGACCGAGTTTATCGGTGTGAGCCTCGGGCTTGATTACCTCGGGCTGCCGAAGGTCTGGGGCGTGCTGGTCGCCGCCGCGGTAACGATGGCCGCTGCAACCACGGGTAATTTCCGGCGCTTTGAGCGGTTCTCGCTTTTGCTCTGCTTTGGCAGCCTACTGCTCGTACCCGTATTTATCGCCGTCCACCCGCCGCTCGGCGAAGTTGCCCGCGACTTTGTGCTGCCCCAATTGCCAGAAAGCGACAAGTTGAGTGACGTGCTGTTGCTGATCATCGCGATCGTGGGCACGACGGTGGCGCCATGGCAGCTATTTTTCCAGCAGTCGTACGTCATCGACAAGCGCATCACGCCCCGCTTCATTGCTTACCAGAAGGCGGACCTGTGGATCGGTATTGTGCTGGTCATCATCGGCGGTGTCGCGATGATGACGTTCTGCGCGGCCACATTCGCTGGGCGCCCTGAGTTCGGGAACTTTACCGACGCTGGGGGTATCTCGGTCGGTCTGGAGAAATACGTCGGCGCGGTCCCGGCGACTTTGTTCGCCATCGCGTTGATCGACGCGAGCATCATCGGGGCCTCGGCAGTGTCGCTGGCTACCGCCTACGCCCTGGGCGACGTGCTGTCGCTCAAGCACTCGCTCCACCGCAAGGCCACAGACGCCAAGGGTTTCTATCTTGTCTACGCGGGCCTCATCGCCGGGGCCGCCACACTGGTACTGATCCCCGGCGTGCCGCTTGGGCTGATCACCCAGGGCGTGCAGACCCTGGCTGGCGTTCTGCTGCCGAGTGCCACGGTGTTCCTGCTGCTGCTCTGTAACGACCGCGGCGTGCTGGGTCCCTGGGTCAATGGCCGCTTCACCAACCTCTTCACCGGGGCAGTGATCGCGGTGCTGGTGCTGCTGTCGATTATCCTGACCGCGTCCGTGCTGTATCCTGACATCTCTGGCGAGACCATTCTGGTCATCCTGGCCGGTGGCGTCGTGCTGGCACTCATCACGGCCGGGATCACGCTGACTTTCCGGTTCCGTAGCAACATGCCCGGGCCGGTGCTCGATCGCTCGCTTCGCAGCACGTGGCGGATGCCCCCGCTGGCGCAGTTGGCACCGAACCCCATCACGGGTGCCACTCGCATTTGGATGTTCGTGCTCCGCGGCTATCTGATCGTGGCCGTCGGCATGGTCATCTTCCGCCTCGTCCAACTCGCCATGGCTTAGGGAGACGCATGATGGTCATGTTTCAGCGCTTGTCGACCTGTCCGACCGTCCCTGAGTTGCTGATCGCGGAAGCCGAACGGAGGGCGGCGCGGTGGCTGCGGGAGATACCGGTCGAAGTCTGGCTCCGCCCCGCCACTGCCGCTGTCGCGCGCTCTCATCGGAACGACCGGGCCTGCCCGCCGCCCCACGTATCGTTGTTTGTGTCGTGGGATGCGATCCCTGATCGGGCCAGCGCCCGACGCGATCGCCAGTCTGATGCTGTGCCCAGCGCCTGGGGTGTATCGTCGAACCGGACGCTTATTGAAGCACGCCGGCGAGGGATGCTGCACCTCGATGCTTGGACCAGACGTCGCGGCATGGACATCTGTTTCGTCACGGCGACCTGCGTCCTCGTTACAACCCGAGCAGCGAACCGCTGTGGCCTTCTGAGGCCGATCGGCGTGCAGCAGGCCCTCACAATGGCTGATCGGCTAACGCGAGCCGGAATGCGCATGTGGCGGAGCAGTCGGCGTCCGCACCGCACCTAGCGACCCTCCAGGCCGCCTTCTTTCGGGTGGCCCAACCCGTCAGTTCCTACTTTGTCCGTCCTTAATCAAAGGCGGACGGCCCGTGTCTATAACCATTCCGTATCTGTGCGCGGCGCTCCTCGCCGTTGCCATCCCCGCCCCATGCCCATCCCTGAGCTGTCGTTGCGAGGCGGCTTACATGACGGCCCTATCGAACGGTCCGATGGACCCGTGCGTCGACGGTGACCTTGTCGCCGCCCTAGCCACCTCCGTGCCAAATAGGGGACATGCAATAAATGAGTTTACCGGACGGGCTATGCCGCCCTGGTTCTAACGCTGGCGACCGTCGCGACCGTGCACGCCTAACTCGACGCCAACCGGGTAACCCGGCACCTAAAAGCTCGGCGCCTGGTATAATTCGCTCAACTTTGGGGACCAGCAGTATAGCGCCTCGGGATTATCGCTCGCGGACCCGGCTAACGTCGCTCCGGCCCACACTCGCCGTAACAATTTCGGCGTGTACGCCGTGGTGGACCAGCTGGTCTGGAAGAAGCCCGGCACGACCGATGGCGGGATCGGCGTGTTCGCCCGGGTGATGGTCGCGCCGCCGGACCGAAATCTTATTGATGGCTTCGTCCAGGGCGGCAGCACGTACAAGGCACCTTTTACCGGGCGCGAAAACGACACGGTCGGCTTGGCCGCGAGTTGGGCGCATATCAGCCGAAATGCTTAGAGGCTGGATAAGGATACGATCGCCTTCACGGGCCAGGCCCTGCCGCTACGGTAGACCGAAACCCAGTTGAAAATGAGCTACCAAGCCCAGATTAACCCCGTGGTTTCAGGTTCAGCCGGACGTGTAATACGTGTTCAACCCCGGAGGCGGGCTGCTTAACGCGCGGGTCGACCGCCGGGTCGGCGATGCCCTCGTGCTCGATCTGCGGGCGACCAATACCTTCTGATCGAAGTTTATTCTGAAACGAGGCTGGAAGTGGGCGGGCCGCGTAGCACCGCCATTTCTACGGGCAAAAATTGGCTATCGCTGGTTACCGATCTGGGCGGAAAGTGACGGACGGCTTCTCGTGTGGGGCGACGTGGCCGGGAAATGGCCGGCGGCCGATTATCACGATCGCGCGCTGCCTCCGGGGCAAAGTGCCCAATCCGACCGGCCGCTTCCTCTCATGTTGACGCCGAGCGCGCCATCAGGCGCTCGCGTAACATAGCGCGGCTCGCCTTGCCTGTGCTGCCCGTTGGAAGGGCGTCCACGATCTCGATCGTGTCGGGGAGTTTGTATCGTTCGAGCCGTTCTGCGAGCCAGACGCGCAATGCAGCAGGGTCGGGCGTGCATCCGGCCCGCGGCACGACCACTGAATGAAGCGCCTCGCCCAGGCCCTCGTGCGGCGCGCCCGCGCTCAGCGCCGCGGCGATTTCCGCGTGGGAGCCCAGAAGGTTATCGACCTCTTGCGGCGCAATCTTATTGCCGCCCCGCGACACGATCTCCTTCGATCGCCCGACGAGTTCCACCTGCCCGCCGGCATGTTGCACGGCGATATCGCCGGTGCGGAAAAACCCGTCCTGGAACGCCGCCTCGGTCAGGCCCGGATCATCGAGGTAGCCGAGCATTCCAAACGGGGAACGGACCTGTAGCTCGCCGGCTTCGATCCGATACGTGACGCCGGGCGTCGGCCGCCCGATCGCGCCCGCCTCCTGTACCGGCGCCGAGCCTGGCTGGCAGAAGTCGCAGGCGCCGGTTTCGGTCGAACCATACAGATCGTGGATGTCAGCACCGGGCCACTGCGCCACGAGCGCGCTGCGGAGCGGGGCGCCCAGCGCTTCTCCCCCAGTCAGCAGCAAGCGCGGCCCGGGCGCGCGCAGGGCGAATTCGGCTTGCAGCAGCCGTAATGTCGATGGCACCGCGGCTAATACGGTCCCCGTATCAAGCTGCCCCGCCAAGGCCGCCAGCGAAAACCGCGATAGCAAAGCGAGCGTTCCCCCCGAGCGGAGCGTCAGTAATGCGACCCAGAGACCGAAGACAAACGTCAGTTGCAGCGGCGCCACCACACGGTCGCCGGGACGCAGCCGAAGCAGCGCGTCGAGCACGTCGAGCTTGGCTGCGAACCGCTCATGGCCGAGTACCACTCCCTTCGGCAGGCCGGTGCTGCCCGACGTGCTGACGATCAACGCGGCCCCCCGTAGCAGGTCGCGGGGAGTCGGCGCGGTCCCGGCGTTTCGGCGTTATAAGGCGCTTTCGTCGAGCAGCGGTGGCTGGGTGTGAGCAGACAATGGCGAGATCTTTGCGTGTTGTGAACCTATTTGCTCCTTCTAGGGCTCGCCGCCAGCAATG
>JANPPS010000018.1:0-27927 GCA_031428635.1 Rhodospirillales bacterium
GCACGGGCCTGCATTTCATAAATTTCAGGGTAGGAGATACCCAGTCGGCAACCGCGATGGCCCAACATCGGGTTAGCCTCGGACAGCTCGGCAGCCCGGCGGCGAACTTGCTCCACGTCCTGACCTAGACCGCGTGCGACGTCCGCCAGCTCCGCCTCCGCATGCGGCAGAAACTCATGCAGCGGCGGGTCTAGCAGACGGATCGTGACCGGCAGGCCCGCCATGATGCGGAACAGGTCGGTAAAGTCCTGGCGCTGGAATGGCAGCAGCTTATCGAGTGCCGCGCGGCGTCCGGACTCGTCCTCGGCCATGATCATCTGGCGGACGGCGCCGATACGCTCGGGATTGAAGAACATGTGCTCCGTCCGGCACAGGCCGATACCCTCGGCGCCGAACTTACGGGCGGTTTCGGCATCGAGCGGGGTTTCGGCGTTGGTGCGGACCTTCATGCGACGCACGCCGTCGGCCCATTCCATCAGCTGCGCAAAGTCGCCGGACAGGCTGGGTTCGACCATTGCCACCGCGCCGACGAACACCTCGCCCGTGGCACCATCCAACGTGATGATTTCGCCACCCCGGATCGTGCGACCACCGGCGGACAGCGTTTGCGTGCCGTAATCGACTTGGATACCGCCGGCACCGGCCACGCATGGCCGCCCCATGCCGCGGGCGACAACGGCCGCGTGGCTAGTCATGCCCCCCCGGGTCGTCAGGATCCCGCGGGCGGCATGCATGCCGTGAATGTCTTCCGGCGATGTTTCGATCCGGACCAGCACAACGGCCTCACCCTTGGCGGCGCGCATTTCGGCTTCGTCGGAGTTAAACACCGCGACCCCGCAGGCGGCGCCCGGGCTCGCGGGCAGGCCGCGGCCGAACAGGGTGCGGGCGGCCTTCGGATCAAGCGTCGGGTGCAGCAGTTGATCGAGCGACGCCGGATTCACGCGGCGCACCGCTTCCTCACGGTCGATCAGCCCGGCCTGCGCCATTTCGACGGCGATGCGCAGGCTGGCGGCGGCGGTACGCTTTCCGCTGCGTGTTTGCAGCATATACAGCGTGTTCTGCTGCACCGTGAACTCGATGTCCTGCATGTCGGTGTAGTGCCGTTCCAGCATTTCCCGCACGCGGACCAGGTCGGCGTAGGCGGCGGGCATCGCCTCCTCCATGCTGATTTCGCCCGGGTGCGCGCGCAGCTTGGACAGCGGCTGGGGCGTACGGATACCGGCGACGACATCCTCGCCCTGCGCGTTGACCAGGAACTCGCCGTAAAAAATGTTTTCGCCCGTGCTTGGGTCGCGCGTGAAACACACGCCCGTCGCGCAATCCGCACCCATGTTGCCGAACACCATGGCCTGAACATTTACGGCCGTGCCCCAACCGGCGGGGATATCATGCAGGCGGCGGTACGTATTGGCGCGCGGGTTCATCCAGCTGCCGAACACGGCGCCGATCGCACCCCATAGCTGCTCGTGCGGGTCCATCGGAAACGGCGAGCCGCGTTCGGCCAGCACCATCGCCTTGTACTCGCTGACCACGCGCCGCCAATCGTCGGGGCTCAGCGCCGTGTCCTCGCTTACGTTGGCGTCGATCTTCGCGCTTTCGATAATCTCCTCGAACCGGTGGTGGTCCACGCCCAGCACGACCGAGCCGTACATCTGGATGAATCGGCGATAGCTGTCCCACGCAAACCGGCTGTCGCCCGATGCGGTTTCCAGCCCCAGCACGGTGGCGTCGTTCAGGCCGAGGTTCAGCACGGTGTCCATCATGCCAGGCATCGACACCCGCGCACCCGACCGGACGGAGACGAGCAGCGGCTTTTCCGCATCGCCGAACTTCAGCCCGACCGCCTCTTCGACCCGGGCCAGCGCCTCCGTCACCTGGTGCATCAGGTGGGTTGGGTAGTGCTGCTCGTTTTCGTAATAGGCCGTGCACACCTCGGTCGTGATCGTGAACCCCGGTGGCACCGGCAGCCCGATGCTGGCCATTTCCGCCAGGTTCGCACCCTTACCACCCAGCAGGTTGCGCATGTCGGCGCGCCCCTCGTTGAGGCCGGCACCGAAGCTGTACACCCATTGCGTCATGTCGATTTAGCCTTCGATACGAGAGAAGTCGGCCGCCAGCGCCATGGCGGCACCGACGCGGGCGAGTAGGCGCAGGCGGTTGCGGCGTACGGCCGGGTCGGGCGCGTTGACCGTAACCTGCTCGAAGAACGTGTCCAGGTTGGGGCGTAGGGCGGCCAACGCGGCCATGGCGTCCTGGAATTCTTCGGCCGCGATGTGATCGGCAATCGCGGGCTCGGCCATGTCCAACCCGGCGGACAATTCGTGTTCGGCCAGTTCGGACAGCAATGCGGGGTCGACCGGGCCCCCATGCGGGCCGTCCTTTTTACTCTCGATGCGCAAAATATTGGCGGCGCGTTTGCTGGTAGCGAGCAGGTCCGTACCGTCCGCGGTCGCCAGGAATGCGGTCACGGCGGCGGTGCGGGCCAGTAGCCGGGTCAGGTCGTCATCGGCCCCGGCGGCGAACACGGCCGACAGAACGTCGTGACGCGCACCGTCCGACCGCAGCTGAACCCGCAGCCGGTCGGCGATAAACGCCAGCAGCGTATCAGTCGGTGCGGGAGTAGGTAGGGCGGTCATGCCATCGAATATGGGGCGCAACGGAATGCGCAAGGCATTATCGCGGATGATCCGAATCACGCCCAGGGCAGCCCGGCGCAACCCGAACGGATCGCCGGAGCCGGTCGGCGCCTCACCAACGGCGAAGAACGCGCCCAGCTGGTCCAGTTTATCCGCCAGCGCCACGGCAATCGTGACCGGCTGGTCCGGCACCGGGTCGGTGGGTGATTTCGGGGCGTAGTGGGTGGCGATGGCGTGGGCCACGGCCAGCCCCTCGGTATGGGCGTAGTAACCGCCCATCACGCCCTGCAACTCCGGGAACTCGCCAACCATGCCGGTCGTGAGGTCCGCCTTCGCCAGCAACGCGGCGCGCGCGGCGTGGGTGACGTCGGCGCCCACCAGCGGGGCGAGTACGCCCGCCAACTGCACCATGCGGCGCACGCGGTCGCCCTGGCTGCCGAGCTTGGCGTGAAACGTGACGGCGTCAAGCGCCGGTATACGGTCGGCGAGCGGCGTTTGCCGGTCCAAATCCCAAAAGTGGCGGGCGTCGCTGAACCGGGCGCGCAGTACGCGTTCGTTGCCGGCGACGATGGCGGCCCCACCATCTGGCGCTTCAATATTGGCCACGAACGCAAAGCGCGCGGCGGGCGTGCCATCGGCGTGGCGGAGCGCGAAATAGCGCTGGTTCACGCGCATGCTGACCTGCATCACCTCGGGCGGCAGATCCATAAACGCCGCATCGATGCAGCCCAGCAGGGGGACCGGCCACTCGACCAGGCCGGTGACTTCGTCTAGCAGGCCATCATCGGGCACAACAGTAAGGCCCGCGGCGGTAGCGAGCCGTGTCACGCCGTCCGCAATCAGGCTACGGCGTTCGGCGGCGTCTGCCACCACATAACGAGTGCTTAGGCCGGCTGCCCAGTCCTGCACTGACGACACGGGGAATACGCCGAGGGCGTGCTGGCGATGCCCTTCCGTCAGGTTGCCCGCGATCATGCCGTGACCGTCATCGTCGGCGGTTACCAGCGAAAACGGCACGGAGACGCCGTCCAGTATGCATAGCAGCCGGCGCAGCGGGCGCACCCACATAAGGGTGCTGGTGCCCCAGCGCATACGCTTTTTCCATGGAAAAGAGCGGATAATAACTGGCATCTCGGCCGCGATCAGGTCGGCGGCGGAGCGGCTGGCGACCTGGCGTTGATACACCCAATACTCGCCGTCGATGCGCACATCGGCTGATTCGGCCCCGTATTTTTTACGAAACCCGGCCACCGCAGCCTCTGGCGCAGTGGCCCGGGGTCCGCGTTCGTTCACGGCCACGGCCGGCAGCGACGCGGCGATCGTGACCGTTAGCGCGATGCGCCGTGGGCCCGCGAACGTGCGAACGTCCGTGGGTGTAAGCGTCCCTAGTGCCTGCGTCACCAGCCGCGCCAAATCGTCGGCCGCCTGCGTCTGCATCCGTGCGGGGATTTCTTCGCTGAACAACTCCAGCAGCAAGGCGGGCATCAGGCGGCGTCTCGTAGCCAGCCGTCACAACAGCCGCGCGCCAGCGTCCGTACCCGGCCGATATAAGCGGCCCGTTCGGTGACCGAGATCACGCCCCGCGCGTCGAGCAAGTTGAACAGATGGCTTGCCTTTATGCATTGATCATACGCCGGCAGCGTCAGCCCGGCCGTTAGCAAGTCCGTGCACTCCCGCTCCGCATCGGCGAAATGCTCGCCCAATTGCGTGGTGTTGGCGGCGACGAAACTATAGGCGCTGTACTCACGCTCCGCCCGGCGGAACACGTCGCCGTACGTCACGCCCGCGCCGTTGAAGTCCAAGTCGAAAACGTTCTCCACGCCCTGCACATACATCGCCAGCCGCTCCAGCCCATACGTGAACTCGGCGCACGGTACGGCGACGGGGATACCGCCGACCTGCTGGAAGTACGTGAACTGCGTCACCTCCATGCCGTCGCACCACACCTCCCAGCCGAGGCCCCAGGCACCCAGGGTCGGGCTTTCCCAATCGTCCTCGACGAAGCGGATGTCGTGCAGCGCCGGGTCGATGCCGTTCGCCCGGTATCTGTGGTGCATCATCGTCTGGCAGTCGTCCGGGCTGGGTTTGAGGATCACCTGGTATTGGTAATAATGGCCGAGGCGATTGGGGTTTTCGGCATAGCGACCGTCGGACGGGCGGCGGCACGGCTGAACGTAGGCGGCGCGCCAAGCGTCCGGTCCCAAAGCGCGCAAGGTGGTGGCCGGGTGGAACGTGCCCGCGCCCATCTCAAGGTCATACGGCTGCAGGATTACGCAGCCCTGATTGGCCCAGAAGCCATGAAGGCGCAGGATGATGTCCTGGAAACTAGCGGGGCGGGGCATAGCCCTGTCTATAGTCGGGCGTGGCCGCGGGTGAAAGGTAGTGCGTTTCAGATGACCGCGCACCCGATCGCCGGTGCTGGCCTGCTTTTCTTGGTCGGGGGTAGCGGATATTTCTAATAATGCTGCCGCCCAAAGTGGCCAGTACCAGGGGGTATGGGCGCAATCCGGCCCCCATGCCGGTCTAGCCCTGCTATAGGTCAGGGATGGCCCCGACCGACGACACGATTACCCCGATTTTAACCACGACCGAGCGCATCGCCATCGTTGGGCTGTCCGACCGCGATACGCGGCCATCGTACGGCGTGGCCGCGTTTCTGATCGACCGCGGTTACGACGTCGTGGGCGTGAACCCGGCGCTGGCCGGGCAAACGGTCCTGGGTCGCCCCGTCGTCGCGACGTTGGCCGAGGCAGCGCCGCTGGACATGGTCGATATCTTCCGCGCGTCCGATCAGGCCGGCGCCGTCGTGCGAGAGGCGATGGCACTCGGCGCGCGCACCGTTTGGTTACAATTGGGCGTGATCGACGATGCCGCTGCGAACGAGGCGCGTGCGGCCGGGCTGCGCGTTGTCATGGACCGCTGCCCACTTATTGAATGGCGGCGGCTCAATCTGTAACGCGCAGCCTCAGGCCGGGCGCTTCGTTGCGGGCGTGCGCGCCCTTGAACCAGACTTCTGCGCATGCCACGTCGATGCCGGCAATCAATCGGGTTGGAGCGTGACATGACGAACGAAGAACGGGACCTGATCGGCAGATTCATCTCTCGCGTGGCCGGGCAGCCGCAGTCGGGCGCATTTCTGGCGGGTCCATCTGGCAGTGTGCCGCAAGCGCAGGCACCCCTGCCGCCCGTAGACGCCGAAGCTGACGCCTTTATCGCCCAGCAGTTCCAGCAATATCCGCAGGCGAGCTATCGCATCACGCAGACGGCGCTTGTGCAAGAAGCGGCGTTTGCGGAGTCGCAGAACCGTATCCGCCGGCTGGAGTGGGAGCTGGAGCAGACCCGGCAGCAGATGCAGCAGCAACAGCAGCAGGCGCCGCAGCAGAACCGCGGCATCTTCGGCGGGCTGTTCGGCGGTGGCCAGCAGGCACAGCAGCCATCGCCGGGCTATGCCCGCCAATTCCAGCCCACGTCGCCCCCGCCGCAGCCCCAGTATCCGCCGAACTATCAGCCGGGCATGTTCCAGCAGGGCGGCGGATCGAGCTTTTTGGGTTCGGCACTAACAACCGCCGCCGGTGTGGCGGGCGGTATGGTGGTGGGCAACGCGCTGATGAACGCCTTCAGTGGCCATGGTGGCGGTATGGCCGGTGGAATGGGTGGGGGGGGCATGTTCGGCGGTGGCGGGCAGATGGCGTCCAACACCGGCTCCGCGTTTGACGGCGCGGGCGTGTCGACGGTGGGCGACCCCACGGCAGGGTTCGCAGGCGCCTCAGGGTTCGATCAGCCGGTGTCCGACCCGTATGCGAGCGGTGGGGAGCCGAAGCAGTTCGATCAGGGCGGCGGCGGCTTTGACCAGGGTGATACTGACCAGGGCGGGGCGTGGGATGGTGGCGGTGGCGGCTTCGACCCCGGCGGGTTCGACGACAACAGTTAATGGCGTCAGCCGCTGCGGCCTAGGCCAGCTGCAGCGGCCGTTCCATCCAGGTTGGCACATGCGGTGTCAGCATCGCGTCGCCGCATGTCAGCGTTGAGTTGAATGCATTAAGGCGCAGTAACGCTAGGCCCAGCCCAGGCTGACCTGACCGCATCGTTCCGGCCTCTACCCCACCACGCATCACCGGCGTACCCGCTGGCGGCAGCGATCCATCGACGATGACGGGCACCAGGCGGCGCTTTACCAAACCGCGATACTTCGTCCGGGCCGTTAGCTCCTGGCCCATGTAGCAACCCTTGGTCCATGACACGCCATGCAGTTCCTCGAAACCGGCTTCGAGCAGCGTCGACTTCTCACTCTCCATGTCGCGCGACCCGTCGGGTAGGCCCAACGACAGGCGATGGCGGTCATAAGCGTCGGCGGTTGCAGTGGCAGTGGCGTCCCCGATACTGCGGAATCCAGCCGCTGCCAGTCGTGGATCGGGTGTGCCGTGCGCCGCTTCATCCCAGCCCGCAAAAACCGGCCGCGGATCGGCCGCGATCGCGACGGCGGAGCGCAGGCGATACCGGCCCAGGCGTGTCGCGATCATGGACGCCTGCTCGGCTTCCACATCCAGCAGCAACGCTTCGCCCTCGGCGGTGATGAAAAAGTCTGCTAGCCACTTGCCCTGCGGCGTTAGCAGCGCGGCCCAGACGGCCCGGCCGGGTGCGGCGTCGGCCACGTCGTTGGACACCAGCCCCTGTAGAAACGCGACCCGGTCGGCGCCGGTGACGGATAAGACGGAGCGGCGCGGCAGGTGTGCGATCATTGCCCGGACGTGGGGAAGTACGATGGACGGCGCAAGCACCCGTGGCACTCACCCCGCCCTGTGCTACAGAAACTTGATGAAAGTCGCCCACGTCATGGCCGGCGCGCCGGCTGGCGGAGCGGAGTTGTTCTTCGAGCGTATGGCCCTCGCCCAGGCAAACGCCGGGGTCGCGGTACTGCCGGTGATCCGCGCAAACCCGGCACGCGCGGCCCGGTTGGCGACGCTGGCGCCGGTGCAGCTGCGGTTTGGCGGACCGCTGGATATGCTGACCCCATGGCGGTTGCGCCGGGTGCTGCGTCGGTTTGCGCCGGACGTCGTCATCGGTTGGATGAACCGCGGCGCATCCGTCTGTCCGCCCGGGCCGTGGGTGTTGGCGGGGCGGCTGGGCGGGTATTATGACCTGAAATACTATCGCCGCTGCCGCCACCTGATCGGTAACACATCCGGTATCGTCGATTGGATCCGCGGCCAGGGATGGGAGCCATCACGCGTCCATTATTTGCCCAATTTCGCGCCCGATCTGCTGGGCGTCGCCCCCGCCGCACTACCCGTGCCGGCCGGTGCGCCGGTCGTACTGGCGTTAGGGCGGCTCCATCATAACAAGGCATTCGACGTTCTGATCCGCGCAATGGTCCTGCTGCCGTCCGCCCACGCCGTAATCGCTGGCGAGGGGCCGGAGCACGGGCCGCTGCTGGCCCTGGCACGGAGCCTGAACGTGGCCGACCGCATCCACCTGATCGGCTGGCGGCAGGATCAGGGCGCGCTGCTCGCCGCCGCCCACGTGCTGGCGTGCCCCAGCCGGCATGAGCCGCTGGGCAACGTTGTAATCGAGGCATGGTCCGCCGCCCGTCCCGTCATCGCCGCCGACAGCGCGGGTCCCACCGAGCTGATCCGGCCCGGCCAGGATGGCCTGCTGGTCCCGCGCGACAATGCCCCTGCTTTGGCCGGCGCATTGCAGGAAGCATTACGACCGAATGGCCTGGGGCAGGTCGGCCGCGCCCGGTACCTGGCCGAGTTTTCGCGGGAACCCGTGCTGGCACAATGGGCCGACACGCTCGGGCGGCTACGCTGATGTGCGGCATCGGCGGCGTCGTCATGGACAGCAGCAGCCCCCCGCCGACGCCCGCCGTGCTGGACGCGCTGACCGGGGCCCTGGCCCATCGTGGCCCGGATGGCGGCGGCCACTTCGCCCGCGGACGCGTGGCCCTGGTACATACCCGGCTGGCCATCATCGACTTGGCCGGCGGCGACCAACCGCTGTTTGCCGGCCCCGCCACCCTGGTCGCTAATGGCGAGGTCTATAATTATCGCGCGTTGCAGGACGCCCTGCGCGCGCAGGGCGTGGTCCTGGCGACCAACAGCGATTGCGAGCCACCGCTACATTTGTGGCGCACGGCTGGCTCCGCCTATGCCAGCCAACTGCGCGGCATGTACGCCATCGCCATCCATGAACGGGCCGACCGTACGGTCACGCTGAGCCGTGACCCGTTCGGGATCAAGCCGCTATACACCGCCACAATACCCGGCGGGCTACTGTTCGCGTCGGAGGCGCAGGCCCTGCTCGCCACCGGCCTGATACCGCGCGCCGTGCGCCCCGGCCCGCGGGAGGAACTGCTGCAAATGCAGTTTACCACCGGTGCCGACACGATCCATGCCGGTATTCAGCGTGTGCTGCCCGGCGAAACGCTGGTTATCGCCGACGGCCATGTGCTGGAACGCCGCCGTATCGACGCCCTGCCGCCCGGCGGCCCGGAACCCGTGAGCGACGAAGCGGCGATCGCCCGGCTCGACACGGCGCTCGAGCGGTCGGTCGATCTGCATCAGCAATCGGACGTGCCGTACGGGCTGTTTCTGTCGGGCGGAATCGATAGCGCGGTCGTGCTGACGATGATGGCGCGCCTGAATAGCAGCCCCGTCCTGGCCTACACCGCCGGGTTCGACAGCCCGGGTGCGGCCGATGAGCGTGCGCAGGCCGCCGCCCTGGCCCACGGCGCCGGCGCCCGGCATGAGACGCTGCTTATTACGGAGGCCGCGGTCTGGCAGCATCTGCCGGCCATCGTCGCCGCCATGGACGATCCAGCCGCCGACTACGCCATCATACCGAGCTGGTTCCTGGCCCGCCGCGCCCGGCACGACGTGAAAGTTGTGCTGTCCGGTGAGGGCGGCGACGAAATCTTCGGCGGCTATGGCCGCTACCGCAGTGCCATGCGCCCATGGTGGCAGGGCGGCCGCCCGATGCGGACGCGCGGCACATTCGATCGGCTGGACGTGCTGCGCGTGCGGCCGACCGTGTGGCGCGACGGGCTGGTCGCGGCCGAAAGTCAGGCCGCGACCCCGGGCCGCACCCGGCTGCAGGTGGCGCAGGCAACGGACTGCGCCGATTGGCTGCCGCACGACCTGCTGCTGAAACTGGACCGATGCCTGATGGCCCATGCGATCGAGGGCCGTACGCCGTTCCTCGATCCGGACGTCGCGGCGGCCGGGTTCTGCCTGCCGGATGGGATGAAGGTGCGCGACGGCCGGGGTAAGTGGCTGCTGCGGCAATGGCTAGCGCGTCACGCCCCCGCCGCCCGCCCGTTCGCGCCCAAGCAGGGCTTTACCGTGCCGATCGGCGCCTGGATCGCGGGGCAGGGCGCGCGGCTTGGGCCGTTGGTGGCCGCGCAGCCTGGCGTGGCGGAGATTGCGGCTCCCGATCGGGTCGTGGCGTTGTTCCGCGCGGCGCATGGCAAGCGGGAAGGCTTTGCTGCGTGGACGCTGCTTTTCTACGCGCTATGGCACAACGCTCATATCCTGGGCCGGTCATCCGACGCCGACGTGTTCGACACTTTAGGGGCGCACTAATGCACTTCGACACTATTCTGCGCGGCGGGACCTGCGTGCTGCCATGGGCTGAGGTAACGGCCGATATCGGCGTCAAAGACGGTCGGATCGCATCGATCGGCGCGGCGGCTGGCGATACGGCGGACACGGTGCTGGACGTCACCCACCTTCATGTCCTACCCGGGCTAATCGACCCGCACGTCCATTTGCGCGACCCCGGCGACCCGGCCATCGAGAGTATTCGTACCGGCACGCTGGGTGCCGTGTTGGGCGGCGTCACGACCGTGTTCGACATGCCCAACACGTCGCCCGCCATCACCGACGCCGCGTCCGTGGCCTGGAAGCAGGCGCATATCGGGCATGAGGCCTGGTGCGACATGGGCTTCTACGTCGGCGCGACCAAGGGCAACGTCGCCGAACTGGCGGGGCTGGAAACGCAGGCCGGCGTGTGCGGCGTGAAGGTGTTTGCCGGTAGCTCGACCGGCGACCTGCTGGTGGAGGATGATGCATCTATCGAGCAGGTCCTACGGCACGGGCACCGCCGGATCAGTTTTCATAGCGAGGACGAGTATCGGCTGCAGGCCCGGCGTGGCCTGTTCAACGACGGTGACCCGTACCGGTCGCACATGGAATGGCGGGATGTGGACTGCGCGCTGATCGGTACGCAACGCATCCTGGCCCTGGCCGAGCGGACGGGCCGGCCGGTGCATATCCTGCATGTCTCGACCGCGGAGGAGCTGGTGCTGCTGCGCCAGCACCGCCGCACGGCGACGGTGGAGTTGCTGGTCAACCACCTAACGCAGTGGGCGCCGGACGCGTACGACCGATTGGGTGGGTATGCGGTCATGAACCCGCCCATTCGGGACCGCCGGCACCTGGATGCGGCATGGGCGGCGGTGGCGGACGGGACGGCGGATACGATCGGGTCGGACCATGCGCCCCACCCGCGCGCGGCCAAGGAGCGGCCCTGGCCATCGGTCGCGGCCGGGTTGACGGGCGTACAGACCCTGGTGCCGGTCATGCTGGACCATGTGTCCGCGGGGCGGCTGACGCTGGGGCGGATGGTGGACCTGATGGCGGCGGGGCCTGCGCGGGTTTATGGCCTGGCGGGCAAGGGCCGTATCGCCGCCGGGTACGACGCGGATTTTTCGGTCGTGGACCTCGGCGCCCGGCGCGTAATCACAAATGACTGGATCGCGTCGCCATGCGGTTGGACGCCCTTCGACGGATTGGCCGTGACGGGCTGGCCGGCCATGACGATCGTGCGAGGTCGGGTCGTGATGCGGGACGGCGCGGTTCTGGGCGCGCCGTCCGGCCAGTTGGTTGCGTTTACTTCAGCGTGAGCGTGATGCCGTCGGCCGAGCCCTGCAGGCGCGCACCCTTGGTCACGTTATCGACGCGGATCTCAACACCGTGGGTGTTGCGTAGCACTTGCCCGCTCAGGCCGTTGACGAGCGTGGCTTCACCGGTTGCGGCCACGTACGTGCCGCTGAAGTCCTGCAGGCGCTTCAGGTTATAGACCCGGCCCCTGCCGCGGACCGTGGAGAAGCCGACGTCGGCGACCGTCACCCCGTTTACGGTGAACCGGTAGCTCTTGCCGGCAAATCGCAGCACGCCGTCGCCCCAGGTGTAGCCGATGCCGACCGCCGCGCCCTTGGCCGTGATATCGACCGTGCCGCTGGCGGGGCCGCGCTGACCGGGGTCACCGGCGGCGGCCAAGGCGGGTAGGCTCATCGCGGAAAGGCTGGCCCCGGTGAGCATGACGGCGAGGGCAAGGCGGCGGGTGGTGGTCATAGCGCGCTCCAACATAGTATGCGCGACGGTAACGGTATCGTGCCCGGCCGGTTCCGTATCAGCCTGCGAACAAGGATTTAGGCCAACGCGCCTTACGATAATCCACCTGCTCCGGCGTGGGCGGCGGCGTATCCGCGACGGGTCTCACGCCGGGGGGCAAGTTCGCCGGGTCGGCCCAGCAATCGACGACGCCCAGGCTGCGGCTACAGAACGCCGGCTCCTCCGGGCCTGAATAACGCGGCGCGCAGTATGTCTGACCGCGGTCGAGGTGCACGATGGAGCAGTCACGTCCGGTGATGGCCGACACGCCGATATCCGCGACGCCGCGGCCGAACACCACCACACTCGTCGCCTCCACCGCGATCAGGGCGGTGCTGATGCCGGCCGGGTCGGAACAGGCGGCGAGCGGTAGGGTCAAGGCCAGCAACAGCGTGCGCATACGTCATTGGCGCATCGACCCGCTAAAATCAGGTTAAGCCCCTCGTTTGCCTGCCATCCGCCCCGCCGCTATAAACCCCGTTAGCAGGGGGTGGGCGTGGCGGATATTTTCGACGAGGTGAATGACGACCTGCGGGCCGAACGCGCGGGGCGCCTGGCGCGCCGCTATGGCGCAGTGGTCGCGCTGCTCGTCGTGCTCGCCGCCGGTGGAGTGATCGGATACGAGGCCTTACGTGGGCAGCAGGCGAAGCAGGCCGAGGGCATCGCGGCCGATTATTTAACCGCCGTCAGTGCCGGGCCCGCCGGGCAGGCAGCGCTGGACCGCATGGCGGACACTGGTCCCCCCGGCTACCGGTCGCTCGCCCTGCTGCAGGCCGCATCGATCCGGGAGAAGGCCGCTGACGCACCCGGCGCGCTGGCGGATTGGGATCGGCTGGCAAACGACCCGACCGCGGACCCGCTGCTACGTGACCTTGGCACGCTGCTTTGGGCGCAACACCAGGTCGATACCGGCCCTGCCGACGCCGTAATCGCCCGGCTGCAGCCGCTGACTGCGCCCACCAATCCGTGGCGGGCCCTGGCGCTGGAAACCCAGTCCTGGATTTTGACCCGCACGGGCAAGACCGAGCAGGCGCGCGCCATCCTGGGCGCCCTGGTCGTCGACGCTGCGGCGCCGGACGGGGTGCGCGGCCGCTCGCAGGCCCTGCTGGCCCGGCTCAACGCGCCGGAACCTGGACCTGCCGTGGCGGCGTCCGGCGGATGAGACGCTCTGTCCTACTGCTCGCGTTTGCCCTCGGTGGCTGCAGCGTGCTCGATACCTTTCTGAGCGATAACAAAGTCCCGATCGAGGGTAAGCGAGAGGTTGTGTCCGTCGTGCGTCGCGGATTGGAGGTCGACGTAACCGACCCGGCGCCCGTCAGCGTGCCCCCCGCCGTCGCCACCCCGAATTGGCCGCAGGTCGGCGGTACCCCCGCCCACGATGGCGGCCATGTCGCCGTGGCCGGCTTCGACCCGGTCTGGCGCTCAGACGTCGGCGCCAGCGGTGGCTATCGTGACAAGATCCTGACGACACCAGTCGTCGCCGGCGGACGGATTTACACCATGGACGCCGACGCGAATGTCGACGCGTTCGATGTGCAGACCGGGTCGCGCATTTGGCGAACCGAGACCCAGGGTGACGAGGATCGTAGCACCAACGTGGGTGGCGGCGTGGCCGTCGATGGCGGCGTTGTGTTCGTGACCACGGGCCGCGCGGACGTCCTGGCGCTAGATGCAACGACGGGCGTCGTTCGCTGGCGGAAGTCGCTCGGCAGCCCCGCGCGATCCGCCCCAACGGTGTCGGGCAGCCGGCTGTTTGCGACCACGATCGATAGCAAGCTCGTGGCCCTATCGGTCAAGACCGGTGAGCGCGAGTGGCAGTATCAGGGTAACTCGGTCGCCACGACCCTGCTCGGCCAAGGTGCCCCGGCGGTGTCGGACGGGATCGTGCTGGCCGGGTTCGGCTCGGGTGAACTGGTGGCAGTGCGGGAGGAGAGCGGTGCACTGGTCTGGTCCGACAGCCTGGCGTCGTCGCGTGGGCGCAACAGCCTGGTGGACCTGTCGGCTGTCCGCGGCCTGCCGGTCGTGGATCGCGGCCGGGTGTACGCCGTGGGTGCGGGCGGCCTGCTGCTCGCGCTTGACCTGCGCACGGGCCGGCGGTTGTGGGAGCGGGAGATCGGCGGCACCCAAACGCCGTGGATCGCGGGCGACTGGCTGTTTGTGCAGACGACGGATCAGGCGCTGGCCGCGATCCGCGCCTCTGATGGGCGGCTGCGTTGGGCACGCGACCTGCCGCGCTATGAGAACGAGAAGAAGCAGCAGGACGTGATCTTCTGGACCGGCCCGGTGCTGGCGGGCGGTAAGCTGATCCTGGCCGGCAGTAACGAGCAGGCGGTATCGATCTCGCCGGCGACGGGCAAGGTGATCGGGTTGGTTGACCTGCGCGGTCCGGCCACCGTGCCTCCGGTCGCAGCGGCCGGTACGCTATTCATCCTAACCGAAGACGCAACGTTACAGGCCTTTCGATGACTGATCTCCCCGTTGTTGTGATCGCCGGACGCCCAAACGTCGGTAAAAGTACGCTGTTCAACAAGCTGACCGGCCGTCGGTCGGCCATCGTGAACGACACGCCGGGCGTAACCCGTGACCGCAAGGAGGGCGAGGCGCTGCTGCGCGGTAAGCGGGTGCGCGTGATCGACACCGCGGGGTTGGAGGAGTCTGCGCCTGACACCCTGTATGGCCGCATGCGCGCGAGTAGTGAGGCGGCGGTGGCGCTGGCCGACCTGGTCGTGTTCGTCGTCGACGCGAAGACCGGTATCACGCCGGCCGACAGCCACTTCGCCGCCTGGCTACGGCGTCAGAACCGGCCCGTGCTGCTGGTTGCCAACAAGGCCGAGGGGCGGACCGGCGGAAACGCGGCGCTGGAGGCCTATCAGCTGGGCCTGGGCGAGCCGCTGGCGATGTCGGCCGAGCACGGCGTCGGTTTGTCGGACCTGATGACGGAAATCGCGGACCGCCTGCCGGACCAGACCGGCATGGACCCGGCCGACCTCAATCGCCCGCTGCATCTGGCGATCATCGGCCGCCCGAACGCGGGAAAAAGCACGCTGCTGAACCGCCTGCTGGGTGAGGAGCGGATGATCACTGGCCCCGAGCCCGGCCTGACGCGTGACGCGGTGGCGGTGCAATTACGCGACGCCGTGGGCCCGATCGAAATCGTCGATACCGCCGGATTGCGGCGTAAGGCGCGGATCGATCAGCCGCTCGAAAAGATGAGTGTCAGCGCCAGCATCGAGGCGCTTAAAATGGCTGAGGTCGTGCTGCTATGCGTCGATGCGCTTGAGGGTATGAACGAGCAAGACCTTCAACTCGGTCGCCTGATCGAGCGGGAGGGCCGGGCCTGCGTGCTGGTATTGAATAAGTGGGACGCCGTGGCCGACCGGACCGCTACGCGCAAGGGGTTCAGCGATCGCCTAGAGACCAGCATGGCGCAGATGAAGGGTATACCGGTGCTGACCATCAGCGCGGCCACCGGTGCCGGCGTTGATAAGATACTGCCTGCTGTCCGCGCGGTGTACGAGACCTGGAACAGCCGGGTTGCCACGGGCGCGCTGAACCGGTGGTTTGAGGAGGTGCTGGAGCGCCATCAGCCACCGCTCGTCGACGGGCGGCGGCTCAAGCTGCGCTACATCACGCAAGCCAAGGCCCGTCCGCCGACGTTCATCGCGTTCGGCACGCGGGCGGAGCAGATGCCGGAGGACTACCAGCGATATTTGGTCAACAGCCTGCGCGAGACGTTTACCCTGCCGGGCGTGCCGATCCGGCTGCAGCTGCGAGGGACCAAGAACCCGTACACGGATGACTGAAATCCTTGTCATCCGGCTGGGGGCGCTGGGTGATTTCGTGTTGTCGTTCGGGCCATTCGCGTCGATCCGTGCCGCCCACCCGGATGCCCGGGTCACGTTGCTGACCACGGCCCCGTATCGCGAACTCGCGGAACGGGCGCCGTGGTTTGACCGGGTCATGATCGACAAACGCCCGGCCTGGTGGAATCTCGGCGGGGTGTTGGCGCTGCGCCAGGCTTTGCGGGGCTACGACCGTGTCTACGATCTGCAAACGTCGGCGCGGTCGGGCTGGTATTACGCGCTGGCCGGGCGTCCGCCGTGGTCCGGTATCGCCCGCGGCGCGTCCCATCCGCACGCGAACCCGGGGCGCGATGCGATGCACACCCTCGAACGGCAGGCGGAGCAGTTATCGGTGGCCGGCGTGCCGATGGTGACGCCGGACCTTTCCTGGTGGCCCGCCACAATGGTGCCCGGCGACTACGCGGTGCTGGTGCCCGGTGCGGCCGCGCATCGCCCCAGAAAACGGTGGCCGGTCGATCGCTATGCGGCGATGGCGGTGGCGTTGAAGGCACACGGGCTACAATCGGTCGTGGTCGGCACCGGCGCCGATGGCGATGCGGCCGAGACGATACTGATCGCGTGCCCGAGTGCGCTGAACCTCACAGGCCGCACAACCTTGCTGGAATTGGGTGGCCTGATGCGGGGCGCGCGGCTGGCGGTAGGCAACGATACCGGGCCGATGCACCTGGCCGCGGCGGTTGGCGTGCGCTGCGTCGTTCTGTTTTCGTCCGATAGTGACCCGGCGCTCACGGCCCCCCGCGGCGACGTGACGGTGCTGGCCGAGCCGGACCTGGCCAATCTGCCGGTGGACAGGGTCGTGGCCGCGCTGGCATAGACGGCGGCCCGAACCCAAGGACGCCCATGCCCGCCATCACGCTGCCCGACGGATCGATCCGCACGTTCGAGGGCCCGGTGACGGGCGTCACCGTCGCGGCGGCAATCGGGCCGGGCCTGGCGAAGGCCGCGCTGGCGATGCGTGTCGATGGCGCGCTGCTGGACCTGTCGCACACGATCAACCAGGACGCGGCGGTCGTGTTCGTGACGCGGCGCGATCCGGATGCGCTGGAGATGATCCGTCACGACGCCGCCCATATTTTGGCCGAAGCCGTCCAGGCGCTGTACCCCGGCACGCAGGTCACGATCGGCCCGTCGATCGAGCACGGTTTCTACTACGATTTTGCGCGTAACGAGCCCTTCACGCCCGACGATTTCCCACGCATCGAGGCGAAGATGCGGGAAATTATCGCGGCCAACGCCCCGTTTGTGCGCCACGTGCGCGACCGGGACGAGGCGATGGCGTTCTTTGGCGAACGCGGTGAGGCGTACAAGGCCGAGCTGATCCGCGACCTGCCGGCGGACCAGGTCATCACGCTCTACAGCCAGGGCGAGTGGATCGACCTCTGTCGCGGCCCACACATGCGCGGCACGGGCGACGTGGGCACCGCGTTCAAGTTGATGAAGGTGGCCGGCGCGTATTGGCGCGGCGACCACCGCAATGCGATGTTGAGCCGCATCTATGGCACCGCCTGGCGCGATCAGAAGGAGCTCGACGCCTACTTACTGCAGCTTGAGGAAGCCGAGCGCCGCGACCATCGCCGCATCGGCCGCGACATGGACCTGTTCCATATTCAGGAGGAGGCGACGGGCAGCATCTTCTGGCATCCGAAGGGCTGGCACCTGTATCGCACCACCGAGGCCTACATGCGCCGCCGGCTGGAAGCGACCGGATATCAGGAGGTGAAGACGCCGCAGCTGGTTGACCGGCGACTGTGGGAAGCGAGCGGCCACTGGGACAACTACAAGCAAAACATGTTCATCGCCCGGGTCGAGGACGAGGACACGACGCTGGCGCTGAAGCCGATGAACTGCCCCTGCCACGTCATGATCTTCAACCACGGGCTGCGCAGCTATCGCGAGTTGCCGTTACGCATGGCGGAGTTCGGGTCGTGCCACCGGTACGAGCCATCGGGCGCGCTGCATGGCATCATGCGCGTGCGGGCGTTCACGCAGGACGACGCGCACATCTTCTGTACCGAGGCGCAGATTGCCGATGAAACGGTGCGGTTCGTGGCGTTGTTAAGCAACGTGTACCGCGACTTCGGTTTCGACACGTTCCGCGTAAAGTTCAGCGACCGGCCGGCTGCGCGTGCCGGGTCGGATGAAACGTGGGACCGGGCGGAGGGTGCGCTGAAAGAAGCCTGCGCGCTGGCCGGCGTCGACTACGAGCTCAATCCGGGGGAGGGCGCGTTTTATGGCCCGAAACTGGAGTTCGTGCTGCGCGACGCGATCGGGCGCGACTGGCAGTGCGGCACGCTCCAGGTGGATTTCGTGCTGCCCGAGCGGCTGGACGCGGAGTATGTGGGCGAGGACGGTGCCCGCGCGCGCCCAGTCATGCTGCACCGGGCGGTGCTGGGCAGCTTCGAGCGGTTCCTGGGCATCCTGATCGAGCAATATGCCGGCCGCTTCCCGCTATGGCTGGCGCCGGTACAGGTTGTGGTGGCGACGATCGTGTCGGATGCGGCACCGTATGCGGAGGAGGTGGCGGCCGCGCTGCGTGCGGCCGGGCTGCAGGTGCGGGCTGACGTGAAGAACGAGAAGATCAACGCCAAGGTGCGCGAGCACTCCTTGGCGCACGTCCCGCTTCTGCTGGTTGTGGGCCGGCGTGAGGCGGAACAGCGGACAGTGGCGCTACGCAGGTTGGGTGGAGACGCGCAGGAGGTGCTGCCGTTGGACGAGGCAGTGCGGCGGATTATGGCGGAGGCGACGCCGCCCGATTTGCGGTAATCGGGCCGTCCACACCCTTGCGTGGTAAAATACGTTACGCCAATTTATTATGAATAAACCCGTAGCGCCGTACCCAAAGGGCTGACCCGTGCTTAACCTTACCGTGACGCGCCGGACACTCGAGGGCTTACTAAAGGACCGGCGTCAGTTCTCGCCAACCAGCCGCGGTCGCAAATTGGTACGGGAGTGTCCGATTTGCGGCCATAGCGGGCGTTTTCTCAGTTTGGAACATGGCCTGCGGCTCGATGGCCGGTGCCCTAGCTGCGGCAGTCGCGAGCGCCACCGCCTGCTCCATCTTTATTTGACCGAGGATGGCGGATGGCGGATGGAAGCTGGACGGACAACGCGTTCTCCATTTCGCGCCGGAACGACACATGCTGGCGCGCATGAAAGACAGCCCGCTTTATGTCAGTGCGGATCTGCGTCAGGCCGGTGTCACGCGGCAGATCGACGCGACGGCCATTCCCTATCCGGACGGTGCGTTCGACACGCTGATCGCCCATCATATGCTGGAGCACATACCAGACGACCGTGCCGCCCTGCGTGAGTTCGCCCGGGTGTTGCGGCCGGGCGGCACCGCGCTGCTGTCGGTGCCGCAGAACCACTCGGTCGAGGACACGGACGAGGACCCGGCCATCACGGACCCGATGCTCAAGTTCTGGCGGTTCGGCGGCTACGACCATCAACGCCTGTACGGCCGCGACTTCCCGGTGCGGCTTGCGGCGATCGGCTTCGACGTCCGGGCCTATCGCCGCCCGGCGGAGGACCAACTGCGCTATGCGCTGTTGCGGGATGAGGTAATTTATGTGGCGGTGCGTCAGGGGTAGGCCGAGCACGCCCCCTAAGTTGTGACGCCAGTACCGGGCAGGGGAGTAATGGCGACGGCGGGCTACGCATCGATAAAGGCTGCTAGGCCTACCCCAGGCCGATGCCGTCCAGTGCTCCCCGCGGTATTCGCCATTCTGTCGCGCCCGCTTGGTACGGGTTCGATTTCAGCGTTTGGTAGACCGTTACGCTGGTCAATTCTTAGCGTGATACCGATGGAGCGCCGGTCACGACGCATACCGGCGATTGATTTACTGGCCCCAACAAGCCACTATGTACTATGGCCGCACCGAGACGCGGCCCAAAGTCGTTTTAACAAGATCAGGAGAGTACAATAGCCCGAGGCCCTATGTCCGCCGCCACCCCGTCCCGCGACGGGCCCCGCGTGAATGAAGATATCCGCGTGCCCCAGGTCCGTCTGATCGATCAGGACGGAGAGATGCAGGGCGTGATGACCACCCGGGACGCCATCCTGCGCGCCTATGCGCTGGGCCTCGATTTGCTGGAGATCAGCCCGAACGCCGACCCACCCGTGGCGAAGATCCTCGACTACGGCAAGTTCAAGTACGAGCAGCAGAAAAAGAAGAACGAAGCCAAGAAGAAGCAAAAAGTCGTCGAGATCAAGGAGATCAAGGTTCGACCGAACATCGACGAGAACGATTATCAGGTCAAAATGCGGGCTATGAAGTCGTTCATCGATGATGGGGATAAGGTCAAGGTAACCTTGCGTTTCCGCGGCCGGGAAATGGCCCACCAGGACATCGGCATTAAGGTGCTGGAGCGTATCCGCGCCGAGCTTGAGATCGAAACCAAGGTCGAGCAGATGCCGCGCATGGAAAACCGGCAGATGATCATGGTGTTAGCACCCCGGTGAACTTGCCCCCGCACCGGACGCAGCATTGGCAGGTGTGCAAGCCTGCCGCATCCGGTGCCCGCGGCATGGTTGTGTCGCAATCCAACGACGCCGCCGCGGCCGGTATCGCGATACTCGACGCGGGCGGTAACGCGGCCGATGCGGCAGTGGCGACCGCCCTCGCTTTGGCCGCGACCGAGCCATGGAATAGCGGGCTCGGCGGTATCGGCTTCGCGCTAATCCATCCGGCCGGGCAGGCGCGCGCGACCGTTATCGATTTCGGCCCGCGCGCCCCGGCCCACCTCACTCCGGACCGCTTTCGCCTGACGGGTCGCACTGGGGCTGACCTGTTTGCCTGGCCGGAGGTGGAGGGCGACGCCAACGTTCACGGTCCGCTCAGCTTCGTGATCCCCTCGGCCGTTGCGGGCTACCGGATGTTACATGAGCGGTATGGACGGCTGCCGTTGGCGGACGTGGCGGCGCCCGCGATCGCGCTCGCCCGGCGCGGTTTGCCGCAGGACTGGTTTACGACGCTGAAGGTTGCGAATGCCGCGTCGATACTGCGTCGTTATGTCGAATCGGCGCGTATTTATTTGCCGGATGGACTGCCCCCCGTGCCGCCGTATCAGGGCCTGCCGCGGTTTATGGCGCTGGGGCGTCTGGCCGATACGCTCGACCGGCTGGCGTCCGCGGGATGGGCTGACTTCTACCACGGTGATATTGCGGCAAGTCTGGTTCAGGACGTAGCCGCCATGGGCGGTGTTCTGGACGCAACGGACCTTGCCGGCTGCACCGCGGAAACCGGCCCAGCGATGGATGTGGCCTGGCCCACCCGAAATCGCCCGGATACCGTGTTGCAAGTGGTGCCGGGCCCGACCGCCGGGCCGACACTGGCCGATATCGTGCGCCATTTACCGTCCGCCGAACGGCCCGATGCCGCCTGGTTCGCGGGCCTGGCCGGGGCCTTGCGCGGGGCCTATGCCCGCCGTCTGGCCGGTGAGCCGGCCGCTGCCGAAAGCTGCACGTCGCATCTGACGGTCTGTGACGCGGATGGCACCATGGTGTCGATGACGACCACGCTGCTATCGTCCATGGGCAGTCGGGTCGTGCTGCCGGGTACGGGCGTGCTGATGAATAACGGCGTCATGTGGTTCGACCCGGGGCCCGTACCGGACACTGGGGGCATGCCCAACGCGATCGCGCCCGGTGCCCGGCCGCTGTGCAATATGTGTCCGGTCATTCTGCGCGATGGCGACACTCCGGTGCTGGCAGCGGGTGCGTCGGGCGGCCGGCGGATCGTGGCGGCGGTAACGCAGCTCGTCGCGTTTGCCCACGCGTTCGGTATGGATCCGGCCGCGGCGGCGCATCATCCGCGCATCGACGTGTCGGGCACGAATACCGTGACGACGGACGACCGCCTGGCGCCGGACGTACTGGCCGCGCTGCACGCCACGGGTCCACTCGATGTGGTCGAGCATGGGGTGCTGCCGGTCAATTTTGCCTGCCCGAACCTGATTTCGATCGAGAACGGCGTACGCACTGGAATCAGCGACGTTATGTCGCCGTGGTCGGCCGCGTTGGCGCAATAGCCGTTCGGCCCCGGCCCCGGTTCCGGCCCCGGCCTGTACTGTGGCGCGGCCGGCGGATAGATACCGCACGGGTCACGCCCTCGGCGCGTGGAGCTTACCCGAGGAGACGCCCCGATGACCGAGCCGCACTTTTACGAACCCAAGGCCGGCCACCGCCTGCCGCACGACCCGTTTAATGCGATCGTGGGCCCCCGACCGATCGGCTGGATTTCCTCTCGCGGAGCCGACGGGTCGGTCAATCTGGCACCCTATTCGTTCTTCAACGCCTTCAACTACACCCCGCCGCTGATCGGGTTTTCCAGCACGTCACCCAAGGACACGCTGAAGAACTGCCAAGAAACGGGCGAATTCGTATGGAACCTCGTTACCCGCCCCATCGCCGAAGCCATGAATGCCACCAGCGTTGCGGCCCCGTACGGCACCGACGAGTTCGCCCTGGCCGGCCTGACGCCAATCCCGTCCCGCCTGGTCAACGTGCCCCGCGTCGCCGAGTCGCTCGTCCATTTCGAGTGCAAGGTATCCGACATCTATCCCTTGCGCGGTGCCGACGGGCAGCCTGCGGGGGCGTGGCTCGTAGTGGGTGAGGTCGTGGGCATCCACATCGACCCGGCGCTACTCAAAGACGGGCTATTCGACACGTTTGGCGCCCAGATCGTTTTGCGCGCAGGGGGGCCAACCGCCTATGGCGCGCTGTCGCAGGATGCCCGGTTCGACCTTCGGCGTCCTACCGTGGGCTAGCCCTGTTGGGTAAGGTCGAGCTCACGCCAGGAAACGAATTTTCGACACGCGCTATCTATTCGAGCAGCGATAACCGACGGCGCGAGTGGCAGGGGTGCAGCGACGTGACCCGGAAGCCAGTATGACCGACTAGCGCAACAGTCCGATCGCCTACTCATGGCGTTGCAAATTGTGGTTCGTTAGTATGACGCCTGGCAACCTGGCGATTGCGGCAACGTTTCCGTACCGACGCACACCATCGCGCGCGGTGCCGTGATCGTAAGTGAGGGCGATGGTCCGGCCCGCGCTGTGGGGTTGGCGGACATTTAAAGCCGGGCCGCGTACCTGGCCTTGGCAACGCAGACTTCAGCCAGCCCGCAGACGGTGGCGGACGTGCAGCAGAACGCACCGGCCGCCCCGGCGCCGGATCCCGCTCCGACTTATCATACACTCGAACTCAGACCTTGGCACGGCGCTTACGCCTACCGCCGGCCAGGTGCGCCGAAAGCGAAGCCGCTGTTGGAAGTGCCGGTGAACAAGCTTACTAACCTAGCCGACGCCGCGCGGAGGTACCACGTGGCCGCCCTAGAGCTTTTCCGAACGAAGCGGACCGGAAAAAAGCTCTAGGATAGCTTCAGGTAACGCGGAACTTCAGATCGGTTGAAAATATCCGTCCAAACATCGGTTTAGCCAGGGCCGGATATGTCTCAGCCGATGCTACTTCTTCAGTCCAATGCCTGCGAACTTCTTGTTGAACTTCGCGACCTGGCCGCCGGTGTCCATCATGCGCTGCACGCCGGTCCAGGCGGGGTGCGACTTAGGGTCGATGTCCAGCCGCATCGTCTCACCCGGCTTACCGGCGCAGGTCTTGGTCTTGAACGTCGAGCCATCGGTCATGATGATCGTGACGTCATGGTACGGTGGGTGAATACCGGGCTTCATTTTAATCTCCATGGGCTGCCGATACCGACCGGCAGGCAAGCGCGTGCTTTAGCCCACCCGGCATGCCAACGACAAGCGATACCTAACGCCGCGGAAAGCGCTTACCGGTGCCAGGCTGGCTAAACGTACCGTCAGCGTTGGCTTGCTGCTCCGGCGTCATGACCGCGTACAGCGCCTCAAACGGGCCGATGAGGCGATTCAGGTCCTCGGCCTGGGCACGCGCTACTTCGGTATAGGCGCGCATTTCGTCCGGTGCCTTCTGGCTACCGGACTGAGCGAGGCCGGCGCCGAGTTGTGAGATATGGATCGCATTCTGCCGCATGACGCTGGCAAACGCGGCCCATTGCGGCTCCTGAGCCGCAGTGATCATCAGCTTTGTCTTCAATGCGCCGATCCGCTTTTCCGCAATCGGGGCGGCGACCACGGGCCCGCCGCCCAACGTCGCCGGGGCGGATTGCGGCAGTTGCGCCAACGCAGGCGAAGAAACCAATAAAGCCATCACGGCCAGGGATCGCCACATCATCGCACCTATCGAAACGGGATAAAGAGATTAAGGCCTGGGGGAGCATACACCGGCGGTACGTAATAGCGGCCCGGCGTTTGGTAATATTGGGGTGGGCGGCCGTACCCATACTGCCCGCGATCGTAGTCCGGGCGGCGACGCTCATCGTAGCCGCGGTCCCAGCGTGGGTCGTAGTGGCGGTTATCGTCACGGCCACCGTGCCGCTCGTAGCCGCGTTCGTGCCCGCCGCCATGCTTGTCACCGCGATCGTCATCGCCATCGCCCTTTGCCAGGGCGGGCCCGGCGATGACGATCGCTGCCAGGATTAGGCACACAACACTACGCATCTTCGCCTCCGATTATGTCGAGCTAACGCGCGCCGGTGACCGCCGTCCCGCTATTTCCCTCGGCATCCGCCCCGGGTTAGAGGCAGCCGATGGAAACCATTCTCTCGATCCAGTCCTGGGTCGCATACGGCCATGTCGGAAATGCGGCGGCTGTGTTCCCGTTGCAGCGGTCGGGCGCCGAGGTTATCGCGGTCAATACCGTGCAGTTCAGCAACCATACCGGCTACGGAGCCTGGACCGGACAAGCGCTGACCGGTGCGGCGGTGCAGGCGTTGGTCGACGGCGTGGCGGCTCGCGGCGTTTTGCCAGGGGTGGACGCCGTGCTGTCCGGCTACCTGGGCGACCCGGCCGTGCTGGACGCTGTGCTGGACGCCGTCACCCGGGTCCGCGATGCAAATCCCGGGGCCGTTTATTGCTGCGATCCGGTGATCGGCGACACGGGTCCTGGTGTGTATGTGCGCCCAGGCGTGTTGGACGGGCTTCGTGACCGGGCGGTGCCCTCGGCCGACATACTAACCCCCAACCAGTTCGAGCTCGCAACGCTTACCGCCCAACCCGTAGCGACATTGGCGCAGACGGTGGAAGCGGCCCATGCCCTACGTCGGCGTATGCGGCCCGGCGCCACGGTGCTGGTCACAAGCTCGGACACGGATAGCACGCCCCCGGATGCCGCGGACATGGTCGTAGTCTCGGACCGGGGTGCCTGGCGCCTGCGCACGCCGCGCCTGCAGCTCACGGTAAATGGCGCCGGTGACGTGACCGCCGCCCTGTTCCTGCTGCACTTGCGGCGCACGGGCGATCCGGCACAAGCCATTTCGGCGGCGGGGAGCGCGATCCACGGTCTGCTGCGCCACACCCTGCAATCGGGCGGGCGGGAGCTGGCCCTTGTTGCCGCGCAGAATGAGTTCACGGCGCCCACCACATTGTTTCACGTAACCGCGTGTTGACGTCCTACCCTTTGCCCTGTTCCTGCCCAATTGCGGTCTTAAGTAGGGATTTGGTCTAGCAACGGGGGGTGCATGCGGTTCGTATCGATCTACCGTCAGGCGCTTGCGGCGCTGGGCAATGACACGCGCCTGGCCGTGCTGCTGGGTTTTGCCAACGTGCTGGTCGCGGCGCTCACGTTCATGGACCCTGTGCTGTTCGGCCGGGTCATTAGCCTGCTCACGCGCTCGGACGGCATGCCGGCCGATTACATGTGGAACGAATCGGTACACCTGCTGGGTCTGTGGTTCGCGGTGGGTGTGGCCACAATATTGGCCAACATCGCGACCTCGTTGCAGAGCGAGCGGATGGCCCACCGCAACCGCCTGATGATGATGAACCGCTATTTCAGCCACGTGCTGTCATTACCGCTCAGCTTTCATGGGGACGTCCATTCGGGCCGGCTCATGAAGGTCATGCTGGGCGGTTCGGACGCGCTGTTCGGCCTGTGGCTCACGTTCTTTAAGGATCAATTATCGACGGTTGTGGCCGTCGTCGTTTTACTGCCGCTGACGTTCGTCATGAACTGGCGGCTCGCTCTGACGCTGGTCGTGCTGGTCGTGGTGTTCTTTGTCCTGACGCTGTTGGTCGTACGCAAGACCGAGGCCGGGCAACGGCAG
This sequence comes from Rhodospirillales bacterium, assembly GCA_031428635.1. Taxonomy (GTDB): domain Bacteria; phylum Pseudomonadota; class Alphaproteobacteria; order Acetobacterales; family Acetobacteraceae; genus JANPPS01. Next base: position 26,034 of record JANPPS010000018.1, read on the forward strand.
GCGGAGCATCATCACAGCAACCTGGCGGGCACGGCGCAGGACGCGCTGGCGAACGTCATGGTCGTGCAGTCGTTCACCCGGCTGCAGGCCGAGAGCCGGCTGTTCGGTCAAATTATCGACGATGTGATCCGCTACCAGTTCCCGGTGTTGAATTGGTGGGCGGTTGTAAACGTACTGACCCGCGCAGCCAGCACGATGGCCGTGATCGCCATCGTTGTTATCGGCACGATCCTGCATCTGGACGGTAAAGCAACGGTGGGTGAGATCGTGAGCTTTATGGGCTTCGCGACCCTGCTGATCGGGCGCCTGGAATCGGCGGTGCAATTTGCGTCCCGCTTGTTCTTCCAGCTGCCTGTGCTGGAAGATTTCTTCGGCGTGCTGCAGGCCAAGTCGTCCGTCCCTGATGCGCCGGACGCCACGCCGCTTGTGGCGTCGTATGGCGAGGTCGCGTTCGAAGACGTGAGCTTTGCCTATCCAGGCGGTCCCGCGATCCTAAGCCACGTCAGTTTCGTCGCTCTCCCCGGCACGTCGGTGGCGCTGGTTGGCCAGACCGGCGCGGGTAAGAGCACGGCCATGAACCTGCTGCAGCGGTTATGGGACCCGGTGGCGGGTGCGGTCATGATCGATGGCCAGGATTTGCGCTCGGTGACCCTCGAAAGCCTGCGCGCCCACATCGGCGTCGTATTTCAGGAAAGCCTGCTGTTCAATCGTTCGATCCGCGAGAACCTGCGCATCGGTCGCGCGGGCGCCAGCGATGAGGAGCTGGAGCGAGCCTGCCGATTGGCCGACGCGCATGAGTTCATCGTGCGCCAGCCGAACGGCTACGACACGTTGGTCGGTGAGCGTGGGGCCACGTTGTCCGGTGGCCAGCGCCAGCGCCTGGCAATCGCGCGGGCACTGCTGAAAGATCCGCCGATCCTAATCTTGGATGAGGCGACGAGCGCTCTGGATGCCGCGACCGAGGCGCGGGTCAGCCGGGCGATGCAGACGCTGATGAAGGGCCGTACGACGTTCATCATCGCCCATCGGCTGAGCACGGTGCGCGACGCCGATGTGATCCTGGTATTCGAGAACGGCGAAGTGGTGGAGCGCGGCAGCTTCGACGAGCTGCTAGCGCTGCGTGGGCGGTTTGCGGATCTGGTCAGTACGCAGCTGTCACCGTCGCTGGCGGCTGCGGCGGAGTAGCGTCTCGCAGGTGCGAACCGACCAGTTGCAATCGCGCCAAGGGTAGGCGCAGCCTCAATCCCAACCGGCGAAATGACCGGGGTAGCGAGAGGACTGTCCGATGACCATCAGTGCGATACTTCGCGAAAAGTCTCGCGTGGGAGCCGCCGACGTCGCCCGCGCCGCACCGACGGCGACGATAGCCGACGTGTCGCGCCAGTTGCATAGCCGCCGGATCGGTGCGGTGCTTGTGATGGATAGTACCGATCAACTGCTGGGCATCGTGAGCGAACGCGATATTGTGGCGAGCCTGGCCGAGCTGGGTGCCCGAACGCTCGAGATGACGGCGGCCCAGCTTATGACCCGCGATCTGCACATTGCGAGCGCCGCGACGACGGTGCCGGAGGCGATGGAAATGATGACCGCCGGCCGTTTCCGCCATCTGCCGGTGATGGATGGCGACCATCTGATCGGTATCGTAAGCATTGGTGACGTCGTGAAGGCGCGGATAAGCCAACAGGAGCACGAGGTTGATAGCTTGAAAGCCTACGTCGCCGGAGGGTAGCCGCCCGCGCGTCGCCCCGGTACTCAACCGGAACCGTAACGGAGAGGCGCCATGCAGTCCTCCATTCGCATTCTCGCGAAGCCCGGCTGGGTCGGCGAGTTCCAGGCCTTCATCCTGCGCGGCAATGGGGTCGATCTGGCGGTTGGCATCATCATCATCGGCGCG
>JANPPS010000019.1:0-48411 GCA_031428635.1 Rhodospirillales bacterium
CGTTCGGCATCCCGCACGACATTCTCGGTGTGGAAGTTGGCGTCGTCGTCGTCGTCCACCCCGGCGCCTCGGTGACGGAGCAGGATATCCGCGTCTTCGACGCCACCCGCCTGGCCGCGTTCAAGGTGCCGCGCCGGGTGCTGGTAATGGACGATGTGCCAAAGGGTGCGACGGGCAAGGTGCAACGCATCGGCCTGGCGGCGAAGCTGGCGGAGCAGTTGAACAAGTGACCAGCGTTTGCGTATTCGGTGCCGGCGCGATCGGCGGCTTCCTCGCGGCCCGGCTGACGATGGCCGGCACGCCCGTGTCCGTCGTCGCGCGTGGCCCCCATTTGGCTGCGATGCAGGCGGATGGCTTGATCCTGCATACGAATGGCGAGCGTCATGTGACCCGCCCCACCGTTGGCGCAGACCCGGCCGCGCTCGGCCCGCAGGACTACGTGTTCATCACGTTGAAGGCGCATTCACTCGAACCCGCGCTGCCGCAACTGCGTCCGCTAATCGGCGCCCACACGACCATCGTGGCTGGTATCAACGGCGTGCCGTGGTGGTACTGCCACGGCCTGGGCGGCGCATATGAGGGCCGGCGCGTACTCAGCGTCGATCCGCACGGGGCGTTGTGGGACGCCCTTCCGCCCGCGCAGACGCTGGGCTGCATCGTCTATCCGGCCGCCGAGATCACCGCGCCGGGCGTGATCACCCACACCTACGGCGACCGGTTCAGCCTGGGCGAGCCCGACGGCACGCGCAGCCCCCGGGCCGAGCGGCTGTCGCAGCTGATGATCGCCGCCGGGTTAAAGGCGCCGGTGCGGCCGCGGCTGCGCGATGAGCTATGGGTGAAACTTTGGGGTAATTTGGCGTTCAACCCTATATCTGCGCTCACGACAGCAACGCTTGACCGTATTACCGGTGAGCCCGGCACCCGCGACCTCGCCCGTGCGATGATGATCGAGGCGCAGGTGGTGGCGGAGGCGTTGGGCGTACGGTTTGCTATCGATGTTGAAAAACGGATCGACGGCGCGGCCCAGGTGGGCCGGCACAAGACGAGTATGCTGCAGGACTTGGAGCTGGGGCGGCCGCTGGAGATCGAGGCGCTGCTGGGTGCAGTGGTCGAGCTTGCGGGCTGGGTGGACCGGCCGATGCCGGTTTGTTCGGCAATACTGGCGTTGGTGCGCCAACGGGCGGCGATGCGGATTGATTTGTAGGGGACACAACAGATTTTGCGAACAAGTTTGACGATGGCGGCCATGCTCCTGGCCGGTACAGCGACCGCCCAAGCCCAGACCTTTTCCACTGCCGGTCTGGCGGACGCCGCAACCCGCTATCCGCCGTTCACCACCGGGGCGAACGTGCAGCCAACCCAGGGCGTGACCTCTGCTTCGTGCCCGGCGAGCGGTGAGGTCGAGCGGCAGGGCGGAGTTGTCATCGCGTATCACGGGGCCGATCCTGGCAATTCGCACCTATGCCAGATGACCGCCAACGGCGTGCCGTACCAGGCGTGGGACTCCATCTGGCATGCCGACTGGCCCGGCGCCGCCGACGCTGCCATTGCCATGCCGCAGGTAATGGAAGGCCCGACCGGCACCGTCCGCGGCTTCGACGTTCGGGCTGCTCCCGGCGCAAACTGGCACGATTTGCTGCGCAATGAGGGTGTGGAGAACATCAACCTCCTGGGTCATACCTATCACACGGTAAAGATATCGCACTACCGGGAGGGGATGGAGGACAACATCTACCGCTCCGTCACGACCGTTTGGAAAGACATCGCAACCGGCGCCTTGCTGTTCACAACCTACGACCACATCGCCGGCCGGCCCGCGCTGGAGCAGGCGTTCATACCGGTGCGGATCAGCCTGCCTGGCGGCTAGCCCCGCGCGGGGTGCTTCGCCAGCCAGGCTTTGAAATTGGGAGTTTCGCGCGGCTGGTCGGCAATAATCCGCTGCGCCACGCGGCGGATTACCGGATCACGACCGTCGCGTGGGTGCATGTGGGCCATGTCGACCGCGCCCTGGTGGTGCGGCCGCCTCGTTCTGGCCAGGTCAGCGGTGAGCGTCGTCAGTCACGGGCGTGGCCATCGTATCGCGGTTCATACGCTCAATGGCTCGCATCATATCGGTTTGGTCCGCGCTGTGCGCGCCCGGTTCAGGTATGCCAGCCGGGGGCATGTTGGCCGGGAACATACCAAGGTGACCGGGTATCTTGTGGCCGGGCATGGCCTCTGCCGGGGCGGGTTGGGCGCCGCACCGGTCAGCAACACGAGGCGAAAGTACGACGCATCATGTGCAACAGCCTCATTGATGCGCCCCACCGGCCAGGTCATGCAGGATGGGGCGTTCGGGATGCTGATCGCCGTGACAGGCCTCGGCCAGCTCGGTCCGCTCATCACACATGACAGTCATCGCCGCTATTTTGACCTGCAACTCGACCACGTACTCGAGCGCGATCCGCTTCATTTCCCGGCTCGGGCGCGCATCGTCCTGCTATAACCCGACCAGCCGCCGGATGGGGGCCCGGACAGGCCGAGGTTTCGGGCACGCCGAATGAAGTGCAGCGTCGCCAAGTCGCGGACGCCGTGCTGCCGGTAATTGGCGGCGGTACGCGCGGGTTGCTGTCGGCGACGATATTCCGGCGATGCACCAGTGATAACGAGGGTATTACCAGTCGGCCGCCGCGTTTACCCAAACAGGTAGTTTACCCAAACACCTGGCGGTCCTTGTTCTCCTGCATCAACTGCCTGATGGCCGGCACCGTCTCTAGCCCCAGGCCCGCCGGCATCCCGTCCTCGACCGCCAGCACGTCCCCGTACGACGCGCCGCGGAACTTTTCCCACTTGCCGACCGGCGTCTTGGCTTCGATGTGCACGACCGTCGTCTTCAGAACCATGCGGATCACCGCCTCGGCCTTGGCACGGCCCGGTTTCAGCAGGCTTGGCATGCCGTCCTGCATCGTCCATCCGTTCGCCAGCGCCCACGCGGTCAACTCGTCCCGGGTCATGCCGCTTTCTTTCGCTTCTTGTTGGCGCGGGTTTGCGACGGTGCAGCACCCACGCGGGCGCGGTCGAGCACAAACCGGGCGTAGTCGTCCATGTCACCGTCGAACGGTGCCACGGTCCCGTCTGCGGCCAACCACAGCCGATCCGCCACCAATTCCATCAACGACCGGTCATGGGTGATGAGAATAACCGCGCCCTCATAGTCATTCAGCGCGTCCAGCAATGCCCGGCGGCTATCGATGTCCAGATGGTTCGTCGGCTCGTCCAGGATCAGCAGATGCGGCGCCGCCATCGCGACCAGGTTCAGCAGCAGCCGCGCCCGCTCACCACCCGACAGGTTCGCGACCGTCGTGGATTGCTTGTCGAACCCAATGCCCCAAGCCGCGAGACGCGAGCGGTGCGACGTCTCGCTATCCTCGAACCGGGCGCGGCGGATGATATCGAGCGGCGTGTCGGCCGGGTCCATCGCCTCGATCTGATGCTGGTGGAACCAGCCGACCTTGATCCGGCCCTCGCGCTGCATGCGTCCCGCGGACAGGCCCAGCGCGCCCGCCGCCATCTTGGCAAACGTGCTTTTCCCCGCGCCGTTTACGCCTAGCAGCCCGATGCGGTCGTCGACGTCCAGCCGCAGGTTGAGCCCCTTCAGCACGGGTTCGTCGCCATACCCGACGCTGGCCCCCTCCAGCCGCATGAGGGGCGGCGCCAGCGGACGCGCGGGGCTTGGTAGCTGGAAGGGGCTTACCCGCTCCTCGATCACCGCTTCGATCGGTTCGAGCTTCGCCAGGCGCTTCATGCGGGATTGTGCCTGGGCGGCCTTGCTCGCGGTAGCGCGGAACCGGTCGACGAAGGATTGTAAGTGTGCGCGCTCCGCCTCCTGCTTGACGCGTGACGCCGATTGCAGACGTGCCTTCTCACCCCGGCGGCGCTCGAAATCGTCGTAGCCGCCGGTGTACAGATCGAGCTTGCCCTCGCGGATGTGAAGGATGTGGTCGACGGAGTTGTTCAGCAGCTCCCGGTCATGGCTGATAATAAGTGCGTTGGCCGGGTATTTACGCAGCCGTGCCTCCAGCCACATGGCACCCTCAAGGTCGAGGTAGTTCGTCGGCTCATCCAGCAGCAGCAGGTCGGGTTCGGCAAACAGCGCCGCCGCCAACGCGACCCGCATACGCCAGCCGCCCGAAAACTCGCTCATGGCGCGTGAGAGGTCGGCGGTGCTGAACCCCAGGCCCGCCAGAATCTCACCCGCGCGGGCAGGGGCACGGTCGGCGCCCATCTCATCGAGGGCCATGTAAATGTCGGCAATCCGCTCCGGGGGTGCCGTATCCAGCTCCGTCATCAGGGCGGCACGGGCCGTGTCGGCCTCCAGGATCGTGTCCAACAGCGTGACGGGCGTGGCCGGATGCTCCTGCGCCACGGTCGCTACGCGGGCGCGGGCGGGTATGCCGACAGTGCCGCCATCGGGCGATAGCTCACCCAGGATCAGCTTGAACAGCGTGGACTTACCGACACCATTGCGACCGACCAGGCCCACCTTGGCGTTCTGTGGCAGGGTCACGGTCGCGCGGTCGAAGAACCGGCGGCCCCAAGCGTTGAAGACAAGTTCGTCGATTTGCAGCATGGTGGGGGCCTAGCGAAGCGGTGCGCGGGCCCCTTAGCACGGATGTGCCCGCCGCGGCACCCGGCCCGGCCAGCGAAAGACGCGTCACGACACAGTTTGTCACTTGGCCCGCCTTATACGGGTCACAAACGGGTCGCACCGTGGGCGAATAGGACAGAGGGTTCGCTGATGTCATCGACTGCCCGCTCCGTCTTCTTTGCACTCGCGATGCTGCCGGCCGCCGTGTCCAGGGCCGCACCGCCGCCGATCGCGCCTGTGGCGGAACCGCCAGCCCGGGTCGGCCGGGTCGCTGCCGTGACCGGGCCCGTGTCGTTCCATACGCGGGACCAGACCGCGTGGTCGCCCGCGCTGACTAATCTGCCCGTCACCAGCGGCGACGCGATGTGGACGGAACCGGATGCCCGGGCCGCGCTGGACATCGCTGGCAATCGTATCTGGCTCGATAGTCGCACGTTGTTGGAACTACCGGTCCTGGACGACCATGCCGTCAGCGCGACGGAGACGCAGGGTACGGTGTACCTGCACCTACGCGCCGTTCCACCAGGGGACGTTTACAACATTCAAACCCCGCGTGGTCTGGTGCAATTGGTGGCGAGCGGCCGATACGCGGTGAGTGCCGGCGATAATGACGAGCCCACCCGCGTGACGGTGCTGGACGGCGCGGCCCAGGTTTCGGCGTCTGGCCTCACCCTCGATGTCGGGCCGAACGTTACGGCGACGTTGAATGGCGCCGGAACGGAGGCCGATCCGGTGCGTGGCGTACTCGGCCCCGTGCAGCGCGACACGTTCGTGACAGCGATGCTGGCGCTGGAGCGGCCGGCCATTTCCCGCCCGGCCGTAAGCCGCATGACCGGCAGCGAGGATCTGGAGCGGTACGGCACGTGGCGGGACCAGCCGAAATACGGCGCAGTCTGGTATCCGCCCGTGGAGCCCGGCTGGGTCCCGTACCGGCAGGGCCGCTGGTCGTGGGTGGCCCCATGGGGTTGGACGTGGGTGGACGAGGCACCGTGGGGCTTCGCACCATTCCATTATGGACGCTGGATCGAAGACGATGGCCGCTGGGGCTGGACCCCCGCGCCGGCGCCCGAGTACGTCCTGCAGCCCGCGATCATCATCGAACCGGTCTATGCGCCGGCGTTGGTCAGCTTCGTCGCCCTCGCCGTGGTTGGCGTGGGCGAGCAGTCGGTCGGCTGGGTACCCCTTGGTCCGAACGAGCCGTACTACCCGCCCTACCGCGCGAGACTGCCGTACATACAGAACCTGAACATCGGAACGGTCCAAAACGCACGCACCATCATCAACGACAACAGCGTGCACACGAACGTCTACAACCGGATCACGGTGCAGAATTTCGTCAACCGGGGTGCCGCGACCGTGGCGCCAGCGTCGGCCGTCGTTGCATCCCGTCCGATCGCGGCGGTGGCACTGCCGCAAACCGTGGTGACGCCAGCGTTGGCGCGGGCGCAGGCCGGGTATCAGCCAAGGTTTGCGCCCACGGCCGCGACATTGGGTGTGACGCCCGTTGTGGCGCGGCAATTCCATTTCGCGACGGCTGCGGCGCCCGCATCACCGGGTCCGGCTATCGCGCCCCGTACGCTTACGTCGGTTCAGGGTTCCGTTGGCCAGACGATGCCGAACGGTATCCGGGCCGCGAGCGTTCCAGCCGCGGTTCTGCCTGGCGTCCCGGCTGGCGCACCAGTACCGACAGGCGATCGCCGCGCCCTACCAGCTGTTGTGCTACCGCCCGCGTCGGTCAGCGGGGCCACGCCGGTCGCCGTGTCTCCTACCGTCCCGGCTCCCACACCCGGCCCGATAACGGCCCCGGCCCCGATGGTCGGCCGGCCATCCCTGGACCGGACGGGTGCGGGCGGCGGTCTTTCGCAATCCCCGGTTCAACGTCGGCCGGACTCGCTCCCGACAGCCGGGCGCGCAGCCAATACCCCTCCGTCAGTGCCGGCGCCAGGAATGACCTTCAACGGCACCGCCCCGGGACGTGCTAGTACAGCGCGAACCGCTCAACCGTCACCGGCCTCACCCCGCAGCGTTACGGCTGCACGGCCCGAACCTGTGCCGGCTAACGCTGGGATTATGCCAAGCGCGCCACCAACGGGGGCCACGGCGGCACCCGCCCGGATGGTACTGCCGCAGCGCTCGGAACGTCCTGTCGTACAGGTGCCCCGCTCGGAGCCGCCCCGTTACGAGCCGCTTCGCGCGCAACTGGCCCACGTTCAACCTTCACGCCCAGAGATATCAAGTTCGGCGCCGTTCCGCGCTCAGCCCTCCCGCATGGAACCGCCCCGCCCGCAGCAAACGCGCGTGGAGCCGCAACGCCCACAGCAGCCGCATTCGCCACTCCCGGCGCCAGCACAGCAGCGGCCGGCCCCGGCCCAACCTCCCCGGCCACGTCCTGTCGCTCAGAACCCTACGGCACCGCACCCCTCCCCTGTCGCGGATCCACGGCGTCCGCAGTAGGCCTGGGCTGGCGTACGTGCGCAACGACCGCTGGGCCGGCGCCTGCCCGGCCCGACGGGTGCGCGTGCCTACTTGTTGAGCGCCAGCGCCATACGTTCATGCTCGGCGTCCATGGATTTGAACTTTTTCAGATGCGCCTCGATGTCAGCGTCCTGTGTGTGGGCGGCCTCCTCGGCGGTGGTCCTTTTGCCCTCGGCATTAATGCGGACCGCCTCGTCGATGAACGCGCCATTGCCCATGTTGCCCTGCGCCATCGCGGCGACCTTGGCCTGGTCGGACGCCGTCATGCCGGTAGGCAGAGTGACGCCTTTGGACTGAGCCAGGGCCGTCAGCGCCTGATTATATGCCGCGTGGTCGCGGACCAGGCTTTCGGCATACGCGCGGACGTCGGCGCGGTTCGACTTCTGGGCAGCGCTGGCGATGGCCAATTCGTACGTGCTGACCTGCGCGGCCATGGCCAGGTAGCCGCGGTCGGTATCGCTGATGGCGGCCGGCTGTGTCGTGGTGGGTGTCGTGGCGGTCTGCGCAGAAGCGAACGGAGCGGCAGCGGCCAGCAGAATGGCGGCGAGAAAGAGGGTGGTGATGCGCATCGGTGTTGGTCCGGTTAAAGTCAGCTCCAACAAAACGGCAAAACTCAGTTCGCGGTTGCGGATGCTGCACCGAAACGTGACGGGACATGTCCGCGGCGGGATTCGAACCCACGGCCCCAGGATTCATCCCACTTCGGCTTTCGCCGCCGGGCGCCCACCGGCACCCGTTCGTGGTCTGGACTGTCCCTTCACCCTGGGTCCCGCGGCTGGTGCCATGGTTCCGGTAGGTGCCGCCCGTCCAGTCTCTACACCTTCCGCGCCTTTCGGCCCGGCTTGGCTCGGGATTGGCATGGTGCGCGATGCACCGCAGCGTTCCCCGACTTTGAGCGGATCCACGGTGGGGTTTCCCGTCACCGCGCCCAATTACGTACTTTAGGAATCCTGTGCTCTATCCTGCTGAGCTACGCGGACGTCACGGGGCGTCCATACATGTAATGACGCCGATCGCACAAGCGCGACGGTAAATGGAGGACGCGTGACCAGTCTATTAACGCTCGATACCCACATCGACATCCCCTGGCCCAACAACCCGGCCACGCCCGAAATGTCCAACCCGTTTCAGCCCAGCGCCCGCCAGGTCGAGTTTACCAAGATGACCGCCGGTGGCCTCGGCGCCGGGTGCTTCGCAGCCTACATCCCGCAAGGCCCGCGCACGGCCGAGAGTTTTGCCGCTGCCCGTTCCCGCGCGCTCGCCATGCTTGACGCCATCAACGGCTACGCCGGCACGCATAACGGCATCACCGCCCGCATCACCACCACCGCCGACGCGATCGAGCAGGCCGCCCAGGACGGCGCGCTGGCCATCATCCCCTGCGTCGAAAACGGCCACGCTATCGGCGAGGATCTGGGCACGCTGGCCGAATTATACGCCCGCGGTGCCCGGTACATGACGCTGACGCATAATGGCCACAACGCACTCTGCGACAGTAGCAACCCCCGGAAAGACCTGCAGGACGAGCCGCATTTGCACGGCGGCCTCAGCCCGCTCGGGCGCGATGCGGTGGCGGAGATGAACCGGCTCGGCATGCTGGTCGACATCAGCCATGTGTCGAAACAGGCCGCGCTGCAGGCGGCGCAGCTATCGCGCACGCCAGTGATCGCGACCCATTCCTGTATCCGGGCCCTGTCTGACGTGCCGCGCAACGTGGATGATCAGGTGCTGGACGCATTGCGCGATACGGGCGGCGTGATCAGCATCACCGCCGTACCGTTCTTTGTGAAAGTCGGCGCGCGGGTGGAGCAGGTGACCGTCGCCGACTACGCTGCCCACATCGACTATGCCGTCAACCGCATCGGCCTGGCCCATGTCGGTATCGGCGCGGACTTCGAGGGCGGCGGCGGCGTCACCGGCTGGCGTAGTGCCGCCGACACGCCGGCGCTGACCGCCGAATTGACCCGGCGCGGCTACGGCCCTGCGCAGCTAGCGCTGCTATGGGGTGGCAATTTCCTACGTCTGTTGCGGCAGGCGGAGGCGGTGGCGGCGGGCGGCGTGCTGCCGGTGCCGGCGGCGCTGTGACGGCCGGCCCCGCCCCGCCTGCATCAGGCTCGGTGGTGGCGACCGGGCATGGCGTACCGGGTCGCGGGATCAATGGCCGCGATGCCGCCACCGGGCGGCTGGGTCATGGACGGGGCCTGACCGCTCATTCGGCACGCGGGCCGGGATACCGATCCGCGTGCCTAACCCGGCGGGCTGGCCGATGTTCATGCGGGGCTTGGCAACGACGGGACTTGGTAACGACGGGCGCTGACCCCCGCCGCGCAGGTCGGGACCGCCTCGGCAATGTTCGGCCCGCACCCTCCTCGCCATGGGAAAGTTCATCGCAAGTCGTCCGCACTCGGTCGGCCCGTCACGTGCCGCCAATAATGCCATAGCAGCCGCGCCGCCAACGCCCGGTACGGTGCCCAGGGTTCGGCCAACGCCCGAAGCGCACGGGGATCGGGGCGGGCCGGTAACCCCAGCACCAGCTGCGCCGCGCCCGCCACGGCCACGTCACCCGCCGGGAACACGTCCGGGCGTTGCAACGCGAACAGCAAATAAACCTCGGCCGTCCAGGGTCCCAGGCCGCGGATGGCGGTGATGGCGGCCAGCGCCTCCGCATCCGTCAGCAGCACCAGACCGGGCACGTCCAGCCGTCCGTCCGCGCATGCCAGCGCCAACGCCCGTGCATGTGCCGCCTTGAACCCCGACAGGCCCGCCCCGCGCAGCGCATCGTCTGGCAGCGCCAGCAGGCCTGCGGGCGTGAGCGCGCCGGGCAGGGCCGATAGCCGCGCCCAGATCGCCGCCGCCGCCTGACTGCTGATCACCTGGCCCACGATGATGTGCAGCAACGTCGCAAACCCCGGCGGCCGGGTGCGCCAGGGCAGGGGACCTGCCGCGGCCTCGATCACCGTCAGGCGTGGGTCCGCGGCGACCAAGGTATCGACGGCCCGGCGCATCTCGGGCGGCAGATGATACAAACTGCAACGCCCCTCGGCGGCCCCTGGCCCCGCGCCTGGCCGCGCGGCACAGTACGACCATGGAACCAACCCTGCACGTGTTGATGGTCGATGACGACCGGGAGACGCGGGACCTGCTGACCCGCTTCCTCGACCGCCACGGCCTACGCACGACGGCTGTCCGTGACGGGCGGGAGGCGCGGCGTGTCTGGGGCCAGTCGAACTACCACCTAGTCATACTCGACCTCATGATGCCCGGCGAAAGCGGCCTCGATATCGCCCGCTGGCTGCGGTCGGTGTCCGACGTGCCGATCGTCATGCTGACCGCGATGGGGGAGGAGGCGGACCGCATCATCGGGCTCGAGTTGGGCGCCGACGACTACCTGCCGAAACCGTTCAACCCGCGTGAGCTGCTGGCCCGCATCCGCGCCGTGTTGCGCCGGACGCAGGAGCGAACGGCGCGCGCGCAATCGTCGGTCAACGCATACCGGTTCAACGGCTGGACGCTCGAAACCCAGCGCCGGCGATTATTGGACCCGGAGGGCACGGAGGTGCCGCTCACCGGTGGCGAGTTCGAAATGCTGGTGGCGCTGGCCGATCGCGCGAACCAAGTGCTGACCCGCGACATCCTGATGGACCTGCTGCGCGGCCGGCAGGCGGGGCCGGAGGATCGGGCGATCGACGTCGCCATCAGCCGGTTGCGCCGTAAGCTGGAGCCGGCGGGCGGGCCGCCCCAGTTGATCAAGACCGTTCGCGGCGGCGGCTACGTGCTGGCGGCCGAGGTCGTGCGCGCATGATGCCGCGGTCGCTCGCGGGCCGTACGGCGTTGGCCCTTATTGCCGGGCTGATGGTGGTGCAGGCGATCGGGCTGCTGATCCACGCGCTCGATCGTAACGAGTTGCAGCGCCTGGCCGATGCGCGTGACCTGGGCGGCCGGGTATCGGCGGCGTATCGCGCGATCGTCGCGGCGCCGGACCAGGTCCGCGATCTTGATCTGCCGGGCCTGACGGCCACCATTGAGCCGTGGCCGGGCCAGGAAGAACTGCGGTCGGCCCCACCCGAGTTGCAGGAACTCATTCGCCCGCATCTTCGTTTTGGTGCCACGCCGCAGCCGCTCCGCCCCCGGGAAATCCAGATCCGCGGTAGCGACGCCGCCCAGCGCCTGGTGGTGGCGCTGCGTATGGCCGACGACCGTTGGGTCGTGCTGCGGACCGAGTGGTTGCCGCCGCGCCCCTGGCACTCGCAACGCTTTCTGCTGGCGTTTATCGGCATGACGGTGGCGGCCGCCCTGCTGACGCTGTGGGCCGTCCGGCGGTTGACGGCACCCGTTGCCTTGCTGGGGCAGGCGGCCGAGCGGCTCGGGCGTGACGTGAACGCACCCCCGATGCCGGAGGACGGCCCGACGGAGGTTGCGACCGCCGCCGCCGCGTTCAACACCATGGCCGCCCGCATCCGCCAGTTCGTGTCCGACCGGACGTTCCTGCTGACGGCGATCGGCCATGACCTCCGCACGCCGATCACCCGGCTGAAACTGCGTGCCGAATGGATGGAGGACGACGAACAACGCCGTAAGATGCTGGCCGATCTGGATGAGCTGGAGGCGCTGGTGTCGGCCACGCTCGCATTCGGGCGCGATGTGGCCGGTAGCGAGCCTGCGGTACCGATGGACCTGGTAGCCTTGGTGCGGACGGTTTTGGATGACGCCACCGATGCGCGCCCGAACGCGGCACCGCCCCGGTATGACGGCCCGGCCCAGCTGCGGATGCAGGGTCGGCCCGTGGCGCTCAAGCGGGCGTTCGCCAACCTTGTCGGTAACGGCATGGCGTATGGCGGCGGCGTCGCGGCCAGGATCGAACCAGGGGTAGGAGTAGCCACCATCACGCTTGATGATGACGGCCCCGGTATACCGGCAGATTCGCTCGATCGCGTGTTCGACCCGTTCTACCGCATCGAACCGAGCCGCAATCGGGAAACAGGGGGAGTGGGCCTGGGCCTACCGATTACCCGAAATATCCTACGCGCCCATGGCGGGGACGTGGTGCTGTCCAATCGCGCCGGCGGTGGGTTGCGGGCGGCCGTCACCTTACCGGTGTAGCCGCCCGCGCTGCCGTTAGTACCCCCCGGGAACCGGACGCTGGTTCTGCGGGTATGCGCCGCTGGTGTTATCGCCTGTCGCGCGATCATAGGCTCGGCCCGCGGCCGTCCCGGGCGGGTTCGCCGCCGTGCCGTCACGCTGCGCGGGGTAGGCGCCGCTGACGTCCGTGCCGGCTGCGCGATCAAGTGCCCGGCTTACCGCCGTGCCGGGCGGATTGCCGACTGTACCGGTACTCTGTGATGGGTAAACGCCGCTGACGTTGGTGCCCGCAGCACGGTCATAGGCCGCGCATCCGGACAGCGCCGCCATGATACCAAGGGCCGCGAACGGAAAAACTTTGTTCATTATCGATCTCCAGCGTGTGCAGGCCCACAACGACCACAGCCGCCATGGGTTGCGTCAGCGCCGGCGGGCGATGCGATACGCCGCGTAGCCTGCCGTCACGAGCGCCATGCCTAGCAGCACGGGCCGTACGGTCGACATCACCGTGCTGCGGGTTGGCGCACTCGGCAGGACGGCGGTTGCGCGACCGACCGCACCCTCCGCCGCATGGACTGAGCGCGACCGGAACGACGCCACCATGTCGAGGACCGCCGGCAGATATGTGAGCGCCTGCCGGATCGAGTCCGACACTACGCGACCCGCGTCGCCCGCTGTGGCCGTCACCGTGTCGGCGGCGTGACTTGCGGCGTGACTGGCGGCGTCATGAGCGGCCGGGCCGGCACGCCCCAGCACGGCGCTAGCCTGTTCGCGCAGAGAACGCAGCTGGTCGGAGTGGGAAATGCGATCGGCAGGCCGCGACATGGTGGTTCCCCGGGGTAAGAAGGACCCCGGCCGGCACGGTGCCGGCCGGGGCAGGATCCGGCTGCTAGATGCCTTCGACCCGGCGGCGGCGCTCTTCCGCAACCTGCTCGGCCGTGTACGGCGTGGCGGCGGCGTCGTGCTCGTTCCAGCCTTCGGTCTGGTACTCGCCCCGGCGCGTCACGACGTCGACTGGCATCGTGCCGTCCAGCATCGTCTGCAGCCGGGCGGCCTGTGTGTCATCGGCGCGGACCGTGACGAGCGTGCCGCCGCGGCGCACACCCTCGGCGTACACGTGGCTGTCTTCCTCGCTTACGCCGGCACCCGTCAGGGAACCGAGTAGCCCGCCCGCCGCGGCGCCGACGCCAGCGCCGGTCAGTGCTGCCACAAGCCAGCCGGCGGCCACGATCGGGCCCACGCCTGGGATCGCCAGCGCGCCGATGCCGGCCAGCAGGCCCGCGCCGCCGCCCAGCACCGTACCGATCGATGCGCCCGTACCGGCGCCCGTGGCCGCCGCGTCGCTCGCCGTATGGCCGCCGATCAACCGGCCTTCAGCATCGTTGGACACGATGCTTATGTCGCTGTGCGGCACGCCCGAGGCTTCGAGCTGGTTCACGACGGCGGCGGCAGCGTCGTGATTGTCATAAAGACGGGTCAAGGTCTGCATAGTTTATACTCCTGGATGTGAGGATTAGCGCGGGGTCGCGTTGCTGCCGGTCGGTTTGGTACCCATGGTCGTGCCGTTCACGCCCGGGGCCGTGCCCATGCTGGACGACGCATTGGCCGTGTGGCCCACGTTGCCCTTGTAATCGAGCCAAACGGTGCCGGCCGTGCCGCCCTTGCTGGCCGTGCCGCGCCACACACCGCCATCATCCTTCTTCAGGCCGCTGACGTTCGTGTAGCCGTTGCGCTGAATACGACGCCGGGCCTCTGCCATGTTGAACGAGTTCGCACCGCGTGCCGGCTCCGGCGCGTTGGCGCCCGTCGTCGTAAGCGCTTGGTTGCGGTCACCGGCGGCCGCGGCCGTTCCGGTGTTGCGTCCGATAATGCTGGTATTGGGCGTAGTGCCGGTGCTTGGGCTGACGCCGGTCATCGGCGCGTTGGTCGTGGCGCCGGGGGCGGTGTTGCCCGGTGTGCCTTTGCCTGTCGTGCCCTGTGCCTGCGCGGATGCGGAGCCGGCAATCAGGATGGCCGCAAGGGCCAGGGTTGTCTTATTCATACGCTTCGTTCCTCCCTTTGGTCTTGCCGGGGTCTTTTTTTACCAAGCAAAACAATCCCTAGAGTTAGGCTTAGCTACCCCAGGGACCTGTCAACGCGGCAGGCTCGTTTTAGTTACGGGTTCTTGCCGCGCAGGTTGGTGCCAAGCGTCCGGTCGATCGCGCCGATCCCACCCGTGTCCGTGCCGGCCGCCGTTCCGGTCGTCGTCTTTGCCGACATGGACGCGTCCTCCATGTCGTAGCGGCGGTCGTCGTAGCGGCTTTCTTGAGCTCAGGCACTACCGTGCTGAGCGCCGTGTTGTCGTGGCCCACGTCGGTCACGGCTGTGCCCGGGTTGGTGAAGAGTATTACCCGCGGCGGATGCAGATCCTGCAACAGCAACTGACCAGCGCGCTCCGCCTCCGCCTGCGTGTAAAACATCGCAGTGAAAGTAGCGGTTTATCACGAAATTCTCTCTGAGTTTTCTAGGTACAGAGGTATCAACATCTCTGAGTCGAATACCGTGATGCTGTCACCGAAGTTCTGGTCGTATAACTTACACACTCTGGTGAAAGAGGAAGATTACCAGAACACTGACCGTAGCCTATTCACACTGCCCGTCTCATATTACGAGAGCCAAGCCGGTAAGTGTTGACTCAGAACCCGCGTAGAGGCGCCGCGCCAAGCTTTCACAAATCGGTGAAAGTGGGTCAGAAAAGCCCCTAGTGCCGGAAGTGGCGCATACCCGTCAGCACCATCGCCACGCCAGCCCGGTTGGCGGCGGCCACGACCTCCGCATCGCGGACCGATCCGCCGGGCTGGATTACGGCCGTGGCCCCTGCGGCGATTGCAGCCTCCAACCCGTCGGCGAACGGGAAAAATGCGTCGGACGCCACCACGCCACCCTCCGTCAACGGGCGGTCGAGTCCGGCGGCCTTTGCTGCTGCCTCACCTTTCCAGGCTGCGATACGGGCGCTGTCCACACGCGACATCTGACCCGCGCCGATGCCGGTCGTGGCACCGTCATGCGCATAGACGATCGCGTTCGACTTCACGTGCTTGCAGACCTGGAACGCGAATAGCAGGTCGCGCACCTCTGCCCGGCTGGGTGCGCGGTCGGTGGCGATAACCAGCTGCTCCTCCGTTACGCGCCCGGCGTCACGGGTTTGCAGCAGATAGCCTCCGGCGACACTGCGCAGCTGCATGCCGGGCGCGGCCGGGTCGGGTACGGCCCCGGTAAGCAGCAGGCGCAGGTTACGCTTGGCCGACAGAATGCGGCGCGCGTCGGCGTCGGCGTCGGGGGCCACGATCACCTCGGTAAACAGAGCCGCAATACGCTCCGCCACGGCGCCATCGAGGATCCGGTTAGCCGCCACGACGCCGCCGAACGCCGACGAGGGATCGCACCGCAGAGCCAGTTCCCAGGCGGCGGCCAGGGTGGGCGCGGTCGCAACGCCGCAGGGATTGCCGTGCTTCACGATGACGATGGCGGGCTGCGCAAACTCTGCCACGCACTCGAACGCGGCGTCGGTATCGGCCAGGTTGTTGTAGCTGAGGGCCTTGCCCTGCACCTGCTGCGCCGTGGCGACCCCCGGCCGATCGCCTGCGACGTAAAAGGCCGCGTGCTGGTGTGGGTTTTCGCCGTAGCGCAGCGTCTCCCGCCGGGTGGCCGTCACAACCAGATGGGGCGGCAACGGCTCGGTGCGCTGGAACCACCCGGCGATGGCGGCGTCGTACGCGGCGGTGTGGGCGAATGCCTCCGCAGCCCAGCTTCGGCGCGCTGCGGCGGTTGTGCCGCCCTGTTCCACCTGCGCGATCGCCGCCGCGTATTGGGTGGGGCTGGTGAGGATGGTCACGTGCTCGTTGTTTTTCGCCGCCGCCCGGATCATGGCCGGGCCACCCACGTCGATGTTCTCGATGCACGTGGCGTCGTCCGCACCGGACCGGACGGTGTCTGCGAACGGGTAGAGGTTCACGCATACTAGGTCGATTGGCAGAATGCCGTGCTGCGCCATCTGCGCCAGATGGTCCGGGTCATCCCGTAGGCCGAGAATGCCCCCGTGTATGGCCGGTACCAGTGTCTTTACCCGGCCGCCCAGCATCTCCGGCACGCCGGTGTAGTCTGCGACCTCGGTCACTGGGATGCCCGCATCCGTCAACGCCCGCGCCGTGCCGCCTGTCGACAGCAGCACCGCCCCGTGCGCGACTAGGGCGCGGGCCAGCGGCACAAGGCCGGCCTTGTCGGAAACAGATAGAAGCGCCCGCCGTATGGTCGTGTTCATGCGCGCCGCTTAGCGGGCCAGGCCGAGCAGGTCCAGCGTTCGCGCGATAACAACGCTCTCGTCATACAACGCCCGCGCCCGGTCGCGCCCGGCCTGGCCCATTCGGGTACGCAGCGCGCGGTCGGACGCAAGCCTTTGCAGCGCATCGGCCAGCGGCTGAACGGTCATAGGCGGCACGAGCAGACCGGTCTCACCGTCCACCACCTGCTCCCGCGGGCCACGGATGGCGGTGGACACGACGGGTAGGCCGGTCAGCATGGCCTCGATCACCGACATGGGCAGTCCCTCGAAATGGCTCGGTAGCGCGAAGATGTCGGCCGCGGCCAGCACGGCGGCCACGTCGGTACGGGGACCCAGCACGCGCAGCCGGGTACCCAGCGTGCTGTCGGCCAGCATCGCATCGATGTCGGTGCCACGGTCGGACGCAAGCCGCTCGCCCACCACCCATAAATCGGCGTCGACGTTGGCCATCGCGGCCAGCAACTCCGGGTGGCCCTTGTGCCGCACCAGGCGGCTTACGATCACCACGACGCACCGTTCGGCCCCGGCGCCCATCTCGGCGCCCATCTCGGCGTCCATGTCGGCGCCCATCTCGGCACGGATGCGGGCGCGGGCGGCGGGGTCGGGATGGAACCGGGCCCCGTCACGGCCATTGCGGATCGGGGTGGCGTGGCGGTCGATGCCCAGGCGACGCGCGTCGGCTGCCTCCTCCTCCGACACGGTAAGCGTCACGTCCGTCAGGCGGCCGCCGAGCCACTCCATCGCCAGCGCCAGGACGCGCCGCCAGCGGGGGCCGGGCTGATTGAACAGGAAGCCGTGGCAGGTGTAGGCGACGCGCGGTACCCCCGCGACCCGGGCGGCGAGGCGCGCGAGGAAGCCGCTGATCGGCATGTGCGCGTGTACCAGGTCCGGCCGTTCCGCCCGCATCAGCGCCAGTAGCGCCCGGAATGCACGCCATTGCGCAACCGGCGACAGGCTGCGCGCCATCGGCACGGGCACCACACGCAGGCCCTCGGCGCGCACCCCGTCCAGCAGCGGCCCGTCGGCGCAGACGCCCACAACCTCATGTCCCTGCGCCACGATCGCGTGCATCAGCGGCACCAGAAAGTGCTTCAGTGAGAAGTCGACGTTAGTGACCTCCATCACCTTCACACCGTGACGCCGCCGTCGACGTGGATGCACTGCCCGGTAATGTAGCCGCCGTCGGGACCGAGCAGGAATGCGATGACGCCCGCGACCTCGTCCGGTTGGGCGAAGCGGGCTAGCGGTATGTGGGCCAGCGCGCGGTCTCGGGCGGCGGGATCGAGCCGGGTGGTGCGGCCCGGGTCCTTGGTGACGTAGCCGGGTACGACGCAGTTGACGGTCGCGTGCGGGGCCAGGCGCATGGCGAGCGTGCGGGTCAACGCCACAAGCGCCGCCTTTGCCGCGGCCGTTGCTGGGAACGCGAGCCCCGTGTGATGCGCGTGTGCCAGGAACGAGCCGACGGTGACTACGCGGGCGCCCGGCCGCACATGGGGAAGCAGTGCGGTAGCAAGCGACAGGAACGCGCCGGCGTTGATCGTGACCGCGCGCTGCAACCCGGCCAGGTCGAGCGTGCCGTAGGGACTGGGGTCGGCGCCGCCCGCCACGTGCGCCAGCGCATCCACCCGGCCGAACGCCGTCAGGGCCGCTTCGACTACGGGTGCCGCGTCGCCGTCATCGAACGCCTGCACGATCGTTTCGACAGTTGCGCCAGCGGTCCGTGCGGCGCTTGCCACCGCGTCCAGCCCGGCGCGGTTATGCCCGGTGTGCAGCAGCATGGCGGTACCAGGCCGAGCCAACCGCCGGGTCAGCGCCGCCCCGATACCGGACCCCGCGCCGGTTACGACCGTTACGTGTTGCATGGCCGCCCGTTTGGCACCCACGGTGGGGGATGGCAAACGTCTTACGAGCGCTGGGATTAATGAGCGGCACGTCCGCCGATGGGGTCGATGCCGCCATCATCGAGACGGATGGCGAAACCGTGCGTGCGTTCGGCCCGTGCCGCACGGTGCCCTATCCGGCGTCGCTGCGGCAGGCCGTGCTGGCGGCTATGGCGGCAGGCGAGGCCCCCCCGTGGCTGGAGGCCGCCGTCACCCAGGCCAACGCCGATGCCGCCCGGGCGCTGATTGCGGATGCGGGGCCGAATGCGAGGCCGGTGGACCTGATCGGCCTGCATGGCCAGACGATTGTGCATCAGCCGGAGCGGCGGCGGACGGTTCAAATCGGTGACGGCGCAGCGCTGGCGGCGGCGCTGGGTGTGCCGGTCGTGAACCAGTTTCGCGTGGCCGACGTGGCCGCGGGCGGGCAGGGCGCGCCGCTGGTACCGCTGTTCCATCAGGCGCTGGCCGCCGCACTCGGCCCGGTCGCGGTGCTGAATGTGGGCGGTGTGGCCAACGTGACGTTCACGGGGCAGCCGTTACTGGCGTTCGATACCGGGCCTGGCAATGCGCTGCTCGATGACTGGGTCGGGCGGCATACGGGCGCCCTGTTCGACGACGGCGGACGGCTGGCGGCGCAGGGCCGGGTCGATGCGGGGCGGCTGGCGGCGCTGCTGGCGCACCCGTACTTCGACCGTCTGCCGCCGAAATCGCTGGATCGTCATGCGTTCACGCTCGATGCGGTCGAGGGCCTGCAACCGGCGGACGGCGCGGCGACGTTGTTGGCGTTCACGGTGGGTGCCGTCGTGCGGGCCGCGGCGTGGGCGTCCCCCCGGCGCTGGCTGGTTGCGGGCGGCGGTCGGCACAATGCGGCACTGATGGTGGCGCTGGGTACCGCGTTGGGTCAGGTCGACCCGGTCGAGGCAGTGGGCTGGGATGGTGATGCGCTAGAGGCGCAGGCGTTCGCGTTCCTGGCTGTCCGGTCGATGCGTGGTCTGCCGCTCAGCCTGCCGGGCACAACGGGCGTGCCGTCGCCGATGCCGGGCGGTGTGCTGCATCTGGCGTAGTCCCTTTATTTGTGACAAATGCCCTACATGCTTTATGCGCTACACGACGCGGTCTACGCCGCGATGCTCCCCGTCCGAATGGTTGCACAGTCGGCCAGCGCTCTTATGCGCGACGTGCCGGGCCCCGACGCTTTGACATGGCCCGCGCGCGCGGCGGTCGCGTGGTCGGACGTGGCGCACGATTTGCTGCGGCCGCGGGGTAAGCCCGAGTGGGATATCCGCCAGTCCCGCGGGGACCAAACTCCGTTGCACGAGCAGGTCGAGCAGGACCTGCCGTTCGTCCGCCTACTGCGCTTTGCGCGGCCCGACACAACCGGGCCGCGCGTGTTGCTGGTGGCACCCATGAGTGGTCATCACGCGACACTGCTGCGCGGTACGACCCAGGATTTGATCGATACCGGGCACGAGGTGTTCGTCACGGATTGGCGCGACGCCCGTATCGTGCCGCTCGTTGCCGGCACGTTCGGGTTGGCGGATTACGTCGACTCGGTGATCGGCTTCCTGCGCCACCTGGGCCCCGACACGCACGTGATCGCCGTGTGCCAGCCGGCGCCGGCCGTCGTCGCGGCGGTAAGTTTGCTGGCCAGCCGGCGGGAGAACTGCCAGCCCCGCAGCATGACCCTGATGGGCGGCCCGGTCGACACCCGCGCGGCACCTACGGCCGTGACAAAGTTGGCGGAGCAGCACCCGATCAGTTGGTTCGAGCGCAACCTGGTGGCGACCGTGCCGCCCTGGCATCCGGGCGCGTTCCGCCGGGTCTATCCGGGGTTTATGCAGCTGGCGGCGTTCATATCGATGAACCCGGACCGGCATGCGGAGGCGCATCGCCGCATGTTCGACCACCTCGTGACGGGTGACGCGGATAGTGCCGCCGCACACCGCAAGTTCTATGACGAGTACTTAGCGGTGATGGACGTACCGGGCGATTATTATCTGGAGACAGTGGACCAGTTCTTTCAGCAGCATACGCTCGGACGCGGCACGATGATGGTGCGGGACGAACGGGTGGACCCCGCCGCGATTGAGCGGACGGCGTTGATGACGGTAGAGGGCGAGTTGGACGACATCTCCGCCCCCGGACAGACGCTGGCGGCGCAAACGCTGTGCAGCAGTCTGCCGGATGAGCGGCGGATGCAGTATGTGCAGCCCGGCGTGGGCCATTACGGGATTTTCAACGGGCGGCGCTGGCGGACCGAGATTCTGCCGCGCGTTGCGGAGTTCATCCGGGCGTCTTAACCGGTCGTTAGCGTTTTTGGTGACATGGTCGCGGTCGGAAGGATCGCGCCATGTACTCATCAGCCGCCTACGTCTCCGCGCTGTTCAGTTTTCAGGGTAGCGCTTTTGGCGGATTGGGCTCGCTTCCGCTCGGTTTGCAATCGGCAGTACCGAGCGTGACGGTGTTGCAGGCCGAGGCGGGCCGGGCCAAGGGGATCGCTGCAGAGGCGAAGGATCCGACTGTCTCACAAGACGTGGCCGCGTTCCGGCGCGCGGTGGCATCGGCCAAAGACCTGAAATCGCTGCTGGCTAACCCGCAGGCGCGTCGGGTGTTACTGACCGCTAACGGCCTGGCGGACCAGCTCGACTACACGGCCCTGGCGACAAAAGCGCTGTTGTCCAACCCGGCCGATCCCAAGAGCCTTGCGAACCAGCTGACGGATAAGCGGTTCCTGGCGATTGCCAAAACGTACGATTTTGCGAAATCCGGCCTGTCGGTGTTGAAGCAGTCCAAGGTGTTGGACACGATCGCCAGCGGCTATGCGGAGGTGGCCTGGCGGAAATCGCTGGACGCGAACACGCCCGGCCTGTCGACGGCGCTGGATTTCCGTCAGCGGGCGGCGGGGATCACGTCGACGCTGCAAATCCTGGGCGACGCGATGCTTCGCAAAGTCGTGACGACTGCGCTGGGCCTGCCGCTACAGATTGCGATCCAACCGCTGGAGGCGCAGCAGACCGCGATTTCGTCGCGCTTGGATGTGAGCAAGTTCAAGGATCCGAAGTTCGTTGACGCGTTCACGCAGCGATTTTTGACGGCGTCTGCACAGAACGCGGCCGATGCGGGCACGCCGGCCGCTACGGGATTAATGGCGTTATTTGCGTAGGGGCTTTTGGGCCAGCTTTTCTTACCTCGAAACCGCCTCGGCAGTCATCGTGGGACCGGACGCTCGAGATTACTAAGCCGGAGAGGTGCTATCCCGGATGGGCCGCGCGAATACGTGCAGCAAGCTGATCACCTTCCTTAAGTAACGAGAGTACCTTTAACCGAATTACCTCAAGCTCGCGCACCCCTGTGACGCTATCCGACACGACATCGACCGTTGAAAAGGCCTGAAGGTATCGCTCGATCGCCGAGCGTCTAGCCTCGTAGCCAACCCGTTCCTTCAGTAACTCCATGTACGCTACCCAGGTCTTGCCGCCCTTTGTCGAGTTGCAGACTTTGCAGCAGGGGAGAAGGTTGCCAATCCGGTGACCGTGGCCGCTGAACCGACTATTCTTGACGGTTGCATTGACGTGATCCCAAGTTTCCCCGCGCTCGCCACAGTAGGCGCATGTAAGGTCAGAATCAGGGTTTTGGCCGAGTAGGCCGATCGCCACGCGAGCGACGCGCTGATCATAGCTATCGAATGGGGCAACGGCCACTGCAAACGCGTGATTTATCGTTGTTCGGCGTCGTGACACCATTGAGTAGGGAACGAGGTGCTTCTTGAGGCTGTCTAGACGCATGCTCAGCCACTGGGCGCCACAGCAGCACCCGTCAAGCTGGATAGCCCGTTAGGACCAACGACCCGCCTCAGCCGCCCACAATCCGCAGCACCGTCGCCGTCGTCGAATGGCCCGGCAGCAGCTCCGCCAGCCAAACCTGCCCGCCCCAACCGCGCACCAAATCGGCACCCACCACCTGATCCAGGCGGTAATCGGCGCCCTTGACCAGCAGCTCCGGCCGCAACTCGCGCAGCGTCACCTCCGGCGTGTCCTCGTCATACACAACCACCAGGTCTACGGCCGACAGGCTCGCCAGTACCGCCGCCCGCGCCGCTTCGGGCTGTACGGGCCGGGTTGGGCCCTTCAGGCGCCGGACGCTCGCGTCGCTATTCAGGCCCACCACCAGCCGGTCGCATTGGCTGCGCGCCTGCTCCAACAAATGGACGTGACCCGGGTGCAGCAGGTCAAAGCATCCGTTCGTGAACCCCGTGCGCCACCCCCGCCGCCGCCAGCGCTCGACCTGTTCGGCTGCCACGTCCCTGCCCACGACTTTTCGTAGCGTGCCGCCCTGGGGTGAGATCGCGGCTAAAAGATCCTCCTCCCGTGCGACGGACGTGCCGACCTTACCGACGACAATGCCGCCGGCGATATTGGCGATCCGGACCGCCATGCGTAGCGGTAGCCCGGCCGCGATACCGGCCGCCAGCGCCGACACCACCGTGTCGCCGGCACCGGACACGTCGTAAACGTCTGCCGCCTCCGCCGGGTAATGCTGCACGCCGTCGGCGTCGACCAGCGTCATGCCGTCCTCCGCCCGGGTTACCAGTACGGCACCGAACTGGTGGCGCGTGCGCAATGCCCCGGCCGCGTCCACAATCTCCTGCTCGGTCGCAACCGGCAGGCCTGTGGCTTCGGCCAACTCACGCCGGTTGGGCGTGATGATGGTGGCCCCGGCATACCGTGCGTAGTCCAGGCCCTTGGGGTCCACGATTACGGGCCGGCCCGCGGCGGTCGCGGCGGCGATCAGCTGGGCCGGTATGGTGCCGGCCAACACGCCCTTGTTGTAATCGGACAGAATGGCGACCGTGGTGGCGGCCATCGTGTCACCGGCGATGCGCATCATCCGCTCGGCGATTTTCGGCTGTAGCGGCCCGGTTTCCTCATGGTCAGCGCGCAACAGCTGCTGACCTTGGCTCACGTACCGGGTCTTGACCGTTGTTGCGCGCCCGCCCTGTACCAGCAGCCACGGCTCGACCCCCGGTTGGCCGCCGATCAGGCCCGTGAGGTCCGACCCGGCCTGATCGTCCCCCACGACGCTCACGAACGCGACGGCTGCACCCAGGGCCGTCAGGTTGCGGACGACGTTGCCCGCGCCGCCCGGCATCGCCAGTTCCCGTTCGACGGTGATGACGGGGATCGGCGCTTCTGGGCTGATGCGATGGACGGGCCCGAATACGTATCGGTCGAGCATCACGTCGCCGATCACCATAATGCTGGTCCGGCCCAGGCGACGCACGGCAGCGGCCAGGGCTTCCGTGTCGGACGCCTCGACATCGCCAGGCGGGGCCGCGGCGGGAGTAGGTCCGATGGTGTCGTTCATCAGGATATGGGCTAGCTTGCCGGGATGGCGCGGTCAATCAGCGGTGTGGCAATGATCGCCTGGCGTTAGGGTTTCGTGATTGGGCCTTGGTGGCCCGAGGCACCTTGGCCCGGGCATTGGCAACGGTGCTCCGGTTGCTGCCCAACAGTGCGCTAGGCCTGCAGAAACCGCACCTGGTCGCGCCCAATCACGGCGCAGGTCAGCGGCCCTCCCGCACCCGCGCCCGTATCGACGCACAGGCGCCAGCGCGTCACCACCGGCATTGGCCCCGGCGTATGGCCGTGCACCACGAACCGGTCCGGCGCGTCCGGCAGCGGCGGGCCACGATGCCGTAAAAACGGGTCGCGCATGTATAGCAGGTCGGTCCGCACCTGCGACGCCCACGCCACCCCCGGTCGCACGCCGGCGTGGATAAACAGGCAGCGTCCGGCCGTCCAATGCAGCCGTAACGATCGCAATAATGCCAGGTGGGCGGGTGGGATCAGCCTGGACCACTCGTCGACCGCCGCGCGACCCGACACGCCCCAGCTCTGTAACGCCGCCGCACCGCCATGGCCCATCCAGTGCTGTGCCCGCCGCTCGGCCCGTGCGTGGTCGGGCGTGGCCAGGGTGTCCAGCAGCATCGCCTCGTGATTGCCGAGCAGCGTGACTGTGGGCAGGCGGTTTTGCGTGTGCAGGATATGGTTCAGCACACCGGCGCTGTCGGGGCCGCGGTCGATCAGGTCGCCCAAATACAGCACCGTCGGCCGGCGTACGGGTGCGGCGGCCAGGTCGGCGAGGATCGCGTCATAGAGCTGCGTCAGCCGCTCCGCCTGCCCGTGTACGTCGCCGATGGCGTAGATGCGCTGGCCGGGCGCCAGGGCCAGGGCGGGCAGGGGTAATAGTTTGGCAATCATTGCGGCCCATCCTTTAACGGTTCGGCACGGGATGGCGACTCTGAAAGCGATGCGCGTCTTACCTGGTATGTTCTCGCCCACGGCCCCGGAAGCGATGGCGGCCGGGGTGGCGGAGGCTGCGCTGCTATCCTGCGTGAACCGTGCGGCGGACCGGGCCGCGGCTGGACGCGGGCCGGCGCGGCTGGCGCTCGTGCTGCATTTGTCGCGCCTACCCGCAATACGGCCGCACCACCGCCGCATCGCCCGGGCGATCCTGGACGACGCGGCCCAGCGGCTGCAGGGTGACCTGTTCGCGCTGCGTAACCGGGACGTGGTCATCGTCGCCCCCCCGGCGCCGGCGATGGAGGCGCTATCTGCGCACCTGCTCCGTCTGTTCCGCGCCGATGTCCCCGATCCGGCCACACTGCTCAGTGCCTGGCCCGCCGGCAGCGCCGCCATGGCTGCCTACACCGCCGCCCGGCAGCACAACCGCCCAGCGCCCGAGTTGATCGAAAAGCCAGGTGGCCCCGATGCGGTGACGGAGACGCTAGCCGTCATCGGCGCGGCCCGCCTGACGGACCTCACCCGCCGGCAGATCGGTGTCGAGGTGATAGAGAGCAGCGACGCCTCTGCCTCGCCCCCGCTTCAGCTACGACCCCCGCTTCAGCTACGACCCCTGTATGCGGAGGTGATGGTCGCGCTCTCGGTCCTACGCGGACGATTGGCGGCCGTCGGGCAGGCCGAGGCGGACCCGTATCTGTTTCGGCATCTGACCGGGCAGCTCGATGGCCGAATGCTGCAGGCCGTGTGGGACGCCGTGCGGCAGGGCGGTACGCCGTCTTTGCGACTACACCTGAACCTTGCGATCGACGGCGTGCTATCGGCTGAATTCGGTAGACTGGCGGCGGCGATCGCGGCGTCGGGTGGGAGTTTTGGCGTCGAAATCCCGTTGCTTGAGGCGTGCGGCAACCCGGCCGGCTTCGTCCGGGCCCGGGCGCGCCTGCGGGACAGAGGCGTCGCTTTGCTGCTCGATGGGGTGACGCACCATACGCTGGCGGTCAGCAACCTCGCGACCCTGGAGCCCGATCGGGTAAAGCTGGAATGGGCGGACGGCATGCCGGTCCACGTGCCGGCGTTGGACGGCCTGGCCCGCCTTGGCCCCAGCCGCGTCGTACTGACCCGGGTCGAGACGGAGGGCGCAGTCACCTGGGGTTTGCAGCGCGGCATTCGCGTGTTTCAGGGCCGGTATATCGACGCGATGCTGGCCGCCGCCCGGCTGCAGGCCTGCCCGGCCGGGTCCGGCTGTGTTCTGCGTCAGTGCCAGGAACGCGCCTATGCCACGGGCGCGGCGGGGCGGGCAGGATGCGGTAACCCGGCCCTGCTCGACCTCGGTGCCCCGCCGTGAGTACGGTCGTTGGCGTGGTTTCGCCCCCCGATACCGTCCCGGACGAACGCGCGATTCAGGGCTTGGCCTCCCTCGCCAGCCTAATCCGGGAGTGTGCGGTGTCGGGTATGAACCGGCAGGTGGTCTTGTTCCGGGCCGAGTTGCTGCCCCACCGCCGATCGCATCCGCACCACCGGCGTCTGGCGCGCGCGGCGTTGGACCCGCTATTGCGGGCGGAACGGGCGGTCTGGCACGACCTGCCGGGCGGGGCGGTCGCCGTGTCCTGGCGGGGTGACGCGTCACAGTATCTGGCGGACGCCACGGCGCAGCTGCAGCATCTGCTGGCGGACGCGACCGATACGCCGCCAGTGACCGAGCTGCTGCGCGTATTCACGCTTCCAACCGGCGGACCCGCGCTACTTCAGTTGATCACGCCGGCCCCACCCGACCCAGCCCCATCCGCCCCACCGGCATCAGGAAGCATTCTGGAGGTTGCGAGCCTGGCGATGCTGGAACGTCACCTCGCGACCGTCGACGTCGCCCGCTTTGCCCGGCGCGCGGCCATCTGCCGAATTTCGGATGGGACTGTGACACTCGCCTGGGAAAAGCGGTTTCTGTCGGTGACCGAGCTGGCCGCTACCCTCACGCCCGGCACCGGTATGACGGACGCCCCCTGGCTGTACCGGCGCCTGACCCGCGTCATGGACCGGCGCATGCTGGCGCTGCTGTCCAACCCGGCGGAGCTGGCGGAGGCCAGTCCGTTCAGCCTCGATGTGAACGTGGCGAGTGTGCTCAGTCCCGAGTTCCTGCGCTTCGACGCCGCCCTACCGGCCGGGCTGCGCGGCCGGGTCACGTTGAACGTCGCGGCGGAGGATCTGGCGGCCGACTTGCCCGCCTTTGCCTTCGCCCGCGACTTCTGCCGGGCACGCGGCTATCGCTTCCTGCTGCGCGGCGTAACCTGCGAAACGTTGGCGTTCTGGTATCTCGATCAGCTGGACGTCGAAGCGGTCGAGCTGCGATGGAGTCCTGCCTTAACCGAAATCGGCGTGGCGGGCATCCGCCTTGGCCGGGCTGAGTGGCTTCTTACCCATGTCGATGACCCGGCGGCGCTCGCCTGGGGTCAGCGTCAGGCCGTTGGGCTGTTTCAAGGTCGCGCGATCGTGCCCCCGCGCCGTCGGGCGGAGGTATCGCGAGCGCCGCAAAATCGCTAAGGCCACGCCATGAGCGATGCTATTCGGGTCGAGGGACTGACCAAACGCTACGGTGACGTGCTGGCGGTAGACGCAATCGACTTCGCCGTCGAACCGGGCCAGACGCTCGGTCTGCTGGGCGGTAATGGCGCGGGTAAGACGACGACGATCGCCATGCTGCTTGGCATGCTGATACCGACCGCCGGCCGTATCACCATACTGGGTCACGACATGGGCCGGCATCGCTACCGGGCGCTGGCGCGGATGAACTTCTCGTCGCCTTACATCGCGCTGCCATCGCGGCTGAGTGTGGCCGAGAACCTGCGGGTGTATGGTCATTTGTATAACGTACCCGCGCTGGAGGCCCGTATCGCGCAACTGGCGGACGAGCTGGACCTTGGCCCCTTTTTGAACCGGCCTGCTGGCGGGCTGTCGGCCGGGCAAAAAACGCGGGTGGCGCTGGCGAAGTCGCTGATCAACGAACCGGACGTGCTGCTGCTGGACGAACCGACCGCGAGCCTCGATCCCGATACGGGCGACATGGTTCGCGGCTGGCTGGAGCGGTATCGGGCACGGACGGGCTGCACGATCCTGCTGGCGTCCCATAATATGGCTGAGGTTGAACGGCTGTGCGGGACGGTGCTCATGCTTAAACGCGGCCAGATTGTGGACCAAGGCACGCCAGCCGCGCTGCTGAGCCGCTATGGCAGGGACGATCTGGAGCAGGTGTTTCTCGATATCGCGCGGGCCGCGTGACCGGGTCGGGTCAGCGTATTTGGGGCCTGATGTACCGGCACCTGGCCTTGTACCGCCGGTCCTGGCCGCGCGTGGTCGAACTGATGTACTGGCCGACGCTGCAGATGTGCATCTGGGGTTTCACGTCGTCCTACCTCCTTACTGAAAGCGGGGGCACGGGTGGCATAGCGGCTGTAGGCGGTGCGCTGCTGGGCGGCGTACTGCTGTGGGAAGTCGCGTTGCGCAGCCAGATGGGCGTGGCGCTGAGCTTCCTCGAAGAGCTGTGGTCCCGCAATCTGGGCCATGTGTTCGTAAGCCCGCTGCGCCCGTGGGAGATGCTGGCCGCACTGGTTTCGATCTCGGCGCTACGCGTCTTGGTGGGCGTGCTGCCGGCAGTGCTGCTGGCCTGGATCCTGTACGCGTTCGACCTATTCCGCATGGGGCCCGTGGTGGTGCTGTTTTTCGCCAACCTGCTGATTATGGGCTGGTGGGTAGCGCTGGGTGTTGTGAGCCTGATCCTACGCCATGGCGCCGGGGCGGAGGCGCTGGCGTGGTCCGTACTATTCGGTCTTACCCCTATTTCGGCCGTGTTCTACCCGGTGTCAGTACTGCCGGTTCCGGTGCAATGGATCGCGTTGGCACTCCCCTCGTCCCACGTGTTCGAGGGGATGCGCGCTTCGTTGCAGGGTGTCGTGCGCTGGGATCATCTGGCCTGGGCGGCCGGACTTAACGTTGTATGGATGGGTGCCGGCGTGTGGTTGTTTGCGCGGCAGTTCCGGGTCGCGCGGACCAGCGGCGCATTGCTGAATATCGGGGAATAATGGACACGAACTTTTGGCTGATCCGGCACGCGATCGTGGCGGAGAACGAGCGGGCGACGCTGTACGGCGTGCTGGATGTGAACCTGTGTCCGGACAGCCTGGTCGCGCAGGTCCCCATGTACCGGGCACTCGCCGCCCGCCTGCCGCGGGACGCCGTGTGGGTCTGCACGCCCCTATCCCGCACGCGCCGCACGGCAGAGGCGATCTACGCCGCCGGCTATTCCGGACCGGAGCTGCTGGTCGAGCCTGGCATGATCGAGCAGGATTTGGGGGACTATCAGGGCCTACGCCATGCGGAATTGCCGGCTCTGCTGTCGTCACCCGCCCATCCGTTCTGGCCGTTATCGGGTACCGAGCGTCCGCCGAATGGGGAGAGCGTGGCCGACATGCTCACCCGGGTGGGTGCGGCGATTGACGGTCTGGTGCGCAGCCACGCCGGGCGGGACGTGGTGGTTGTAAGCCACGGTGGCGCGATCCGGGCGGCGGTCGCGCACGCGTTGCAGATCGACGCGGACCAGGCGCTGCACTTTTCGGTCCAGAACTTGTCCTTGACCCGGCTCGACCGGTTGCAGGCAGGGTGGCGCGTAGTGTCGGTAAACGAAACCTGTCTCTAACAGTTCATGGTTTTGCCATGGTCGGTGGTTAGCCAGGCGGTGTCGGGCGGGGGAACATGGCGATGAAGCATTCCGTGATGGCCGCAATGGCCGTGATAATGGCCGGGATCCTGGCCAGTTGCGCCGATAATGGCGGGGCTGATCCGCAGCAATTGGTAGACCGCGCGACGCTCGCGGCACAGGATATGCTAAACGATCGCAACGGTACCGACGCGCAGGCCGTGCTGCGCCGCGCGCGGGCCGTCGTGATCTGCCCCCGCGTGCTGCGCGCCGGTTTCGTGTTCGGGGGTGAGGGTGGGGCCTGCGTCCTGGTCGCACGTGCCGGCGGCGGGTCGTGGTCGGCGCCGGCATTCTACGCGCTCGGCAGCGCCAGCTTCGGCTTCCAGGCCGGCGTGCAGGATGCGGAGGTGATGCTGCTGATTATGAATGACCGCGGGCTGAGCGCCGTTTTGGACAGCCAATTCAAGTTGGGTGCGGACGCCACGGGGACGTTCGTGGAGTTGGGTGGCGGAATCGAGGGTGCGACGACCGCGGCACTCCGGGCGGACATCGTGGGTTTCACCCGGTCGCGCGGCCTCTATGCCGGCATCAGCCTGAACGGGTCTCTGCTATCGGCGCAGTCGGAGCTGAACCGTGCCTATTACGGCCGCCCCATCGGCGCGCAGCAGATTGTGGTGGGCGTGGAGGTGTCGAACCCCGGTGCCGATCCGCTGCGGGAGGTGCTCACCCGCTATGGCGCGCAGGCCGGCGGCGCCCCTGTCGCGAGCCGTCCGGCGCTGCCCGCGCCCACTCCGGTCGATGGCTCCTATCCAGCATCTTCTGGGACTGCCGGCTTGTCCCCAGTGCAACGACAGACCCTGCCAGCACCGCGCCGTTAAAGCTATCGACGACGACTATTTTATGGTAGTCTATTTAAATGGTTAACAGTTATGAACGGAAGTTTAACCGCCAGTCCGTCCTGAAAACGGCGAAAGTATTCGCCGACCACGGTGTATTCGACTGCATCATCATGGATTTTTCAAACAAGGGTGCCCGGGTTCTCTTTGGGGCTACTACGTCGCTGCCGGAACACGTGACGATAAAACTGAGCGACGGCACATCCTACGATGCTGTCTGCCGCTGGGTTCGAGGGGAGGAGGCGGGATTCGAATTCACCGCCGACACCAGCATGAGCCTGGCCTCCCGTCACCTTGCCTGGCAGGCCTATGAACGGCTGCTGGCGGAAGAGTACGGGCCGCTCGCTCAGCTGGAGCGGGCCGACTTTCTAGAGGACGAGAGCGTGCGCGTCGCCGCCGTCGCGGTATTCGCGGCGCTGGTCGATTTGCAGACCGTGTTGAAGCGCTGCGGGGTGCGTCCGGATCCGGACCAGCCGGAGCTTGACCAGCACAGCACGGCCAGTACGGCCGCCAGCACGGGCGTACTAAGCGGCACGGGCCCACTCCAGAGCATCGCGGCTGGTAACAGCAACACGGCGACGACGATCGTGCCTCGGCCGCCCTCCCCACCATAAACCAGGGCGGCACCGGTTAGCAGCGGTAGATCATACACGAACGCATGTGGTGTTGTGATGAACGTGGCGGACGCCAGCACCAGCAGCTCCCGCCCGCCACAGTGTCCCGCCCGGCGGAACACCAGCCAGACGACGATCGCCGCGCCTATCGCGCACGCCGCCTGGAGCAGCGTCGCCGGGTCATGCGGCACGCCTATCATGGCGAGGTTCGCCGTCGTGGTTGGCATCATGCCATAGCGGACGCTGCGTTCGGCAAAGTCTGCCGCATAGGCCGGCAGCCCTGCCAGCCATAGTCGCCCGGCATCGGCGCCGAACAGCACGAGGCTCACCCCCGTAAACGCCACGGCGGCCATGGTGGCCCCCGCCACGGCGCGCCAGGCCCGCAGCGCCAGCAGCGCCACCGGAATGAGTACACCCAGCTGCGGCTTGAACGTGAGCAGGCCGAGCAGCGCGCCGCCAAGCCAGGGCCGGGTCGCCACCAGCCGTATTCCGCCCACGAATAGCGCGCCGGATAGAAACCCGCTCTGTCCCGCAATGACGCCGATCGTGGTGCCGGGTGCGATCAGTGCCACCCAGGCCAGCCGCCCGTGGCAGGCAGCGACGTAAGCCACAAGGGTCGCGACGGTCCAGGCTACGAACGCCGCGCCGAATGCCAGCAGCCCCAGCGGCCAGACGATGGGTAGGAAGCCGGGCGGATACGGAAACGGGTTACGCTGATCGGCAGCTAGGCCGAGTGCCGTCTGCAGAGCGTGGAGCCGCGCCGGGTCGTACAGCGCTTGTGCGCCGTCGTGGCGTAGGATGTGCCCATAGGACCACAGCGCCGCGAAGTCGCCCGATTGCCACACGTCACCAAGCTGCGCGGTGTAGTACAGGGCGGCGTAGGCGAGGAATAAACCGCCCAGGGCGGCGGCGGCCCGGGTCACAGAAGGGTGGCCGCGACGGCCAGATCCTCGGGCGTGTTCACGTTAAAAAACGGGTCGAACGGGATGATCGGCCACGCGATGGCGGCCACGCCGGGCCCGGTGACGGCGTCGATCTTGCGCTGTCCCGCCGTCAGCGCGGCCATCAATCGTGGGGCGGCCGATACAGGCCATAATGCCGCGACGGGGTGGGTGCGTCCGCCCGACGCGGCGCACGCAAACGGCGCGTCACCCCGGCCCGCGATCAGCCGGGCCACGAAGTCATCGGGCAAGAACGGCGCGTCGGCCGGCGCGGTTACGAGCCATTCGATACCCAGCCCGCGCGCCCACGCCATACCGGCCAGAACCCCCGCCAGCGGCCCGGGGTAGCCTTCTACCTCGTCGGGCAGCACCGGCAGGCCATACGCCGCGAACCGGGCGGCGTCGCCATTGGCGTTCAACGCCAGCGCGTCGACCTGCGGCCGCAGCCGCTCCACAATCCGCGCCAGCACGGTGTGGCCGCCCAGCAGTCGCAGCGTCTTGTCACCGCCCCCCATCCGGCGCGCGAGGCCGCCGGCCAGAATGACGGCCCCGATCACTTGCCGATCACGATCACTGGCCGATCACGATCACTGGCCGATGCCGATCACTGGCCGATGCCGATCATTTTTCGGCAAAGCTCGGGCCGAAATAGGCCAACACCGTCTCCCACGCTGTCCGGCGTAGGATACGCGCGGTGTCGGTATCGAGGCCCGCGGTGAAGGAGTTCTCCTCGATCGGGCGATGGTACAGCGTAACGAGGCTGGTGGCCGCGGCGAGGTACGTGCCGGCCATGGTCGGGTGACGGTTATCGGGCTGATACAGGACGATGTTCGGATGCTCCGTCCGAACCCGGGCGAATGCGAGGCCGGCTGGGATCACGAGCGCGTTGTTGGCGTTACCGGCGGCGGTGTAGGCGGCGGCGAGCTCGGCCGTCATCTCGGGCTTGTCTGCATAGGCCCAGGACATGAACAGCACCGGCTCCGCCCCGTGCGCGCGGGCGATGCGGGCGTCGGTGCGGACGATGTCGGGGAAAATCTTACCAAGCGTCGGGTGGATGGGGCATTGGCTGCAATCCATCATGATCACGACGTCGAACAGCTTCGCGTCGGTGTTGAACACGATGTTGTTGTCGGCGTCGAAGCTGTACTGGCCGATGGCGTCAGGTCGCAGCTCGCTTTCGAGGTCATGCCAGGCCAGACCAGACCCGCTGATGGCAATCATGGTCGCCCGGTATGGCCGGAACTCCTGCGGGGGGCCGCCGGCCAGTAGGCGCTGCACGAGGGCCGGCATGCCGTTATTGTAATAGAAAAAGCTGTTGCCGACCCACATGAAGCTCTGCGCTGAGTCCTCGGCCATCCGGGTCACGCGGGGGTTGGCGGCGCGGGCCTCCTGCGCGTGCGCGGATGGCGGTAGTGCCGCGACGGCCCACAGGGCGCCGATCAGTCCAATCCAAGCCGCCCGCATGTTCATCCCCGCCCCTTGCGGGCGGACTGTGACAGACTGGCCCCGGCCGTTCTACCCGGTCAGGTCCGAAAACCTGCAGCAGCCAGCAGTGCGCGGCCCTGCGCGGATTGTAGTAGGTCCAGCAGCCGCCGTACCGCGTCGCGACCTAGGCGGGCGGTAGGAACCAGCAGATCGTAGCGTTCGTCCTGCAGCGGTAGAAATCCCAGGCCGTAGCGGGCCGCGACGGTCGCGATGGCGACGCCCCAATCCGCCCGGCCCTGTGCCACGGCAGCCGCCACGGCGCCGTGCGACCGCGGCTGGCTGGTGTAGCCAGGGGGTCGTGCGCCGCCGTCTTGCCAATCGGCCAATGCGCGATCGATCAGCGCACGGGTACCGCTGCCGGCGTTACGGTTTACCATCATCGCACCCGCCGCCACCGCCGCGCCGATAGCGTTTGCGGCGTCCGTAGCCGCGGCAAACGGCGCAGCACCGGGCCGAAACACCACGCCCTGCATCCGGCCGTAGCCCGGCACCAGCGTCACCCCGTCCGGCACGAACGGTGTGTTGTACTGGCCGGTTACCGGGTCCAGCAGGTGCACGCCCGCCACGTCGCAGGCGCCGCGGGCCGCTGCCATCAGCCCACCCTGGCTGCCGACAGACAGGGACTTCACGCGGACCCTGTCCCGCTCCAGCACGCCCAGCAGCGCGTCCAGGCCCTCGCACTGGCTGCCGATCACCACCAGATCCGCGGGTAGCGCGCGCCCGATGCGTTGCACCCGTACCCGGGTGCCGGCCGGGACGGTGCCGGTCATGGTGGGTACGGCGAAGAACCCGTCGGCCTGGGCGAAGCTGGTGACCGCGCCCGATCCCTTACCGATCGGATAGGCCAGCAGGCCGTCATCGCCCGGCGCCTCCATCAGCGCGGTCATGACGAACTCGGTCCGCCCGACCTCCGACGCGATGCGGACCGCGAGTGTCGCCTCTGTCACGGCCGGATCATCGGGCGGCAGACCGGCCAGGGCGCGGATGACGGGTGCCACGAACCGGTGGAACGTGAACAGGGCCGACGTCGGAAAGCCCGGCAGCACGGCCACGAGCCGCCCGTCCTGCACAGCCAGGCATAGCGGCTTACCCGGTTTCAACGCCACGCCGTGCACGATGATTCCGGGCCGGCGTAGCCCCGCCACGACCCGGGACGCGACGTCACCGGCGCCCTTTGACGTACCACCGCTGAGTATAACGAGGTCGGCGTCGGCCATGGCGCGATCGAGGGCAGCGGCCAGCGCCGGCTCCTCATCGGCGATGATGCCGTGATGGATCGGTATGCCGCCCAGTTCGGTGATCGCGGCACCCAGGGTCGCCGCGTTGCTGTCATACACCTGACCCGGCCGGATCGGGGCGCCGGGGGCCACCAGCTCGTTGCCGGTCGACAGCACGGCGACCCGGGGACGACGCCAGACGTGGGCCGCGCCCACACCGATGGCGGCCAGCATACCGATTTCCCGCGACGTCAGCGTCCGGCCCTGACGCAGGACGGCGTCGCCCCACGCCATGTCGGAACCCGCGCGGGCGATGGCGGCGCCGGGGGCGATGGGTGCCGTGCGATGCAGCAGGCCGTCCTGCAGGCGGGAGTATTCCTGCATCAGCACGGCGTCGGCGCCGCGGGGGATCATACCGCCGGTCGCGATCACGGTGGCCGTGCCGGGCTCGACGGTCTGCAGCGGCTCGATACCGGGGGTCAGCGTTTCGGCGTTCAGGCGCAGCACCGGCCCGTCGGCGCTGCGTATCGCAAAGCCGTCCACGCTCGCGCGATCGAAGCCCGGTACGTCGACGGTGGCGATCACGTCTTCCGCCAGCACCCGGCCCAATAGGTCATGCAGCGCCACCGTCTCGGTGCCGAGGGGCGCTACTGGCAAATGCTGCCGTAATGCGTCCTGCGCCTCCTGCTCCGACATGACGCGCAGGAATTGGGTCTGCTGCGTGCCGGTCAGGTCCATGCGTCGACCTGGGCACCGGCCGCCATGCCCTCACTATCCGCCGTAATGATCGTGTGGGCGCCGGCGGTCGCCGCGTGTAGCCCGTGGCCGGTAGGGGTGGCGGTGTCGCCATCCAGCCGTAACCATGCGATCTGGGTGTAGCCGAGGGCCGACGAGATGGGTGCCGTCAATCGCGCCGAAACAGGCGGCTTGTAGCGACCCGCGCGCGCCCACAGGACGGGCCGGGCCAGCAATAAATACGCGGCCAGCGCGGTTTCCGCGTCGGGGGGGACGGACACAACCGGAACCCCGTTCAGATCGCCGAACGCACCGTGCTCACCGGGCTGAATGGCCACGCCACGGTTAAGCGTGGCACCGGGTAGGGCACCCACGGCAATGATGAGGTCGAATTGGCCCGCGCGCGCCCACTCGGCACCGCAGGCGTCCGCATCGGGCAGAGCCTCGACAATCCCGCCATCGGCCGTGATGGAGGCGGTAAGCAGCGGCGTCAGCATCGGTGGGGCGAGCACTGCAACGCGCGGCAGGCGCACCAGCGCCACACGTTGGATACCCATCGCGGCCAGCAGGCCCATCGCGGCGGCCCCGAGTACCGCGCCGGCCGGTAATGCCGCGGCACCCGCCTCGATCACGTCCCCTGGGGCGCGGCATCCCGTACCGGCCGCGACGGGTGCCACGATGGCCGCAAGCGGACCGACCCAGTCGACGCTGGTGGACGGCACGACCGCGTCCTCGTTGAGCATTAGGATGTCGCCGGCGATTACGCGCCGCGCGGGGACCAGGGCCGGAAAGTACTCCCCGGCGCCGTGCGTGGTCGTGGCCGACAGGGCGACGCCTCCGATTGCAGCCTGGGCGTGGGATGGAACGGCATGAGGCGCGATCACGGTCTCGGCCAGGATGCGGCCGGGTGCGGCCTCCGCCCGTTCCACTCGGGGCGACCCGGCGTGCGCGGCGACCCAGGCCAGCACCGCCCGGTAGGGGGCCAGGCTGCCCGCCACGCAATCTTGTTCTATCTCAGGCGTCATGGCGGGCACATTGTGTCGTCTGGCTGACTATGTCACATCTGACGAATAGGGAGATAAATAAACATGGCGTTCAAGACCGGTCGTCACTTCCTGCAGATTCCTGGGCCCACCACCATTCCCGACCGCGTGCTGCGCGCGATGGACCGTCCCGTGCTCGATCATCGCGGGCCGGAAATGGCTGCGTTGGGTCATGACGTGCTGGCAAAACTCGGTCCCGTGTTCGGTACGACCGGTCCCGTGGTGATATTCCCCAGCAGCGGCACCGGGGCGTGGGAGGCGGCGATCGTCAACACGCTTTCCGTTGGCGACCGCGTTCTGGTGATCGAAACCGGACAGTTCGCGCACCTGTGGAAGGTCATGGCTGAGCGTTTCGGCCTGATCGTCGACTGGATGGAAGGCGACTGGCGCCACGGCATCGACCCGGCCGCGATCGAATCCCATCTGCGCGCCGATACCGGCCGCGAAATCAAGGCGGTTCTGGCCGTCCATAATGAGACATCGACCGGCGTCACCAGCCGCATCCCCGAAGTACGGGCGGCGATGGACCGGGCGGATCACGGCGCGCTGCTGATGGTCGACACGATTTCCGGCGTGGGATCGATCCCGTACGAGCATGACGCGTGGCGGGTGGACGTGACGATTGCCGGGTCGCAGAAGGGGCTGATGATGCCGGCCGGGCTGGGCTTCAACGCCGTATCGTCGCGGGCATTGCGGGCCGGGCAGACGTCTGGAATGGCGCGGTCGTACTGGGATTGGGCGGACATGCTCACCCCGAACGCGGCCGGCTTCTTTCCTTACACGCCGGCCGTGAACCTGATGTTCGGGTTGCAGGAGGCGATGCGCATGCTGGCGGAAGAAACGCTGCCTGCCGTATTCGCGCGCCACGCCCGCCTGGCCGCCGCGACCCGTGCCGCCGTGGCCGCCTGGGGTTTAGATTTGCAGGCAGCGGACCCGCGCGAGTATTCCGACGTCGTGACGGCGGTCGTGATGCCGGATGGATATGACGCGGACGCGTTGCGGGCGCTGATCCTGGACCGCTACGACATGTCATTGGGTGCCGGACTCGGGCGCGTGAAGGGGCGGGTATTCCGCATCGGGCATGTGGGACACCTGAACGAGCTGATGCTGATGGGGGCATTATCGGGCGTCGAAATGGGGCTGCAGGCGATGGCCGTACCGCACCGGGCGGGCGGGGCGCAGGCGGCGATGGAGCTGTTGGCGCGTCCGGCCCCGGTCTTGCAAATGGCGGCGGAGTAGTTTCGGATCAGGGGTGGCCTGCGCCGGCGCGGTGATGGCCGCAACCGCCCAATAGAAACCCACTCTGAACGACGACGACGCCTCCCGGCACCTACCCGCCGGCCCGATCTACATGACCCCAACCGGCCAGGCCCGTCTGCTGGCCGAGCAGGCGTCGCGCCAGGCGGAGCGGCACCGGGTAGTGGAAATCGTAGCCTGGGCCGCCAGCAACGGCGACCGAAGTGAAAACGCGGACTACAAAGAGGGCAAGCGTCGCCTGCGCGAGATCGACCGGCGCCTGCGGTTCCTGACCCAGCGTCTGGCAAATGCCGAGATCGTCGATCCCGCCGCCCAGACCCGCCGCGACCGGGTATTCTTTGGCGCGACCGTCACCTACGTCACCGAACGGGAGACGGAGGTGACCGTCACCATAACCGGCGTCGATGAGGCCGGAATGGATGAGGGCACGATCAGCATCGGTTCCCCGGTGGCGCTCGCGTTGCTGGGGGCGCGAGTGGGGGACGAAGTGCGTGTACGGACCCCGCACGGCCCGGAGGTGATCGAGGTCTTGGCGTTGCAATATCCGTGAGGATAAAGCGGCGTACCCATGCATCGCCTATGCTGGGACGGCCTCGATGATCCAAACCGCTGACTGCGTCGGAATGGACTGACGTGTCGTGAACCCGGACGCAGACAGAAGCGAGGTGAACTCATCGAGCGTCCGCTCGCGCGCACTGCCGAACATCGCCATCATCTGTGCATCGACCAGGTAGCTGGTCGGTCGCCCCCGCACCGGGTCTGGCTCAAGAATTTGTTCACAGACCAGTAGGGCCGTTTTAGGCCCGGCCGCGGCCCGGCAGACCTGCAGGATGCGCAGGCAATCGTCATCGGACCAGTCATGGAGTACGCGGATAAGCATGGTGACATCG
The DNA here is from genome assembly GCA_031428635.1 of Rhodospirillales bacterium. Classification (GTDB taxonomy): domain Bacteria; phylum Pseudomonadota; class Alphaproteobacteria; order Acetobacterales; family Acetobacteraceae; genus JANPPS01. The sequence continues at coordinate 38,444 of JANPPS010000019.1, forward strand.
GCGCCCTGCGGCACTTTGTCGAAGAAGCTACCGCTGATTTTCTCGATACGCCCATCCAATAGGCCGTCCGGTTTGACGGCAGCGATGACGTCGTCGCGATCGAACAGCAGTCCGTGGGCCGCTGGGTAGTGCATCAGGACATGGCGTAAGGCAGCGCCATTGCCGCCGCCGACGTCGGCAATCAGTTTAGCGCCCGAAAAATCATAGGCAGCCGCAATCGCCGCGTGCCCGTTTCCCGGAAAGCTGGCCATCATCGCGTCGAACTCACGCGCCTCATCGGGGTGGGCCCGCAAGTAGTCAAACCGGCCTATTTTCCATGCCGCCTCGTGCGGTACTCCGCCGGTCAAGGCAACATCGAGCATGCCCCAGGCGCTCCACGACCCCGGCGCGGTCCAGAACCGGGCCGAGTGATGCATGCTGTTGGGCGTGTCCGTGCGGAGCAACCGGGACCGGGGTGTGTGCCCGACATTACCGTCGACAGTCAGGCTGAAGACGCCAAAGGAGGCCAGCGCCCGAAGGACCCGGATCAAGGGTTGGGCCTGTACGCCGCACTGGTCGGCCAGAACGGCGATCGTCACCCGCGCATCTGAGGCAATTCGATCGGCGATGCCGAGGTCAGCGACGAGGCGAAGCAGGCGAGAGACCTGAAATCCACGCAGCAACAGATCAAGCGCAGACCGCTCGCTGTCTTCGTCGTGCCGATCGACCACAACAACTGTCCTTTCCGAAGCTTACCCCAACGGGCACCGGGAGGAGATCTCCGATGCGATCATCCCTGGACCTTGGTTTGCCGCATCGCGCAGACCTAGTGGGGCTAGCCCGTTCGTAGGAGAAACAGGTCCAGCCGAGATGTCACGACTTCTGCGGCAACGCTGTCGAGGCCACGCTGCTTTGGTCCCGTATCGTTTGGTAATCATAATGAGCTAGTTTCTTCAGCCATGCAAGCACCGCTCAATGAAGTCCGTGGACACTTTGGGTGCGGCGGGCCAGTGGCCTATTGAGGACGCACGGTCGTGGCGGCGCAGCCCGTTGCAGCGGGGCAGGGCGCAGGCCACTCTGCCCCGCCACGAGCATGACGGGGGCCAGTTGCAGGGTTTGATCGGCTATGGCGCGCTATTGGCCTTTGCCTGGGCCGTGAGCGACGGCCGCCGACGCATTCCGTGGCGTACGGTCGCGGGCGGCCTCATTCTTCAATGGGCGCTGGCCCTCCTGCTACTGCGTGTCGCGCCAGCGCGGCAGGCCGTCGTGACGCTGGTCCATGCCGCCGAGGCACTGGCCCTCGCGACTGAAATCGGCAGCGGGTTCGTGTTTGGCTACCTGGGCGGCGGGGCGTTGCCGTTCACGGAGGTGCATCCGGGCTCGTCGTTCATACTGGCGTTCAAGGTCCTGCCGCTTGTGCTGGTTATCAGTGCGCTCGGGGCGGTGCTGTTCCATTGGGGCGTTATGCAGCGCGTCGTGGGCATACTCGCGCTGCTGCTACGCCGCACGCTGGGTATCGATGGTGCACTCGCGGCGGCGGCGGCGGTGCACGTGTTCGTGGGCATGATCGAGGCACCGATACTGATCCGCCAATACCTGGCCACCATGCAGCGCGGCGAGATCTTTGCCGTCATGACCTGCGGCATGGCCGGGGTAGCGGGGACCGTTATGGTCATTTATGGCGTGATCCTGGCGCCGGTCATCCCGAACGCGCTTGGGTCGATCATCATCGCCAGCGTCATCAGCACGCCGGCCGCCCTGGCCGTAGCCGCGCTGATGGTGCCGTGGCGGGTGACGGGGGGCGTGGCCGTCCCGGTCGAGCCACACCCGGCAGCCGGCACGCTGGACGCCCTGGTGCGCGGTACGGCGGACGGTATGGCACCCGTCGTCGGCATCGCATCCAGCCTGCTGGTGATGGTTAGCCTGGTCGCACTGGCCAACATGACGCTGGCTGCCGTGCCGATACCCGGCGGCCCGTGGACGCTGCAGGGTGCACTGGCCGTGCTGCTTCGCCCTGTCGTCTGGTCGATCGGCGTGCCGTGGACTGAGTCGACCGCGGCCGCGCTGCTGCTGGCGACGAAGACGGTTCTGAACGAGTTCGTCGCTTATTTACAGCTCGCTGGATTGCCCGACGCGGCCCTGTCCCCGCACAGCCGGGTTATTATGATATTTGCCCTGTGCGGGTTCGCCAACCTCGGCAGCCTCGGCATTCTGGTCGGCGGCCTGGCGGTGCTGATGCCGGACCGGCGGGCGGAGGTGGTAGGCCTCGGCGCCCGCTCGGTCGTATCCGGCACGATCGCCACATGCCTTAGTGGCGCTGTGGCGGGCGTGCTGGGTTAAGGAGCCGGCGGCCCGCTTACTCCGCCGCCACCTTCATCAATACCGACACCCTGGCCGCGCAGAATTTGAACTCTGGGATCTTCCCGAACGGATCCAACGCCGGGTTCGTCAGCAGGTTTGCCGCCGCCTCCGCATAGCAGAACGGCATGAACACCATGTTCTCCGGCACATCGCGATCGCTACGCACCTTCACCTCGATCGCACCGCGCCGCGTCTCCAGCCGGATATACGCGCCGGGCTCAAGCCGCAGTCGCCACAAATCCTTGGGCGACATCAGCGCCGTCGCTTCCGGCTCGATCGCGTCGAGCACCCCTGCGCGCCGGGTCATGGAACCGGTGTGCCAATGCTCCAGCACGCGGCCAGTGCTGAGTACCATCGGGTACTCCACGTCCGGCAGCTCGTCCGGGGGCCGCACGTTGGCGGGTACGATCTTGGCCCGGCCAGAGGCGGTGGGGAACCCGGCGTAGAAAATGATCTCATGCGACGGCTTATCCGCGCCCTCGCTCGGGTACGTCACCGCACCCTCCCTCGCGACCCGGTCCCAGCTGATGTTGGCCAGCGACGGCATGACCGCCGCCATCTCCGTAAAGATCTGCGACGGGTGGGTGTAGTTCCACGGCAGCCCCAGACGCTGGCCGATGGCCTGGATGATCTGCCAATCCTGCCGTGCCTCGCCCGGCGGGGTCAGCACCGCGCGGCCGATCTGCACGCGCCGATCGGTGTTGGTGAACGTGCCGTCCTTTTCCGCGAATGCCGACGCAGGCAGCACCACGTCCGCGTGGAACGCCGTTTCGGTCAGGAAAAGGTCCTGAACGACCAGGTGTTCCAACTTGGCCAAAGCGCCGCGGGCATGGTTCAGGTCGGGGTCGGACATGGCGGGGTTTTCGCCCTCGATATACATGCCTGTAATTGTGCCGGCGTGTATGGCGTTCATGATCTCCACCACCGTCAGGCCCGCGACCGGGTCGATCGAGTGGTTCCAGTACTGTTCGAAATGGGCGCGGATGGTCGGGTCCTCGACCGATTGATAATCCGGCAGCACCATCGGTATTAGCCCGGCGTCGCTCGCACCCTGCACGTTGTTCTGGCCCCGCAGCGGATGTAGCCCGGTGCCGGGCCGCCCGATCTGCCCTGTGACGAGTGCTAGTGCGATCAAGCACCGAGAATTATCCGTCCCATGCACATGCTGGCTGATGCCCATGCCCCAGAACACCAACGACGCGCGCGACCGGGCATAGAGCCGTGCGACCTCGCGTATGGTCGCCGCCGGGATACCGCACACGGCCTCCATCGCCTCGGGCGGGTAGTCCTGGATGCGCTCCCGCAGCTCCTCATACCCCTCCGTGTAGCCGGCAATAAACTGCTGGTCGGTCAGGCCCTCGGTGATGATCGTGTGCAGCATGGCGTTCAGCAGCGCCACGTCCGACCCTGGTTTGAACGCCAGATGGTGCAGCGCGTGGCGGCTGAGTTGCTGCCGGCGCGGGTCCATGATGACCAGCTTGGCGCCTTTTTTCACCGCATTCTTGATAAAGGTCGCGGCTACGGGATGGTTCACGGCCGGGTTGGCGCCGATGATGATAATCACCTCCGCATCCAACGCCGCCGCGAACGGTGCGCTGACGGCGCCGGAGTTTAAGCCCTCCATCAACGCTGCCACCGACGAGGCGTGACATAGGCGCGTGCAGTGGTCGACGTTATTGCTGCCGAACCCGGTTCGGATCAGCTTTTGGAACAAATACGCTTCCTCGTTCGAACCCTTGGCCGAGCCGAACCCGGCCAGCGCGCGCGGGCCCTGTCCACGGCGGATGCGATCAAAGCCCCCGGCGGCCAGATCCAGCGCCTCGTCCCACGTGGCCTCGCGGAAATGCGTCCACGGGTTGGCCGGATCGACCTGGTCGTTCGCGTCCTTCGGCATGTTCGGCAGGCGGATTAGCGGCTTCGTCAGGCGGTGCGGGTGGTGGATGTAGTCGAAGCCAAACCGGCCCTTCACACACAGCCGGTTGTGGTTCGCGGGGCCGTTCTTGCCGGTCGCATAAACGATCTTCTCGTCCAGCACCTCGTACCCTACCTGGCAGCCGACGCCGCAATACGGGCACAGCGACTGCACGACCCGGTCGGGCCATTTAACGCGGGTTTCGTTCTCATCCAGATACACGGCCGGCATCAGCGCCCCGGTGGGGCAGGCCTGCACGCACTCACCGCAGGCGACGCAGGTGCTGTCGCCCATCGGGTCGTCCATGTCGAACACGGGCTTGCTGTCCATGTTGCGATACGCCATGCCGATCACGTCGTTGACCTGCACTTCGCGACAGGCGCGGACGCATAAATTACACTGGATGCACGCATCAAGGTTCACGCGCATCGCCGGGTGGCTCGGGTCATGGGTCCAGCGTGCGGTTGCCGGTAGGCGGCTTTCGGTGACGCCGGTCTTGTCGGCCCAACCCCAGAATGCGCTGGTCGGGTCGTGGCTGGTGGCGCGGGCGGGCTGATCGGCGACCAGCAGCTCCATCACCATGTGCCGCGCCTTGGTCGCACGATCGGTGTTGGTGTGAACCTTCATGCCGATGGCGGGCATCCGTTTGCACGACGGGGCCAGCACACGCTCGCCCTCGATTTCCACCATGCAGACGCGGCAGTTGCCGTCGGGGCGGTAGCCGGGTTCCGGGCGGTGGCACAGATGGGGGATCGTGTTGCCGTGACGGCGGGCGACGTCCCACACGCTCTCGCCGGCCTGGGCATAGACGCGGACGCCGTCCAGCTCGAACGCCAGGCCTTGGGTGTCGGTCACTTCCAGGGTTCGCGGGCCTTGGATGGTGGTGCTGCTCATTCGGCGGCCTCCCGGTTGATCATTAGGTGCGGGAAATATTTGATGACGCACGTAAGCGGATTGGACGCCGCCTGGCCCAGGCCGCAGATCGATGCGTCGCGCATCACGTCGCCCAATTCCGTCAGCAATGCGGTGTCCCAGGCACTACGCTCCATCAGCATGCGCGCCTTTTGCGTGCCGGTGCGGCAAGGCGTGCATTGACCGCACGACTCGTCCTCGAAAAACCGCATCAGGTTCGTAGCCACGCCCTTGATGTCGTCATGCTGCGACAACATCACGACAGCGGCGGATCCGATGAAGCAGCCGTATTTTTCCAGCGTGCCGAAATCGAGCGGAATGTCGTTCATGTGGCCTGGCAGAATGCCGCCCGACGCACCGCCGGGCAGATACGCCGTCAGCTCATGACCCGGCGTCATGCCGCCCGCGTATTCGTCGATCAGTTCCTGCACCGTGCACCCGGCCGGCGCCAGTTTCACGCCCGGGTTATTCACGCGGCCGGACACGGAGTAGCTGCGCAAGCCCACGCGCCCGTGGCGGCCCTGCGACGTCCACCACTCGGCACCCCGATCCAGTAGGTCGCGTATCCAGAACAGCGTTTCGATATTGTTGATCAGCGTCGGACGCCCAAACAGGCCGACCTGGTACGGAAAGGGCGGCTTGTGCCGCGGCAGGCCGCGCTTGCCCTCGATGCTTTCCAGCATGCTGCTTTCTTCGCCACAGATGTACGCACCCGCGCCGCGACGCATGTGTAGCGTGGGGCCGCCCGGCGGAAGCTTCGCGATCTCGGCCTCCAGTATCGCGCGCTGCACCGGGTATTCGTCGCGCAGGTAGATGTAGACGTCCGACGCCTCAACCACATGGGCGCCGATCAGCGTGCCCTCCAGGAAACGGTGCGGGTCGGTGTTCAGGTAATGGCGATCCTTGAACGTTCCGGGTTCGCCCTCGTCGCCATTGACGGCCATCAGGCGCGGCCCCGGCTCGTTACGGACGGAGCGCCACTTACGGCCGACCGGGAACCCGGCACCGCCCAGGCCACGTAGCCCGGCACTGTCGAGCCTGGTCAGCACGTCGTCGATGGTCAGCTCACCCGACCGGATGCGCGCCAGTAGCTGGTAGCCGCCGCCCGCGACATACGCGTCGTAGTCTACGTAGTCATGATGCAGGTGGGCGTGGGTGTCGCCGGCCTGCAACGCGTTGACGACGGCCGCGCTGTCGGCGTGACCCAGGAAATTATGCCCAACCTCCGCCACCGGGGCCAGGTTGCACAGGCCGACGCAGGGCGCGCGCACCACGCGGGCACCGGGCAGCTGGCCGCTGATCTCCAGCTCGCGCAGTTCCGCATACAGTGTTTCCGCCCCATACTGGGCACAGGTGACGGTGTCGCACACGCGGATGATGGTGGCGGCCAGCGGCGGCTCGTCATCGCGGACGACGTCGAAATGGGCGTAGAACGTCGCGGTTTCATACACCTCGGCAAAAGCCAGGCGCATTTCGTCCGCCAATGCCGCCAAATGCGCAGTGCTGATTTGATGGTACGTATCTTGGATCAGGTGCAGATGCTCGATCAGCAGATCGCGGACGCGGGGGCGATCGCCAAGTAAGGTCGCGATCTCATGCGAGGCTTGCGGCAGGACCTGCCGGCCCTTCGGCGTCGGCCGGCCGCGGCCACGCCCGGCGCCCGGATGTTCAAACCGGATTACCTCGCCCGTATTATGGTCGGCCATGCACGTCCCCCGTAGTCAACCATGGGTATGTGCCCACAGCGTTATTCCAACCTATATTGGTATTGACGCGACGCGCCAATAGTAGCGCCGGATTGGGAATTGGCATGCGGTTAATCGGGCTGGCGGGGTGGAGTGGTGCCGGGAAAACGACCCTGCTGCGCAAGTTGATTCCGGTGCTCGTTGGGCAGGGCCTGCGTGTGTCGACGTGCAAGCACGCGCACCATGCGTTCGACGTCGATGTACCGGGTAAGGACAGCTACGAACACCGCGCCGCCGGTGCCAGTGAGGTATTGGTCGCATCGTCCACACGCTGGGCGCTGGTGCATGAACACCGGGGGGCGGCCGAACCAAACCTGCGCGCGCTGCTGACCAAGCTGGAGCCAGTGGACCTGGTGATTGTGGAGGGTTGGAAGCGAGAGCCGCATCCGAAGATCGAAGTGTATCGCGCCGCCAACCAGCAATCGCCGCTACATCCGACCGACCGATCGATTGTGGCGGTGGCGTCGGACGCGCCATTTTTTGGCATACCGACGATCGATCTGGATGACGTGGCGGCCGTGGCGCGCTGCGTGCTGGCGTATGCGGTTCCAGCGTGAAGGACGGCCGGGGGCGCCGTACCTGTAACCCGCTCAAGGCGGGGGGCAGAGCCCTCGTGTTACTGTTTTAAATGGCCCAGCTCACTGACGACTGCTTCGCCTTCGGTGGCCGGTTGCTGCCGCTCGATGACGCTTTGGCCCTGATAGCGGCTGTGCGGCCCGTAGCAGGAACGGAGCCGGTTTCGGTAACCGAGGCCGATCGCCGAGTGCTGGCCCACGACGTGGTGGCCCTGGTGAGCCTACCTCCGTTCGCGAACTCGGCCGTCGATGGATACGCCGTGCGGCATGGCAGTGCGGACGTGCTGCCGATCGACGGGCGCACACCGGCCGGGGTACCCGCAGCACCGCTGCGGCACGGCACGGCCCGGCGTATCCTGACCGGCGCGCCGCTGCCGGACGGGGCGGATACGGTATTCATGCAGGAAGACGTGCGGATCGTGGACGGGCAGGTCCATTTGCCGCCGGGTTTGCCGCGGGGCGCCAACACACGCCCGGCCGGTGAGGACCTGTCGGCCGGCGCGCTAGCATTGCCCGCGGGACGATTGCTGCGGCCACAGGATCTGTCGTTGGCGGCGGCGCTCGGGCTGGCGACGCTCGTGGTGCGACGGCGGGTGCGGGTGGCGCTGCTGTCGACCGGGGACGAACTGGTGGACCCCAGTCCGGCTCCCCATACGGTTCTAGGGGTCGCCCAGCGCTATGACAGCAACCGCGTGCTGATCACGGCGATGCTGACGCGGGCGGGTGCGATCGTGACGGATTTGGGAATCATACCGGACCGGCCCGATGCGATCGATGCGGCGCTACGGGCAGGCGCCGGGCACGATTTGATCCTTACGACAGGTGGCGTGTCGGCAGGGGAGGAGGATCACGTGCGCGCAGCGGTCGAGCGACTGGGCCGGCTCACGTTCTGGCGGCTAGCGATCAAACCGGGCCGGCCGGTGGCGCTGGGACAGATCGGCGACACGGTGTTCTTGGGCCTACCCGGCAACCCGGCGGCGGCGTTCGTCACGTTCACAATACTGGCGCACCCATTGCTGGCGGCACTGGCGGGCACTGCCCCCGACCCGGCCTGGCCCGTGTCGGCCGTCGCGGCATTCAGTTACCGCAAGAAGGCCGGGCGGCGGGAGTACGTGCGCGTGCGCTTAGCCCAGGGTCCGGAGGGGTTGCTGGCGTACCGGCACCCTGTTGAAGGGGCGGGCATACTCACGTCGCTTACGGAGACCGATGGGCTCGCGATGCTGGCCGACGCGTGCACGGCGGTTGCTCCCGGCGACCGGCTTGTGGTGCAGGTATACTGATCGCGGGCAGAATTAGCCATGATCCACGCGCATGACTGTTAGCCAAGCGCCGCGTATTTACGCGGGCTAGCCACGTTGCCACGTAGTTATGCGGTGGTGCACCAATATCGGAAAGCGTCCACCAAGCGAAAAGCCGGACTGCCCAATAAACTCGGCAGTCCGTTGAGGAGAGTAAAGATGTTTAAGACCGTTTTTTTTGCCGCTGCATTGATCAGCGCGACCGCGGGTATTGCCCGTGCCGGTGAAGGTAGTGGGGATCCGTTCCCGTTCCGGGCCGGTCCATACAGCGTAACGACAATCGTCGATCAGTCCGTTCCGACAGTGCGCCCAACCGCAAGCCGTCCGGCAGTCGGCTTAATGCTGTCCGCGCCCCGGGCCGCTAGTGAGGCGCCCCAGTCAATTCTGGATCCGTCGAACTCCGGCCGTTCAACGCGCTACACGCGCTAGTAATATTGAAGCGGCGCTAGGAATAAGCCCTGGCGTCGCTTCCTACTATCTCGCCGCCGGCCCGAATGAAACGGTAAGCGCTTTGCGCATCATCAACCCGGGCCGCAGCAACCAATATTCGCGCCATATGCTGATCTCCCGTGTCGATCGTGTTACGGTACCGAGAAAATAAGTAACGCCGCATTATAATGGCACCATTAATCATCCCAACCAGAACGTGGAAATCTTCACCGTCGAAGGAGCCGTTGCAAATATCGGAGGCTAGGTAAGGTCTACGCGCTCGCCGCCGATAATAACGAGGGCAAGAATGCCGGGAAGCTTGTGGCATTGGATGGGATACTGAGCCCAGCCGGCGATACGGCCGAAAAAGTATCATAGCCGCCGGGCCGCTTTCCCGGGTCGGACCGGGATTATTGCCGGACCAAACCGGCCGCCTGCTCCGCCACCATCATTACTGCCGGCTGGATGTTCACGCTGGGTATCAGCGGGAACACGCTGGCGTCTGCAACATACAGCCCGTCGATACCGCGCACGCGCAGACCCGGGTCGACCACTGCCGTGTCGTCCGTACCCATTCGGGCCGTACCGCAGGGGTGATAAACGGTTGTTGCCTCCGCCCGAAGCCGGTCGAGCAAAGCGTCGTCATCGGCGGGCGGCGGGTTGAGATCGGCCTCGACCAGCCCGGCGAGCGGTGCTGCGGTGCCAAGCCGGTGTGCGAGGCGGGCGGATTGCAGGAACACATGCTGGTCGCCGGGTG
>JANPPS010000020.1:0-2897 GCA_031428635.1 Rhodospirillales bacterium
CGATCCGCTGGTAGATGGTCCGCGCGTACCGCATGACATCTTGAAGGTGCTGGGCGTTGAGGCCTTGAGCGATTACCTGGTCAACGAAATCCAGGACGTCTACCGGCTGCAGGGCGTGAAAATCAACGATAAGCACATCGAGGTCATCGTTCGCCAAATGCTTCAGAAGTTGGAGATTACCGATCCGGGCGATACGACTTACTTGGCTGGTGAGCAGGTCGACCGGCTGGAGCTGGAAGCGGAGAACGAGGTACGTCTGAAGGCGGAGGAACGGCCGGCCGTCGGCACCCCCGTGCTACAGGGCATCACGAAGGCGAGCCTACAGACGCACAGCTTCATCAGCGCGGCGTCGTTCCAGGAGACGACTCGCGTGCTTACCGAAGCGGCGACAGCCGGTAAGGTCGACAACCTGGTGGGGCTCAAGGAGAACGTGATCGTGGGGCGTCTGATCCCCGCGGGCACAGGCTCCGTCATGAACCGGCTGCGAGCTGTTGCGGCTGGGCGTGACCAGGCGCGGCTACGTCCGGAGTTGCCGGCGATTACGGCGCCCGTCCCGGTACCTGCCGCGGAGTAGAAGTCCAAATGCCTCCCCTCGCAGCGTGCGGGGGGAGGGCCTTCGGACCGGTTTGAGTTTTCTAAGTTACGCCACTCGAATACAGAACTTCGGTATTGCCCAGCAATCGTAGCCGCCCGAATTGTACGGCACGGTTGGCGTTTGAACGTCGCCGTTGCTCGCTGTAGTACGGGTTTCGATGACGTGCTCGCCGGGTATTGCGTCGAACGGCATTTCAAACCGCACCCAGGTGTAGGGATTGATCTGCGGGTCGATAATCCGCACCGGTTGCCAGCCACCACCATTCACGCGCACGTCTACCCGCGCCACGCCCGACTGCGGTGCAGAGGCATAGCCGCGTAGTATTTGCTGACCGGCCAACAGCAACGGCATTTCACCGCGTTCCAGCGGATAGTTCGACGGCAGGTTGGGCTGCTTACTTAGTGTGAGCGGTATCGTCAGGAACGATCGTGGTCCATGCCAGGTCACGGCCTGGCCCGTGATCTTCTCGGGTGAGGTGAAGCGGAACTCATCATTCGGTCCCGGTACCTGCGCCGGGTAGGCCGGCCCGATATTGGCGTGGTCCGTTGTGTTCAGCCGAACCCAAAAGTCATGTGAGGCGATTTTGATCTCGGTCAGCCACTTGGTCGATGCGCCGCCGCACCAGCCAGGAACCAGCGCGCGGACGGGCGCTCCATGATCGGCAGGTAATGGCTGACCATTCATCTTAAATGCCAAACCGATCACGTCGCCACGATCCGTGATCTCCGATATCGGAGTCGGGCGACCGGTGTCGGACTGCGTATTGGGGGCCTTACCATCAACGCCAGACCAGAACAGCACCGCTTTCGCGTTGGGCTTTAGCCCGACTAGTCCCAGGATGTGGTTCATCGGCACGTACTGCCATTCGGCGAGTCCAATGCCGCCCTGGCCCCAACCGTTGCCACTCACTTTGGTCGGCGTCGTCAGCATGTCTTGCTGTTCCCAGAACAGAGTACGGCCGTTGCCCGCGCACTGCATGATGCTGACGATAGACTGCGACGGCATACGCAGTAGGTCTTCGTAGCCGATCTCCAGCTCACGCTCGACTGCGTCACCGTGGATCTTCAAGCGCCAAAACCGGGGGTCGACGCGCCGATCCAACTCTGGAAGCGGAGTCGGAAAGGCATTGCGGATGTAGAAATCCTCGATCGGCGTGATGTAAGTATCGAAATTCCAATAAGCGCCGCCCTGGTTGGTGGCATTCAGGTCCTGTAACCGCCCCACGTCCTTCACAAACGACGGATGAATGCGCGACGGCGAACCCAAGAGAGTATTTCCGATCGTCAGGCGACGGGGCGGGGCGGTCGAGTCCGGCGGGACCTGGGCGTCGGCCCGACCGGGGAGCACAGCCGGTGCAGCGATTGCTGCGGCCGCGGTGAAGAAACGACGCCGGCCGAGCATGTTAGGGTGTCCATTCGCCATCGGGTGTACAAACCGGGTTTCGTCCATTTCGTCGCGCTCCCTTTCCTCCCGCACTACAGGCTTATACCGGGGGAACGCCATCCTCAGCCCCGTGCTCCTAGATTATGCCGTGATCTCTACGCCAAAGCTCAGCGCGGAGCTTGACACCTTCTGCCTGCGGACGTAGTGATCGCGTCCTCGACGACCCCCAGCAACAATCTGGGCTGGCCGCCGTTTAACAGTGACGCGCACGGGATGCCGCCCTTAGGGGCTAAGGTCCCGCGCTCCCGTGGCTTCCACAGGTGGGTTCACCTGCGGGCTGTTTTGGCCGGATAGACAGATTTAAGGATCGGAACTCGCCTATGCCGACCATCAACCAGCTAATCGCCAACGGCCGCGAACCAGCGCCGAAGCGGAACAAGGTTCCAGCCCTCGAGGGTTGCCCGCAAAAGCGTTGCGTGTGCACCCGCGTGTACACAACGACCCCTAAGAAGCCGAACTCCGCGCTGCGTAAGGTCGCCAAGGTGCGCCTCACGAACGGGTTCGAGGTCGTGAGCTACATCCCCGGCGAGGGCCACAATCTGCAGGAGCACAGCGTTGTGCTGATCCGCGGCGGACGCGTGAAGGACTTGCCCGGCGTGCGGTATCATATCCTGCGCGGCGTGTTGGACACGCAGGGCCTACCGAAGCGTCGTCAGCGCCGGTCGCTGTACGGCGCCAAGCGGCCGAAATAGGGAGGGCGGAGCATGTCACGTCGTCGCCGCGCGGTTAAACGCGAAATCCTGCCGGACGCAAAGTTCGGCGATGTTGTCATCACCCGTTTCATGAACGCGCTGATGTATGACGGTAAAAAGTCTGCCGCTGAAGGCATTGTCTACGGTGCCCTCGATGTGCTCAAAAA
>JANPPS010000021.1:0-4370 GCA_031428635.1 Rhodospirillales bacterium
GATACGTGGCTGCACTGCTAGCGCCCGCGCCAACGCCACCCGCTGCCGCTGCCCGCCCGATAGTTGTGATGGTAGCCGGGCACCCAGGCCGCCCAAATGCATCATCACCAGTAGCCGCTCCACCACTGCGGCGCGCTCCACCGCGCTGGGCCGATTGACGCGGCGAACGCGCAGGCCAAAGCCGATATTTTCAGCGACCGTCATGTGGTTGAACAGCGCATAGCTCTGGAAGACGAAGCCGACACCGCGCTCGCCGGGGCGCATGCCGTCCGCCGGATGCCCATCGAGCCATAGTTGCCCGGCCTCCGCCTGCTCCAACCCGGCCACTAGCCGCAGCAGCGTGGTCTTGCCCGAGCCCGACGGCCCCAGCAGCGCCACGAACGACCCAGCCGCCACATCGAGCGACACGCCGTCCAGCACCCGCGTCGGCCCGAAACCCTTTGTAATCCCGGTCATCCGAATCATCATGCTAGCACCGCCGCCTGACCCCGCCGCACGCTACGTGCCTGCGCCCAGTCCACGCCGGCCCGCAGCCCCATGGTCAGCAGGGCCATAAACGCCAGCAAAGCCGCCAGCCCGAAGGCGGCGGTCAGGTCGTATGCGTTGTACAGCGCCTCCACCTGCAGCGGCATCGTGTTCGTCAGACCAGCGATATGGCCCGATACGACCGCCACGGCCCCGAACTCACCAAGTGCGCGCGCCGAGCATAGCAGCACCGACTGCAGCAATGGCCAACGCAGCCGGGGTAGCACGACGAACCAAAACAGCTGCCAGCCGCTGGCACCTAGAGTAAGGCCCGCCTCTTCCTCCTGCCGCCCAGCCGCGGCCAATACCGGAACGAGACCGGCAGCGACGTAGGGCAGCGTTACGAACACGGTCGCCAGCACGATCCCAGGCCAGGCAAATAAAACCTGCATGCCCAACGGCGCCACGCCAAACCAGCCCGTGCGCCCGAACAGCAACACGATCATCAGCCCGGCCACGACCGGCGACACTGCGAACGGCAGCCCAATCAGAGGCAGCAGCAGCCGTCGTCCCCAAAACCGATGGCGCGTTAGGACCCAGGCCGCACAGAGCCCAAACGCGGTGTTGAGTGGCACGACAATCGCCGCCACCAGCAGGCTCAGCCGAATCGATGCCGCCGCGTCCGGGTCCGTCAGCGCCGCCAACAACACGCCCCACCCGGATGACAGCGCCATCCGGAACACGAGTATCAACGGCAGCAGCAATATCACGCCCATGACAACCATCGCCGCGCCAATCAGCGCCCAGCGGACCACCTGGCCCTCACCGATATCACCGCGCACGGGGGCGGCCCCACCAGTCCAGCGCGTTCAGCCCGGCCAGAATCAGCAGTGCCAGCGCCACCATCGCAGCACCCAGTACGGCGGCGCCCGGCACGTCGAACTGGTCGAGCTTGGTGACAATCAGCAGGGGTACAATCTCCGACACGCCGGGGCGATTGCCGGCGATGAAAATGACGCTGCCGTACTCGCCGACACCACGGGCGAACGCCAGCGCCGCACCTGTTAGCACGGCGGGTGCCAACGGTGGCAGGACAACGTAGCGGAACACCTGCCAGGGCGTGGCGTCGAGTGTCATCGCCGCCTCCTCCGTCGACCGGTCGAGCGTCGCCAACACCGGCTGTACGCTGCGGACGACAAACGGCAGACCGATGAACAGCAGGGCGGCCACGATCCCGGCGGGGCCATAGGCGATGCCGAAGCTGCCAAGCCATCCGGTATCGGCATACAGCGTCGCCAGTGCGATGCCCGCGACGGCGGTCGGCAGCGCAAACGGAAGATCGATAACCGCGTCCAGTACCCGGCGGCCCGGCACCCGGTAGCGGCCCAGCACCCAGGCCAGCAGCACGCCCAGCGGCACGTTGATCGCCGCCGCCAGCGCAGCCGCGCCGAAACTGACGCGGATCGCAGCCAGCGTGCGGGGGTCGCCTAGGGTCGCCCAGGCCCGTGACCCCGCACCGGCCGCGGTCCACACCAACGCCGCCAGCGGCAGTATCGCCAACAGGCCGAAATAAAGCAGCGTGACACCGAGCGTCAGCCCAAACCCGGGCATCACGCGCTTCATTTACCGGGCCGGTAGAGTTGGTCGAAGAGCCCGCCATCCGCAAAATGCCGGCGGACCAGCGTATCCCAGCCGCCCATGCTGGCGATCGTCACCTGGTCCACGTTGTGGAACTCGCCGGCGTGCGCGGCCATGACACTGGCGTCGGTCGGTCGCAGCCCGTGCTTCACACCGATCTCCTGCGCGGCCGGGGTGTAGAGGTAGCGCAGATAAGCCTCCGCCTGGGCCCGGGTACCACGGCGGTCGACGACACGGTCGACGACAGCAACCGGCGGCTCGGCCCGGATGGATAAGCTAGGAAGCACAACCTCCAGCCCTGGGCGCTGCCGTAGTGCCAGCGCGGCCTCGTCCTCCCACGCCAGCAGCACGTCGCCCTGGCCGCGCTGGGCGAAGGTGATGGTGCTGCCCCGCGCCCCGGTGTCGAGGATGGGGACGTGGCCGTATAACGCCCTCATGAACGCCACCGGATCGCTGCCGGACCGCTCCGCATAGGCCCAGGCGGCCAAATAGGTCCAGCGGGCCCCGCCCGACGTTTTTGGATTGGGCGTGATGACGGCGATGCCTGGGCGGATCAGGTCCGACCAGTCGCGGATATGCTTCGGGTTACCAGCGCGGACGACAAAGACAATCGTGGACGTGAATGGCACCGCACCACCCGGCATACGCTGCTCCCAACCGGGCGCGATCAGCCCGGCCCGCACGATGGCGTCGATGTCAGGTGCCAGTGCTAGGGAAACGACGTCCGCGTCCAGACCGTCGATCACGACCCGGGCCTGCGCGCCCGACCCACCGTGCGACATACGGACCACGATCGGCACGGGCGACTGGGCAGCGAACGCGCGATTGATCTCGGCATACATTTCACGGGTCGCATCGTACGACACGTTCATCAGCGTGGTCTGCGCCTGGGCCGCGTGCACCAGCAGGCAGAGTATGAAAAGCAGAGCTCGCGCCATCACATCCTCCCCGCTTCTGGTCTACCCGCCCACAATATACCCACCAGCCTTCGCCCCCCTGCGTCAAGCGTCGTGACGGCTTGCCCACGCCGCCGTGCTTCCCCATGGTCTGGCCATGCGCTTTTTACCGATCTTCCTCGACCTACGCGGACGCCGCGCCCTTGTTGTTGGCACCGGCGAAGTGGCCGACCGCAAAGCCGAAGCGCTGACACGCGCTGGGGCAGTGGTGGATATCGTCCTCCGGTTCGAACCGGCCCAGTTGACAGGCTGCGCGATAGCCATCGGGGCCGACGCCGATGATTTGTGCCTGATCGCCCTCAGTGCCGCCGCCCAGGCCGCCGGCATACCCGTGAACGTGGTGGACCGGCCGGCGCTGTGCAGTTTCATCACGCCGTCCGTGATCGATCGCGATCCGCTGGTGGTGGCCGTGTCCACCGGCGGCGCGGCACCAGTACTGGCCCGCCTGGTCCGAGCCCGGATCGAGGGATTGCTGCCGCCGGCCTGGGGCGCTCTGGCCTGCCTGGCCGACAGCCTGAAGACGGAAATACGGGCCGCCTTGCCGGACGTGGTGCAGCGGCGGCGTGTTCTGGAACGGGTGCTGACCGGTCCCATCGCGGCCAAGGTGTTTGCGGGTGACGTGGCCGGCGCGCGCACAGATTTTGCCGATGCCCTGACTAACGCCAAACCTACGCCGGGCTACGTCTATCTCGTCGATCCCGGACCCGGGCCGCCAGATTTGCTGACGCTGCGCGCCCACCGCGTGATGGGCGAGGCTGATGTGCTGATCCATGATCCGCAGATTGCACCGGACCTGCTCGACATGGCCCGGCGCGATGCCGAGCGGGAGCCATCGTCCACGCCCGCCCGGATCGTCGAATTGGCCAAGGCCGGCCGTCTGGTCGTGCGCCTCGGCCCCACCCCGGCAGAGGCTGCAGCCATTGCCGCCGCCGGGGTGGCCCACGAGTGGATTAGCGCGCGGGGGCCGTCGACGTCGTGACGCCACCACTGATGCGATTATTGCCGAGCGACTGCGTACCGCCACCGCCGCTGGCTGTGATGCCGCTATCTAACGCCGGGCTCGAAATGCTCAGCGGTGCCGTCGCGGCCGACCCACAGGCCGCCAGGGCGGCAGTAAGGCCAATCAACATGAAAGCTCGTAACATATTATTCTCCTGTTTAACGCCCACACAACGGGCGACGTCGGTTCAGGTTGCCATCCTGTTGGGCGCGATCCGGCACCCCATGTGACCCGCATGCCCGAAGCCCCCTTCCCCCGCCCCACCCTGCCCCGGCCCCCGATGGCAACCCGTCAGTATAACCAAGTCGAGG
>JANPPS010000022.1:0-10956 GCA_031428635.1 Rhodospirillales bacterium
GGCAAATTCGCGGTCGGTGTCGCCCGTCATAGGTACGGCCGCCATGTCCCGCGACATCTTGTCCATCGCCGACATCATCGAATCCCCGCCCGGCGTGGCATACGGCGTCGCCGGCATGTTCATTCCTGGCATCGGTGCCGTCTGCTGCGCCAACACGGGAACGGCGACCGCCACCGAGAGGATCGAGAGAACGGCAGCGGACTTGAGGAGAAGCTTCATGATAAAATCCTTTTGCTGGTGAACGTGAATATGGCTACGGCGCCGACGCAAACCGGGCCTGCGCCGTCTTTCCCGATACCGTGAGAGACAGCACGGTGGTCGTTTTGCCCGCAGCCGCGGCGGGTAGTTTTCCGGTTAGGCTATTGGCATCCCCAGGTGCCAAGACGACCGCCTGGGACTTTCCGGCGACCAGGACGGTCGCCTTGCCGCTAAGTTGCGCGGATGGAACGGGCTTCTGGCTCCCGTCCAGCACCCAGACGGTCAAAATATCGCCGCTGATGACGAGTTCGACCCAATGCTCGGCCGAATCCTCAACAACCTGGCCGCCGTGGGCCGGTGCCGGTGGGGTTCCGTGGGCGAAGGTGGCGGCGGGTGCCAGCAACAGGCTCAGGACGACGATGGCGGTGTGCATTTTCATAACGGTCTCCTTGTGATGGTTGGGGTGGTGGTTGGGTCAGAACGCCTCGGCGGGAAGCAGCCCATCGGCGTCGGGTTCCATCAGCCGCTCCAGCGGTCGGCGGCCGATGCGAAGGAACAGGACCGGGGTCAGCAGCGTGTCGAGCAGGGTGGCGCTGACCAGGCCGCCGAAGATGGTGATGGCAACCGGGTGCAGTATCTCCCTGCCCGGCGCGTCGGCCCCCACGATCAGCGGCGTCAGCGCGAACCCGGCGGACAGCGCCGTCATCAGCACCGGCGTCAGCCGCTCCAGGCTGCCGCGCACGACCATGTCCGGCCCGAACGCGCAGCCCTCGTGCAGGACCAGGTTGATGTAATGGCTGACTTTGAGGATGCCGTTGCGGGCACTGATGCCCGTCAGCGTGATAAAGCCGACCATCGTCGCCACCGATAGCGGCTGGCCCGCAATCCACAGCGCGGCGACAGAGCCGATCAGCGCCAGTGGCACGTTGCCCATAATAAGTAACGCCAGGGTGGCGGAGCGGTAGCGCGAGTATAGCACGGTGAAGATCATCGCCAGGCTGACCAGTGACAGCGCACCGATCAGTTTGACGGCCTCCTCCTGCGCCTGGAACGTACCCTCCAACGTGACGGAATAGCCGGACGGCAGTGAGAGCTTAACGGCCTCCGTCCGGATCGCCGCGATGATGGCGCCCATGTCGGAGCCATTCGTGTTCGCCTGTACGACGATACGGCGGCGGCCGTTCTCACGCAGCACCTGGTTCGGACCGTCCGTGTCCTCCACGTCGGCGAAAATACGTAGCGGCACGCGTCCCTTCGGTGTCTCGACCAGCAGTCCGGCCAGCGCTTCCGTTGTGCGCCCGTCGTCGCTTAGGCGGAGCACTACGTCGAACCGCTTTTGCCCGTCCACGACCTGGCTCACGACCTTGCCGTTCGACAGCTTTTCCAGCGTGTCCGCCAGGGCGGCCGGGGTGACGCCGTAAAGGGCCGCCCGGTCGTAATCCAGCCGGACCTGAAGCTGCGGCACGCGTACTTGCCGTTCGACCGACACGTCCACCAGGCCGGGTATGGCCGCCATCCGATCCCGCAAAGTATCGGCCAGGCCGCGCAGGGTATCCAGATCGTCGCCGTACAGCTTGACCGCGATGGCCGCGTTCACGCCGGACAGCAAGTGTTCCAAGCGGTGGCCGATCGGCTGGCCGATATTGAACGCGGCCGGCAGCACGGCCACGCGCTGCCGCAAATCCGTCAGTATCTCCGCTTTGGGCCGCCCCGCCCGCAGGTCCACATCCATCTCGGTCGAGTGGACGCCTTCCGCATGCTCATCCAGCTCCGCCCGCCCGACCCGGCGGCCCACGGACTTCACCTCCGGCACATCTAGGATCAGGCGTTCGGCAATGGCGCCCAGGCGATTGCTCTCGGCCAGGCTGATGCCGGGCTGGAATGTCATGCCGACCGTCAGCGTGCCCTCATTGAATTCCGGCAGGAAGGCGCGGGGCAGCGACCAGGCGCCGACGGCTGCAACCGCCACCAACGCCAGGACAACGCCACCCAGCGGCAGCAGCTTGTCGAACGACCAGCGCAGCAGCTTCTCGTCCCAGCGTTTCAACACACGGACCAGCGGGCTTTCGCGCTCCGCAAGCCGCTTCATCCCGGGAATCAGGTAATAGCAGAGCACCGGGGTCACGGTGACGGACGTGACCAGGCTGCCGAGGATCGAGATGATGTAGGCCACCCCCAACGGCGCAAACAGCTTGCCCTCGATCCCTTGCAGCGCGAACAGCGGCAGAAACACCAACACGACGATAATGGTCGCGTAGATGATGCCGGACCGTACCTCCTGGCTGGCAGAAGCGACGACTTCAAGCACGGCGCGCGGACTGCCGGCCTCCCGGTTCTCCTTCAACCGGCGAACCACGTTTTCCACATCGACCACGGCGTCGTCCACCAGTTCGCCGATGGCGATCGCCAGGCCGCCCAGCGTCATCGTGTTGATCGACAGCCCGGCCAGTTTGAACACCAGGACGGTGAACAGGATCGAGATGGGGATGGCCAACAACGAGATTACGGTCGTTCGCACGTTCAGCAGAAAGGCGAACAGGATCACGGCCACGACGATGATGGCGTCGCGCAGAGCGTCCTCGACGTTACCGATCGACGCTTCGATAAAATTGGCTTGGCGGAACAGAACCTTATCCGCGGACACACCTGGCGGTAGCGTCCGACCGAGATCGGCCAGCGCTGCCTCGACCGCTATGGTCAGCGGCACGGTATCGGCGCCGGGCTGCTTTTGGATGGATAGGATGACGGCTGGCTTACCGCCCGTGCCCGCGTCCCCGCGCTTGAACCGGGCCGCAAAATCCACTGTCGCGACCTGGCCTAGCGTGATCGCCTGCCCGTCACGCATGGTCACCACCAGGCTGCGTAAGTCCTCGATCCGCGTCGTGCGGCCGATGTTGCGGACAACGTATTCGGCCCGGTTCTGATCGACGAAACCGCCGCCAGTGTTGGTGCCGAACTGCTTGACCGCACGCTCCACGTCATCCAGCGAGACGTCTAGCCGCGCCATCTGGGCGATTTCGGGCGTGACCTGATACTGGCGGACCTCACCGCCGATCGGGATCACCTGCGCTACGCCGGGTATGGCCAACAGACGGGGCCGCACCGTGAAGTCAGCAAGCTCGCGGACCTGCATCAGGCTGATGACGGACTTCTCGTCGGCTGTCATCGCGACCAGCATGATCTCGCCCATGATGGACGTGACCGGGCCCATCTGCGGGACGACGGCCGGGGGTAGCTGCTCCTTCACGGATGCAATGCGCTCCGCGACCTGCTGCCGGTTACGATAGAGGTCGGTGCCCCACGCGAATTCGACGTACAGGATGGATAGCCCGACGCCCGAGACCGACCGCACGCGCTCCACGCCGGGCATGCCGTTCATGGCGGTTTCCAGCGGATAGGTGACAAGCTGCTCGACCTCCTCCGGCGCCATGCCCTGGGCTTCGGTCATCAGCGTGACGGTCGGGCGGTTCAGGTCGGGGAATACGTCGACCGGCATGCGGCTCAGCTCGAAGCCGCCATAGGCGACCATGACGGCCGCCGCCACGAGCACAAACAGCCGGTTACGCAGGCTGAAATGAACGAGCGCGCCGAAGAGCCGGCCCATCAGCGCACCTGACCAAGCAGTTCTGCACCCTGGACGACGATCCGCGGTACGGTATCTGACGGCAGCCCACCGAGGACCAACACCCGTCCGGCGTCCAGTGCCCGAACCCGGACCGGGCGGGCCACGAAGCGTTCGGCGGAGACGTGGTCCCACACGGCGGACAACCCGTTGGCTTGCCGTATGACCGCCGCCCGCGGCAGGGCGACACCGCGGTCTTTGCCGTCCACCTCGGCTACCACCGTCACGGGGGTCCCGACCGAAAGACCCGGCGGTGCGCCGTCGATACGGAATTGCAGCGGCACCGCACCCTGGCGCAGCATCATGCCGCGGCCGATGAACGTCACCGTGAGTTGAGTGCCGTCCGCGGTCACCGCGGTCGCCCCGTGCACCTGCCCGGCGAGCGAGGGGTCCGTCAACGTAGCCTCGACCCAAAGACGCGCCGGGTCGACGATCTCGAACAGGACATCCTTGCTCTCGACCAGCGCGCCGACCTGGGCGTTCGCCACGGACACGATTCCTGATGCGGGCGCGCGCAGGATCTCGCTTTGTGTCAGCGAGGGCGACAGCGCCGCGCGCCGCTTTCTGGCGCCGTCCAGTTCGAAGCGCGCGTCGTCGATGTCCTTACCGGGCACGCTGCCCGCCAGGGTGGAGAGCCGTGAGACCTTCGCCTGCGCCATCCTGACGGCCGTATCGAGTTCCGCGACCTGGGCCTGCACGCCGCCCCGTTCGATGGCGCCGATGGACGGCGTTACCACCGCAAGGATATCGCCCTGCTGTACCCGCTGCCCCAGGCGGGCCAGCCCCTGCTCACCTGGCCCCACGCGGCCAGGCTGGCTTGCCTGCACGCGTCCGGCCGCGCCGGGGTCGGCGACCACTTGGCCGATGACCTGCACCGTGCGGGCGGCGTCGTTTTCGGCGGCCAGCACAGTCCGGATGGCGAGCAGCCGCTGGGCGCCCTTTGGCATCGACACGCTGCCGTCTGGCTGACGCCGGGGCGCGTCGGTCGCCGCAGGAGGGGCGGGTTCGTCGCCATGTCCCGGGTGCGCGAAAGCCGCACCGGCGACCAGCACGCCGGAAAGCAGGGCCATCCCACCCAGCGCGGCACGCCAGCGGCCGCGTGCCTGGAACACCAGGATCGTGAAAACGCCAAGCAAGAAGCCCAAAGCCACGATTACCGGGCCGCGACGATCGCCCAGCGCCGCCTGCAAACGCGCCCGGGGGCCACTCACGCCGGCACTGGCTGGATGGTCGTCGGCGGGTAAATCGAGGCTGGCGTTCAGCAGGTCCGCGTCGTCACCGGCGGTTACGGTGAACACCAACTCGTGCCGCCCCGGCTGCGTGAGCCACGGAGCCTCCAGCCTGTAACTACCGTCGGGCTGCGGTGCTGCCGCCGTAGTCGTGTCGCCCTCACCGACATCGATGGACGCGCCCGTCACAGGCTCGTTCGTCGCAAAGCGATCCAAGTACAGGATTGCGGCACCACCCCGGACGGTGGCCACGAGTTCGAACAGAGCCGAATTAGCCTCCGCGCGGGGGGCGGCTACGCCGGACGCCGGTGCCAGTACCGGGGCGCCGTCGTCATGACCGGCGTGGGCCAAGGCGGACTGGCTTGTTAGCGCGAATAGGATCGTGACGGCGGCAAGTACCTTCATGGCAGGATCCCCAGGGCCTGGTTGACACGGGAACGGGCGAGACGGACGCCGATCTCGGCGCGCGCCTGGGCGATTTCGGCCTCGGTCGCGAGCGCACGGATGCGGATCACGTCACCGAGCGAGGCCAGGCCACCGCGAAACGCAGCCTCCGACAGGCCGCGTTGCTGGCGATAGACGGCGGCACGCTGGCGGGTTGCCACGGAAGCCTGTCGCGCCGTGTCGAGTTCGACGCGCGCCCGTGCCATCTGCAGTTCCACTTGGCGACGGACATTGGCCGCCGTGGCCGTGGCCTCGGTCAGGTCCGCCTGGGCCGCCATCTGGCGCGGCGCGTTGCGCGCTTCCGTCGAGAACGGCAGACGGAACTGAAGGCCAATGCGGTTACCGAACTGGGTCGATCCGATCTCCCGCGAGCTGCGACCGATGATCCCGATCTCCGGACTTTCGCGTGTTTGTATGTCGGTAAGACGCCGGCTCGCTTCGGCCGTGGCGGCGGTTCCGTCAGCCTCTGCCACGCGGGGGTGCGATACCGCGACCGCTTGCGGCGGGTCTGGCTCATTCAGGGCCGCCGGGTCAGGTTCGATCCCCGTGAGAGAGCGGAACGCCAGCTTGGCACTGCTCAGCGCGGCCTGCCGCTCGCCGAGTGCGATCTCAGCCTCCAGCCGATCGAGGCGCGCGGTCAGCAATTCGGCTTCGGCCGCGTCCCGTCCGCGCACCCGCCTGGCCACGTCCGCTTCCAGGCTTTTGGCATCACGCAGGCGCGCATCGGCCCCAGCCGTCTCGACCTGCGCCAAAGCGACCGTTGCGAGAAACTCCCGCACCTCTCCGGCCACCGCTAGCCGTTGGGCCAGTTGCTGCGCCGTCAGCCGCGACACGTCGGCGTTGGCGACCCGGCGACTGGCCGTACCCTCACCCGGCAGCCACAAAGGCGTGGCGATCGACAGCTCCGCCTCCCGGCCGCCGCGGGCATTGTTGATGCCGTCACCTGCGAAGCCGCCAGCCAGAGACGGGGGACCCGGCGTGAAGCTGTCCGCCGATCGGCCCCGCGCCAAAGCCGCCGCCTGCCGGCCAGGCGATCCCGCGAGTTCCGGGCTGCGATCCCAGGCGGCCTTTACGAAGGCGCCAAGCCGGGCCGACGCTTCAGCCATCGGTAAGGCAGGCGCAAGCGGCACTGGCCGGGACGCCGGTAGCGCCGCCCGCTTTGCAGGAATTGCACCCGGTTCGGCAGGGTCCTGAGGGGGGCTCGTTGTTGGAAGACCCAGGCTAGGCAGCGGCCCGGTTGTCGCCGGCGGAGTGGGTGATGGCGGCGCTGTCGCCGGCACTGCACCGTATGGCCGGCCGGAAGGCAAAATAGCCCGCGCACCGGGCGAGAGAAAACCCTGCGCCCCGGCGGCAGTCGCAAAGCCGCCGAGTGTCGCTGCCGCAAGCAGCGCCGCTCTTAACGTTTGTACAGGCATGGTGGTCCTCGTCGCAGGCCCGCAGTGTGGCGCGGGCGCATCCGATCAGCGCGGGGACGGTCTCGATGAGCAGTAAGCGCACGCGGACCGTCATGGCCCGCTCGAGGCGGGCCTAGCTGTGGAGGAGGGTTCTAGGCGGGTCGATGTCGCAGGGATGGGCCACTCCCGGGAGCACAGTCGATGCTGCCAGGTTCCAGGTGGCGGCCAACGGAGACGCTGTCCATTCCGCCGTGACGGACAAGACTGCCAGTCCCAGGCAAGAAACTGCGCAGGCCGCGTCCGTCATGCATCCCGGGCAGTGTGGGAATTTACCCGTGCTTTGATCGGCCACTTTGCCGACCCCAGCGTGTACCGGTCGGCCACCATGGCTGTGAACTGAGCCGTCGGCGTGATGATGGGTCGTGGCCGCCGAGGTTGGCGTCGTCGAGGTTGGCGTCGCCGACGCGAGCATCGGCATGCAGAGCCCGGTGCCGAGCACTAGGATGAGAAGCCACGCAAAATGGCGAAAAGACGATAGCATCATTTGGAATAAGGTACCTCACGCCCGATAGAAAAGTCGAGTTCCGAGGTGACGGGCCTTTTTTAACGTGAGCGAGACCGCCGATCATAGCCTGGCGGCACGCAACCGCCGCGCGTTCCCAATACCTGACACCGAACGGAGCGACATCGCCAGCGCCGCTACCATCGGGCTAAGCCGGATGCCAAACAGCGGGCAGAGCACGCCTGCGGCCACCGAAAGACAAATCGCCCTATGGGGCGAATGCGGAGCCGAGGTTCTGCCGAATATCGCACATGGTCAGTCGACCAAGGTTCCGCGCACGGATAATACTGGCGGGGTCGCCCTTCACCGTTGCACTCTCGGCACTCTGAACAACGACCTCGGTTTCAGTTCCCATCGCGATCCCACCATCCGCCTCGGCCAGCGCCGGTGTGTCGTTCCTGCCGGCTTCCACATGGACCAAGCCTTTCAAAAATCTTCGGAAACTACCTCTCGGGCGGCCTCGCTAAACCCCTTCGCCGCCGTTACGATCGGGGGAAGTAATTAGCATTGTCGCTAGTGAAATTTCACAAAGCCTTATCACGATTGGTTCGAAGTATTTTGCCTTGTATCGTGAACGGACTTTTCCCGTAGGTAGTTTCCGAGCCTGGTCTTCCCGTTCGATTAGCGTATGCCATTGCAGTACCGTCGCATCGATAAGGGGCAGTACTGCCTGAGCCTGTGTCACAATTTCAGTACCGGCCGCGTACGTCGCATTAACAAACGTTACAATTAAATTCCTGCGACGAAATATTAACCGGAGGAAAGACCATGTCGAGTAAAACACGCGTCACGCTACTTGTGGCGACCCTCCTCGGTAGCGCCGCCGTAGCAAATGCTCAGACGGCAGATGGGACCGCCGCAAAAAGTCCTGACACGTCCGTTCCCAGCATGATAGCGCCCCCTCCGGCTATGGCGGCCGGTCCGTCATCCGGTGCCATGGGCGAGACCGGCATGGGCAAGATGATGGCGGCGATGCGGGGCATGACGAGCATGATGGCTGCCGACCATGTTGAGGGCCGCATCGCCTACCAGAAAGCGGAACTCGCGATTACCGACGCGCAGCTACCTGAGTGGAACGCAGTGGCCGCGGTGCTTCGTCTCAATGCAAAGTCCATGCAGGACGGGATGGCCAGGATGGCGAAGGACGGCATGCCCACCGCTGCACCCGCCCGGGGCGAAATGATGGTGACAATGATGTCCGAACGGCTGGAGGGCATGAAGAAGCTCGCCGAGGCCAACAAGGCTCTCTACGCAGTCCTGACGCTGGATCAGCGCAAGACCGCCGACGATATGGCTGCCAACCCCATGGGCATGATGTGACGAGAGAAGGTGCCGCCGGTCAGGTCCGGGACACCCTCCAGTCTGCTCGCCCGAGTGCCGGAGCAAATCTGTAGCCACCGTTTGTGGCCCACCTTCATCATTCAGAGGACACAACCCCGCAAATTGAGCATCTGACTGCCAGTGGCATGTCGTGCGGTGGCTGCGTCACCCGTGTGACAGAAGGGCTGACGGCTCTTCCCGGGATCGGCAATGCCGAGGTCGCGCTCTTGACCGGGAAAATCGATGTTTCTGACGATGAGCGATTGACCCGGCCATACTGGGCCGTCATCGCTGACCATTGCGGCGCATGGCGTATCTGACGCGCTGGAATTGAACGGTGTGGGATCGACACCGCCGGCTGCTGCGGGCGGACCCGGACCTGCAGTCCTTGGCAAACGCGTGTGGAATGCCGGTCTGCACGTCCACGCGGCCCGCGGGAGATGGACGCGTAGGCCAGCCCTGGCGGGGAAATTGCGCCCCGCATGCCCCCTCTCACCCTCGCCACCCTAACCCTGGAGCCGGGACAAGATTTGGTCGTGACGACCCGCAGGTTGGACGGTGTTAGGGACCCGCACTAACAGGCCCAACTGAGCACCCCGCAGATGGTCGGTGAACGTGAAAGGCCGTAAGACGGGGCGATGGAGATGGATATCGAATTTTCGGCGTTGGGGGCGGGCCATGGCCCGCAGCGACTGGTCACGGCCGAGATAGGCCGCACGGTGGTGAGCGCCCTGTTTTCCGATGTCACGATGCCAGGCATCATGAACGGCGTCGGGCCAGCGACCGCGGCGCGCCGGCTGCGGCTGCCGAAGCCGTATTGCCAGCGTAACCTCGGTGATGCGTTGCACACGGCCCTATCGGTGCGACACGCCGCCCATGGTTGATATCCTGCCATTGATCGCAACTGCATGCGTCTGGATCGTAT
Organism: Rhodospirillales bacterium; assembly: GCA_031428635.1. Taxonomy (GTDB): domain Bacteria; phylum Pseudomonadota; class Alphaproteobacteria; order Acetobacterales; family Acetobacteraceae; genus JANPPS01. The sequence continues at coordinate 9,695 of JANPPS010000022.1, forward strand.
CGCTGATCGCAGTGACGCTGCTGGTACGGCGCGGCCAAGTCTCGGCCGATCTGCACCAGGATATGGCGGCGCGGTGGCAGGAGGCGGTGGCGCAACTCGACGATAGCCGCCACACCGCAGCCAGGGCCGAACTGAAATACGAGCTAGAAGCGCAGCGCGCCGCCCGGTTGGAGGTGGTGGAGCAAAGCCTCGATGCACTGCGCAATCAACTCGCTACCGCCACGTCGGACCTCGCGACCGCCCGCGCCGTGGCGGAGCAGGAGCGTGCCCATGCGGCCGAGAGCTTCACGTTGCTGCAAGATGCGCGGGAGCAGATGAAGCTCGAGTTCCAGCAGCTTGCTTACGGTATCACCGCCCAGCATGGCGAGACGTTCAAGACGCAGAACAAGGAGCAAGTCGAGGCGCTGCTGCTGCCGTTGCGAGAGCGGATTACGGAATTCCAGGCATGGCTTGCGACCACCCACACGGAAACACATCGGGAGCGCGCGAGCCTCGGTGAGCACATCAAACTGTTGATCCAGCACGGCGCCACGATGACGGATGAGACGACGAAGCTGACCCGGGCGCTAAAAGGCGACGTCCGGCAGCAAGGCGCCTGGGGCGAGATGATCCTGGACGCCATTCTGGAGCGATCAGGCCTGGTGCACGGTGAGCATTTTACCCGCCAGGAAAGTGTCACGGCCGAAGATGGGCAGCGGCTGCGCCCCGATATCGTGGTCCACGTGCTGGCCGACCAACGCATGGTCATCGACAGTAAAGTGTCGCTAAAGGCGTTCGAGGGCTACGTGAACGCAGCTGACGACGCGACCCGCACGGCGCATTTGGGCCAGCATTATCAGTCCGTCCGTAAACACATCGATACGCTGTCATCCAAACAATACGGAACCGCGATCGGCAGCCGGCTGGGCTTCGTGGTCATGTTCGTGCCGATCGAAAGCGCCCTGGCCGCGGCGATGCAGGCGGATCCGGACCTGGCCACCTACGCCGCCGATCGGCACGTGGGGATCGCCACGCCGGTGACGCTGCTGATGGTGTTGAGGACGATCCACACCGTGTGGATGTCGGAACAACGCAACACGAACGCCGAAGCGATCGCTACCCGCGCGGGCCAGCTCTATGACAAATTCCAGGGCTTTACCGAGGACCTTCTGGCGGTTGGTAAGGGGCTGGACGGCGCGCGGAAGTCGTATGACGCCGCAATCGGTAAGCTGTCGACCGGATCCGGCAACCTGGTCGGCCAGGTGCAGAAGCTGAAGGCACTG
>JANPPS010000023.1:0-8617 GCA_031428635.1 Rhodospirillales bacterium
TGGAGCCCTGCCGCGCCGCCCTGAAGGACGCCGGCGTCAAGGCCAGCGAGATCGACGACGTGATCCTGGTTGGCGGCATGACGCGCATGCCCAAGGTCATCGAGACCGTGAAGCAGTTCTTCGGCCGTGACCCGGCCCGCAACGTAAACCCCGCTGAGGTCGTGGCGATCGGTGGCGCGGTCCAGGGTGCCGTACTGAAGGGCGACGTGAAGGACGTGCTGCTGCTGGATGTGACGCCACTCAGCCTCGGCATCGAGACGTTGGGCGGCGTGTTCACCCGGCTGATCGACCGTAACACGACAATACCGACCAAAAAGAGTCAGGTATTCTCAACCGCCGACGACAACCAGGGCGCCGTGACGATCAAGGTGATGCAAGGCGAACGGGAAATGGCGGCCGATAATAAGCTGCTGGGTAATTTCGACCTGCAAGGCATTCCCCCCGCGCCCCGCGGCGTGCCGCAGATCGAGGTTACGTTCGACATCGACGCCAACGGCATCGTCAGCGTTCAGGCCAAGGACAAGGCAACCGGCAAGGAGCAGCAGATCCGCATCCAGGCCAGCGGCGGCCTGAGTGACAAGGACATCCAGGCGATGGTGAAGGAGGCCGAGGCCAACGCCGACGCCGATAAGCGCCGCCGTGAGCAGGTCGAGGCCCGTAACAGCACCGAGGCAATGATCCATCAGGTCGAGAAGACCCTGAGGGATGACGCAGATAAGGTACCGGCCGACGCCAAGGCCGACGCCGAAGCGGCCATCGCCGACGCCCGCACGGCGCTGGAGGGCACAGACGCTGACGCGATCAAGACGGCAGGGGACAAGCTGACCCAGGTCTCAATGAAGATTGGCGAGGCAATGTACAAGGCACAGGCCGATGCGGCCGCGGCACCGCAACCGGACGCAACCAAGCCCCATGATACGGTGGTGGACGCCGAGTTCGAGGAAGTGGACGACAAGAAGAAGAAGGCGTCCTAAGTCGTCTGAAACGGTGCCCGCCTCGGTAGCCCTCGGGTCTTACCGGGGCGGGCACTGCTGCTGTATGGGGCTGACGTGGCAAAACAGGATTACTACACGACCATCGGGTGCGTGCGGGACGCAAGTCCTGAGGACTTAAAAAAGGCCTATCGCAAGCTTGCGATGCAGCACCATCCGGATCGTAACCCGGGCGACAAGGGTGCGGAAGCTAAGTTCAAGGAGTTGAACGAGGCCTACGACGTTCTGAAGGATGAACAAAAGCGTGGCGCGTATGACCGCTTTGGTCATGCAGCGTTCGAGCAGGGCGGCGGCGCGCAGCCCGGTGGGTTCGGCGGCGGCGGGCTGGGCGACATATTCGACCAGATGTTCGGCGACATGGCTGGTCGCGCGGGCCGCGGCCGTGCCCGGTCGGGTGCCGATCTGCGCACACAAATCGAAATCGACCTCGCCGAGGCATTCTCGGGCACAAAAACCGAACTTCGTGTTCCCACCCGCGTGCGGTGCGACACGTGCGCTGGCACCGGGTCGGAAGGCAAGACGGACGCTCAGACCTGCGGCACCTGCCGTGGCGCCGGCAAGGTGCAGGCGCAGCAGGGCTTTTTCCTGATCGAACGCACCTGTCCCACCTGCGGCGGCGCAGGCCGGGTGATCAAGAACCCGTGCAAGGTGTGTCAGGGTGCCGGCACCGTAGCCCGCGAACGCACGTTGCAGGTATCGATCCCCGCCGGCGTTGAAGACGGCACGCGCATTCGCTTGACGGGTGAGGGCGAAGCCGGGCCACCGGGTACGCCACCGGGCGATTTGTACGTGCATGTCGCCACCCGCCCGCACGCGATTTTCGAGCGTGACGGCGCCAACATCTACTGCCGCGTGCCGATGCCGATGACGCAGGCCGCGCTGGGGGCAGAGATCGAGGTCCCCGTCATCGATGGCACGCGTACGAAGGTCAAAATACCGGCCGGCACCCAAACCGGTAACCGGTTCAGCCTACGTGGTAAGGGCTTCTCCGTACTACGCAGTCAGGCCCGCGGCGACATGATCATTCAGGTCGCCGTCGAGACGCCCCAGCACCTGACCCGGCGGCAGCGCGAGTTGCTGACCGAGTTCGACGCCGAGGCTCACGAGAAGGGCCACCCCGAGAGCGAGGGGTTTTTTGCAAAAGTCAGCGCGTTTTTCGACGGGCTGAAGGGCTAGAGTTTTTCCGATCGAGTGAGTTCATCCGATCTGATGCCGTTCTAGCGCCCTGGCTTTACCGCCTTCGGCAATGGCGGAAGGTCTTCATCTAGGATGGTGATGTGCAGCGCGTAGCTGACCTCACCATCCTCCTCATCCCGGTGCAGCGTGCCGAGGAATTCGTTATCGATCGTCACCTCGACCGAGGCGCCCTTCCGCGATGGCGGGGCAATCCCGATTCGGGCTGTGCCGAGAACATGGCGGAGGTAGGTTTCAACCCGGGTCAGTTCAGTTGGTGTCATGAGCGCCCTATAAGCCTATCGCTGCTGCCAGGGTAGTATCGGGGCGTTAAGGTCGCGCGGCGGCGGCGGCGGCGGGCGGCGCTCAGGCTGCGGCGGCTGACGTGCGGTCTCGCGCTGTTCCTGGCGTTGTTCGGGTGGCCGCCCGTAATCGCGGCGACCCTCGTCACGGCGGTACTCCTCACGGCGACCGTCATCGCGACGATAGCCCTCGTCTCGCCGGTCATAGCCATAGGGGCGCGCGGGGTAGCCATAGCCACCACCGATGTAGCCACCACCGCCATAGCCGGGCGCGATATAGCCCGGAGCGACGTAACCTGGCGCAAGGTAACCGGGCGAGACATAGCCGGGCGCTGCGTAACCTGGCGCTGCGTAACCGGGCGCAACGTAATCCGGCGAGCCGTATCCCGGCTGCGAATACGTACCCGCCCCGTAGTCGGACTGCCCAAAGATCGGGCCTTCGCTTGACGCAATCGGCTGGCCATAAGCGTCATATTGCTGCACCGGCACGCAGCCGGCGATCGCCACACCAACGCCCACCAGAACAAATCCCCGTATGACAAACCGCCGCATAAACCCGACCCCCTGGTACCAGCCGACTAGGACCAATACTGTCCCAACAACGTGGCGACACCACGGCAGGTTTTGACGAGGACACGCCCATGACCGTTACCGGAACCGGCCCCTACGACGACGGCAACGTCTTCGCGCGCATTCTGCGTGGGGAGATACCGGCCAAGTTTATTTATGAGGACGCCTACGCGGTTGCGTTCCCCGATATCGCGCCTCGCGCCCACACGCACGTGCTGGTTATTCCCCGCGGCCGCTACATTTCGTTGTCCGACTTTGCCGCCACGGCGTCCGACGCCGAAATCGCCGGGTTCTGGCGCGCCGTGGGCCTGGTCGCGCACAACCTGGGCCTGGACGAGACCGGCTATCGCTTGTTGTCAAACATGGGCCACGACGCCGCGCAGGAGGTGCCCCACTTCCACGTCCACCTGTTTGGAGGCGAAAAGCTAGGCACCATGCTTCCCCCTGCTGTTGGCTAGTCCACCATGTCCTGCTTCAACGAGGACATGTCGATAACATAACGGAACCGCACCTCCGCGTGCTCGACGCGCTTGTAGGCTTCGTTGATCTCCTGGATCGGGATGATCTCTATCGCGGGTCCAATATTGTGCTCGGCACAGAAGTCCAGAATCTCCTGCGTATCTGCCAAGTTACCGATCAACGACCCTGCAACGCGCTTGCGATGCAGGGCCACAAGGATGTTGTTTACCGACTCCATCGGCTCCAAAGCGCCAACGATGCATAGGGTGCAATCACGCTTGAGCATCGGCAGGAACGGGTTCAGGTCATGTCGCTGCGGAATTGTCGATAGAATGAAATCGAAGCTGGATGTGAGCGCCTTGATCGCATCCGTATCCGCCTCCAACACGCCGGTCACTCCGAGCGCCGCGGCTTCCGCCAGTTTCTCCTTTTTGGTGGTGAACACAGTCACCTCAGCCCCCATCGCCTTTGCGATTTTAACGGCCATGTCGCCCAGGCCGCCAAAGCCGATAATACCGACCCGGTCGCCCGGCTTCACACCAAAATGCTTCATGGGCGAATAGGTCGTAACACCGGCACAGAGGATCGGGGCCGCAACCTCCGGCTTCAGTCCAGCCGGGATTTTCAGCACGAAATCTTCGTTGGCGACAATGACGTTGGAATAGCCGCCGAACGTGTTGTCCCGGCCGTACTCGTTCGTACCGCCCGACGCCTGCTTGGCCGGAACCATTGGACCGTTATAAGTCGCAAGCCAGCTATTTGGCCCCTCGCAATAGTTCTGGTCGCCCGCCTCACAGGGTTCGCAGTGGCGGCAGCTTTCGACCATGCAGCCGATGCCGACCATGTCGCCCACCTTATGCCGGGTTACCAACGCACCGGCCCGGGTTACGCGACCCACAACCTCATGGCCGGGCATGCAGGGATAGACAGTGTTGTGCCACTCGTTCTTCACTTGATGAATGTCAGAATGACAGACGCCGCAGAACAGGACCTCGATCTCGACCTCATGCGCCCCTGCCTCGTCCCGTTCGAACGCGAACGGCTTTAATGTGCTCAACGAGTGCTTGGCCGCGTAGCCCATGGCATTGATCATTGAAGTTCTTTCTTCCTGACGAGCTCTCGTAACGCATCGACCGCCTGCCGGTCGTCGCCTGGCCCGTCCGGCCTGCCATCACCATTCTGCGATGGTCGGAGTATGGCCTGAGTCCAGTCAGCGCTTGACAGGCCCTCGGCTCACGCCCAACCTTTTATTACCGAGGGGTGCCCTAACCAGGGGCTGAGAGTCCGCTACAGCGGTGACCCTAGACAACCTGATCCGGGTCATGCCGGCGTAGGGACGGGAGCCGTAATGCCCGCCCCATACAATTTTGAGGGGCCGAGGCAATGACCTACCAGCAAAAGCCAAGCACTGTGACCACCGGGCCGATCACCGGGTCGCATAAAATATACTCGGCACCCGATGGCCATCCGGAGATCGTGGTTCCGTTCCGGCAGATCGTGCTGGACCCGTCGGCAAACGAGCCGCCGTTGAACCTGTACGACACGTCCGGCCCGTATACGGAAACCGGCGTTGTAATCGACCTCGGTGCTGGCCTGCCGCCGGTCCGCGCGCCATGGCTCGCCACCCGCGGGTTCGTCGCCGCCACAGCCCGCGCCGTTAAGCCCGAAGATAACGGCTTCGTCCCACAGGACCGCCTGGTGCCGGAGTGCCCGGCCCCTCAGACGCTATACGAGGGCCGTGACGGTCAGCACGTAACGCAGCTCGAATACGCCCGCGCCGGCGTTATCACTGAGGAGATGATCTACGTCGCTCACCGCGAGAACCTCGGTCGCACCCAGGCCCTGGCCGAGGCCGGCGCGCGGATCGAGGATGGCGAGAGCTTCGGCGCCGAAATCCCGGAGTTCGTGACGCCCGAGTTCGTCCGTAGCGAAGTCGCACGCGGTCGGGCCGTCATTCCGGCCAATATCAATCATCCGGAGCTGGAGCCGGTAATTATCGGCCGTAACTTCCTGGTCAAGATCAACGCCAACATTGGCAACTCGGCCATCACGTCCGGCGCAGCGGAGGAGGTCGAGAAGCTCGTTTGGGCCATCCGCTGGGGCGGCGACACGGTCATGGACCTTAGCACCGGGCGCAATATTCACAACATCCGCGGCTGGATCGTGCGCAATTCGCCTGTGCCAATCGGTACCGTCCCGCTATACCAGGCGCTGGAAAAGGTCGGCGGCGACGCCGATAAGCTCAGCTGGGAAGTGTTCCGAGACACCCTTATCGAGCAAGCCGAACAGGGCGTGGACTACTTCACGATCCACGCCGGCGTACGCCTGGCCCACGTGCCGTTGACCGCCAAGCGCACCACGGGAATCGTTTCCCGCGGCGGTTCGATCATGGCGCGCTGGTGCCTGGCCCATCACCGCGAGAGCTTCCTGTACGAGCATTTCGACGAGATCTGCGTCATCATGCGCAAGTACGACGTAAGCTTCAGCCTCGGCGACGGTCTACGCCCCGGCAGCAATGCCGACGCGAACGATGCCGCGCAGTTTGCGGAACTGGAGACGCTGGGTGAGCTGACGAAGATCGCCTGGAAGCACGGTTGCCAAGTGATGATCGAAGGCCCCGGCCACGTGCCGATGCATAAAATCAAGGTCAACATGGAAAAGCAGCTGCGCGAGTGTGGCGAGGCACCGTTCTACACCCTGGGGCCGCTAACGACCGATATCGCGCCGGGCTACGACCACATCACGTCCGCGATCGGTGCCGCGATGATCGGTTGGTTCGGTACGGCGATGCTGTGTTACGTGACACCCAAGGAGCATCTGGGACTACCGAACCGTGACGACGTAAAGATGGGAGTGATCACCTATCGCATCGCCGCCCACGCCGCGGACCTCGCCAAGGGTCACCCGGCCGCCAAGCTGCGCGATGACGCGATCAGCCGCGCCCGGTTCGACTTCCGGTGGGAGGACCAGTTCAACCTGGGCCTCGATCCCGATACGGCGCGCAAGTTCCATGATGAGACGCTGCCGAAGGACGCCCATAAGGTCGCGCATTTCTGCAGCATGTGCGGACCGAAATTCTGTTCGATGAAGATCAGCCAGGATATTCGCGCCGACGCGCTCCGGGCGGAGGGGCTAGCGGCCAAGAGTGCTGAGTTCATGGAAGCCGGGGGCGCGTTGTATGTGCCGGCGCCCGCGGCGGAGTAGAGGGGAAGCGCGTTTCATCGGGGCTGTTTTTACCCTGCTGCTCGGCTAAGGTGGGCCATGCCAAACCGCATGAGCCCACACGTTGCATTGGATGCAATCGGCCAGCTACCGGACGATGAGATCGATATCGCGCAGGCGGCACTTCAACTTGGCCAGGTTGACCTGCCCGATGCCGACACGGACCACGCCCAGGCCCATCTATCGGCGATCGCGCGGGAGGCTGTGGCGACGGCCCGCGCCATGACCAGCCAAACCGCTCCGGCCCGCGCTGGCGCACTGGCACGGTTGCTGGGCGGAATGGGCTATGCGGGTGACGCACTCACGTATGACGACCCGGCTAATGCAAATCTGCTGCGTGTGATCGAGCGGCGGCGGGGGTTGCCGGTCGCGTTAGGTATATTGTGGATCCATGCTGGGCGCGCGGCGGGCTGGCCGGTGCACGGCTTGGATTTCCCGGGGCACTTCCTGCTATCGGTGGGTGGGGAGCCGACGCCGCGTGCGCCTCGGTCTATGTCGCCGGGCCGGGTCACGGTGGACGTGTTCGCGGGTGGTGCCCCGATCGATAACGCGGCGATGCTGGCCCTGCTGCGCCGCACGCGCGGGCCGCAAGCGGAACTTCATCCGGGCATGCTGGCGCCGATGCCGGTCCGCGCCGTGTTGCTACGATTGCAGCGCAACCTGCAAGGCCGCCGGTTGGAGCGGGACGACGACATCGGGGCGCTGGCGTGTGTGGAGGATATGATCCGGATCGACCCGGATAACGTGGCGCTATGGCAGGATGCGGCAGTGCTCAACACCCGGCTGGGCCGCGCGCCGCGTGCGCTAGAATGTCATGAGCGTGTGCTGGCGCTGGTCCCGGAGGGGAAGGTTGCGCAGCTGACGCAGCAGGCAATGGATGAGCTGCGGGCGCGGCTTTAGAGTTGGCGATCCCAGGCAGGGCGACGCCAGCCGCGACGCGCCAGCACAAGGCTAAACCGTAGCGCTGCCCCAGCTATGACCAGAAGGGACCCGCCGTGCCGTCCGCGGGTGTCCCAGAACACCTGCTTGGCCCAGGGTACACTGCCACCGGCCCGGCCCATCGCGTCCCTACACAGCCGGAGCAGCGGGCCCGGAAGCAAGAGGGCAATGCAGGCGTAGGCCGCACCGGCACCAAGATCGTACGATCGTTTCAGCCCGGCGTAATCAGCTGCGCGCCGTCGATGATGGTGCCAAATAACGGCCTCCGGACTGTAACGCCCGGTGTAGCCGAGCAAGCTCGCCCGCTGAAAGAGCTCGGTGTCGTCCCCCGACCGGAACGGACTTCCGGGACCGAGGTCTAAATCGAACGGACCAATATCGACAAACACCTCGCGGCGGAAAGCCATTGAGGCACTGTGCAACTCACCGGGCGGGATGAAGCGGAATGGTGGATACCAGGCCGGTTCGGTCGCGGTTTTGATCGTGATTGGCAGATCGTCGGGGTCGAACAACTCGATCCTGCCGACGGCGAAATCCACATGTTCGTCAGCGAAAACGCCGATCCATGCATCGACGAGGCTCGGCGCCGGATAGCAATCATCATCGATGACAGCGACGATCGTGCCCGTCGTGATCACGAAGCCCGTGTTGCGGGCACCGGTGACCCCCGGACGACGCTCGCGGATCATCCGCATGGGAAGCCGGTCGCGCCATTCCTGCAGCACGTCCCACGTCCGATCGTCCGCGTTGTTATCCACCACGATGAGTTCCCACCTGGCCCGGCTCTGCACGTGTGTCCATGCCTGCAGCGCTTCGACTAATACCAACTGCCGAAACACCTGACTCTCGTTGTGATTGGGGTTCCCTTGGCAAGCGCGTTCTGATTCGCTCTCCCCACGTTCGATTCGGGGAATATGGATGGGCGCGGAAGTAGCGATCACACTGTTGGAGCACACAGCC
>JANPPS010000024.1:0-8593 GCA_031428635.1 Rhodospirillales bacterium
TACGCGCAGATGGGCACGATGAACGAGGACAACACCACGGCGCCGCTCGCCACCGGCACCGACGGTCAGCCCGTGTACCAGCGCGACGTGTGGCCCACCAATGCGGAAATCGATGCCGCCGTCGCCAGCAGCCTGGATCGTAGCCAGTTCCTTCGCCGCTATGGCGAGGTGTTTCAGGGCACGAAGGAGTGGCAGGCGATCGAGGTCGATAGCAGCAGTGAGACCTATCACTGGAACGGCGGCAGCACGTACGTGCAAAACCCACCCTATTTCGACGGCATCACGATGGAGCCAAAGCCCATCAGCGACATCGTGGGCGCCCGGGTTCTGGCCCTGTTCGGCGACAACATCACCACCGACCACATTAGCCCGGCCGGCAACATCAAGAAAGAGTCCCCCGCCGGTGACTACCTAGGCGAGCACCAGGTGATGCAGCGCGACTTCAACAGCTACGGCGCGCGCCGCGGCAACCACCAGATCATGATGCGCGGAACGTTCGCCAACATCCGCATCAAAAACGAGATGGTCCAGGACGCCGACGGTAAGGGGGTCGAGGGCGGCTGGACCCTGTATGACGGCGAACAGGTGCCGATCTACGACGCAGCGCAGCGCTACATGGCGGCGGGCGTGCCGCTAGTCGTGTTCGGCGGTAAGGAATACGGCATGGGCTCGTCGCGTGACTGGGCGGCGAAGGGCACGGCATTGCTGGGCATCAAAGCGGTCGTGGTCGAAAGCTTCGAGCGCATCCACCGCTCCAACCTAGTGGGTATGGGCGTCCTGCCGCTGACGTTCAAGGATGGTGCCAACCGGCACAGCCTGGCGCTCGACGGCACGGAGACGATCGACATTCTAGGCCTGGCCGAGCTTCGGGCCGGCATGGATTTGCAGATGGCCATCCACCGCGCTGGCGGCCGGATCGATACGGTAGCGCTGAAGTGCCGCGTCGATACGGCGGACGAGGTCGAGTATTACCGCAACGGCGGCATCCTGCATTACGTCTTGCGGGAGATGGCACGCGCTGCATGAGCCTACTGCGCCTGCTCACCTGGGCCTCCCCTGCGTTTCCAACTGGCGGCTACGCCTATAGCCACGGCCTAGAATGGGCAGTGGAGGCCGGAGATCTTCAGACGGAAGCGCAGGCGTTGGACTGGATCGATGCCGTGTTGAGTGATGGCACCGGGCGGCAGGATGCGATCCTGATGCGCGCGGCGTATGCCGGGTCGGATGTGGCGGCGTTGGCGGCGGCCGCGGCACCGTCCGCCGAACGCCGGGCGGAAACGGTGGGTCAGGGCGCCGCGTTCGCGCTGGCCGCTGCCGTGTGGGATGACGTATCGGCCGCCGCCTATCCCGTGGCGTGGGGCAACCTAGCCCGGCAACAGGGCGTGTCCGCCGATGACGCCGTGCTGGCCATGCTGCACGCGTTGGCCGCCAACCTGGTCAGCGCGGCCGTGCGCCTGGTGCCGCTGGGCCAAACCGCCGGCCTGCGGATCATGGCCGCATTACAGCCCACGATCCTGCGCATCGCCCGCGATCCAGCGGACGACCCGACTAAAGACTTGGGCGGCGCGTGCTTCCGTAGTGACATCGCCGCCATGCGCCACGAAACCCAGCACACACGGCTATTCCGGTCATGAGAAACGGTCCGCTACGTGTGGGTGTCGGCGGCCCGGTCGGCACAGGTAAGACGGCGCTCATGGATGCGCTCTGCCGTACGTTTGCCCCCCGCTACGACATCGCCGCCATCACCAACGACATCTATACGAAGGAAGACGCGGAGTTCCTGACCCGCGCCGGCAGCCTGACGCCCGACCGTATCCTCGGCATTGAAACGGGGGGCTGCCCCCACACGGCCATCCGTGAGGACGCCAGCATCAACCTGGCGGGTATCGCCGAAATGCGTCGGCGCTTTCCCAAGCTGGATCTGATCCTGATCGAAAGCGGCGGCGACAACCTTGCTGCGACATTCAGTCCGGAGCTGGCGGACCTTACGATTTACGTCATCGACGTCAGCGCCGGCGATAAGATCCCGCGCAAGGGCGGCCCCGGCATCACCCGCAGCGACCTGCTGGTCATCAACAAGATCGACTTGGCGCCGCATGTGGGTGCCAGCCTCGAAGTCATGGACCGCGACAGCAAGCGCATGCGCGGCGACCGCCCGTACGTGTTCGCAAATATTCGCGCGGGCCAAGGCGTCGCGGAAATTGCGGCCTTCATCGGCCAGGCCGGCGGATTGCCATAGCGGTGGTGCGGGAGAGCGAGATCCGCCGCAACGAACGAACCTACGACGGTCCGATACCCGCCGACGCTACCGTCGCCTTCATCGGCCGCATCCACACACCCTGGACCAACCGCCTGATGACCCCGCGCCAGGGCCGCCTGGATGGCCCGATCTGCCGGATCGAGATCTTTCCGCCCTGGGTCCCCGCGCTGGCTGGCCTAGAACGGTTTGGGCAGGTCGAGGTGCTGTACTGGCTTCATCTCTCGCGCCGCGATCTGGTGCTACAAAGCCCGGCTAGCAATGGCGAGGTGCATGGCACCTTCTCGCTACGCTCCCCCGTCCGTCCCAACCCGATCGGTACGTCGATCGCCCGGCTGATGGGGATCGAGGGTGGGATTGTGCTGGTTCAGGGCCTCGACTGCCTGGACGGTACGCCGCTGATCGACCTCAAACCGGACCGATGCCAGTTCACGCCGGTTTCCCCGCCGCAACGCGGCGATGGTGAAACGGCCTGAGCATCAGGTCGTCGGTGTTTGGCAGGCCGCCGGGGTACGCTGCTTAGCTCACGCAGGCTATCGCGCCGCCGCTGCCCCACTCACGAAAATCTGCGCCATGGGTAGGCGGATTACCGTCCACGTCAGCAACAAAGCCACAATAATCAACCCGGTTCGTACAAACGCCATCGCCCAGCCCTCAGCCCATTTGTAGATCACCATGCCGTGATGGCAAGACTAAGGCAGGCGGCGCCGGACCGGCATGAGCGCCAGCAGCGCCGGCACAAACACCAGGCTCGCCACCAGCGTGCAGCCCAGGCTGATCAGCAGCAGCGTCCCCATGCTGGCGGTGCCCGGATGCCGCGACAGCGCCAGCGACCCGAACGCCGTACCGGTCGTCAACGCCGAGAACACGACCGCCCGCGCCGTCGGCGACGCCAGATGCCCGGCCACCCCACGCCGCCAGTTCATGACGAAGTAAATGTTGAAGCTAACCCCCACGCCCAACAGCAACGGCAGCGCGATGATGTTGGCAAAGTTCAGCGGCAACGGCGCCAGCACGGCCACCAGCGCCGTCATCAATGCGGATAGCAGTAGCGGCGCCAGCACCAGCGCCACGTCCCGCACCCGGCGCAGGGCCACGAACAGGATCACCGTGATCGCCAGTACCGCCCCCACCGCCGCGCGCGTGAATGCCTCTATGATGGTTGCCGCCGTAGCGATGATGGTGACGGCCGACCCACCCGCATCCGGTGCGACGCCTTCGACCTGATTTACGAACAAGCCCAGCTCCACCCCGGGCTTGGCCGTCACCTGCACCCGGACCTGCCCATCCGGCGCGCGCCAATCCCGGACCAACTCCGCCGGCAAATCCGCTTCCGTCACCCGACGCGCGCCCAGACTGGTCCGTAGCCGCGCCAGTTGGTCCGGCAGGAACCGCACCAGCGACTGGTTCATCGCCAGCAGCACCGGGTCAGGCGCCGCCTGCAGCGCCCGCAGGTCGTTTGTAACCGCCAACAATGGATCTCCTGCAGCCAATTTCGGCGCGACCCGGTCCAACTGCGCGAGCGCCGTCCGCGCCGCCAGCCGCAGGTCGTTCGCCGTCACGGGCGCCCCCGCCGGACGCGCGGACAGGGTCGGACCCAACACCGACGCCGCGTCCTGGATCAGCGCCAGTTTAGCCGTCTGATCGGTTGGCACGAAGCTCGATAACGTGACCACCTGCGCGACCGTCGGCAGCCCGGCGACCCCCGTCGCGAGGGCCGTCGCCGACGCCGCATCCGGCCGCAATACGTCGATCGAGTATGGGTTCGTCAGCGGGTTCGTGGCCAGGTCGGACAGCGTGCGCATCGCCTCGGTCGTCGGGTCCTTCGTGTGCAGCGGATCGCTATCGAACCGCAGCTGGGACACGCTGGCCGCGCCCGCCAGGCCGATTAGCGCAAATACCGCCACGATAATCCAGGCGAAGCGGGTCAGGACCCGGTCAACCGGCGCGGCCCAGGCGTACCCAACCTCCCCCAGGGCAGCGCGTGGTTGGAACACCACCAGGCAGGCGGGCAAGAACAACAGCGTGCAGCTAAACGCGATCAGCATGCCGGCGCCTGCAATCAGCCCCAACTCGGCCACGCCCACGAAGTCCGTCGGCACGAATGCCAGGAACCCGGCGGCCGTGGCGGCACTCGCAACCAGTATCTGCCCCCCCGCCCGGTTTGCCGTTTCCCCCAGTGCAGGCACCAGTGCCATATCCCGCTGCACATCCCGGAACCGGACGCAGAACTGGATGGCGAAATCGACCGCGATGCCGACAAATAGAATGGCGAACGCCACCGAAATAAGGTTGAGCGGGCTGCTGGTCACCGCCGCAAACAACGTCGTCAGCACCAGCCCCAGCAGCAACGTCATCACGATCGGCACCACCACGCGCCAACTACGCACCGCCAGCACCAGCCATAGCGTGACCAGCACCAGGCTTCCCACCAACCCGATGGCCGCACCCTGGGCCACGGTCGCAAACTCCTCATCGGCCAGCGCCACGGAACCCGTCACCCGCACCCGCGCCTGCCCGGACGCCACGAACTCCTGCCCAGCCGCGACCATGCGCAGGGCGGCGGTCGCGGCGGCGCCCGGTTCCAGCGCACCAAAGTCTTGCTGCGGCTGCGCCAGCACGAACCGGTACGGCCCGGCCAGATCCGACGCCGGGCCGGACAGCAGGCGCTGCCACGATAGCGGCCGCGCCTCGCCCCGTACCGCGGCGGCCAGTGCGACATGGAACGCGTTCAACGGCCCGGCGAAACTGCTCAGGTTCTGCCCCTGTTGCACGCCCATGCCGAGTAATGACAGCGCGGCAAACAACCCCCGTGCCGATGGGTCCGCCGCCAGTTGGCCCAGGAATGGCTGCGCGTCGATGGTTTGATCCAGCAGGTGCTGCAATACCGGTGTATCGAGGAACAGAAGCCCGGCGCGTTCGAAATACGGCGAGGCATCCGGCCGACGCACGTCACGAAAATGCGCGGTGTCTGCCGTCAGTGCCGCCGCAAGACCCGCGGCCGTCGCGTCCGCCGCCTCCGGCGAGTCGGCGTCGATCACCGCGACCAGCAGGTCTGACTGCTGCGGAAACAGGCGCTTCAGGTCCGCCTCCCGCTGCTTCCACGGCAGCGTGGGGGCGAATAGCAGGTCGGTATCGGTCGTAACGCCCAGCCGCGTGGCGGATACGGCGACGGCCAGAACAGCGAGCAACAGGCCCATCGCCACTACCAGCCGCGCCCGGCCAGCCACTGCAATCACAACCCGGCCCAGCACCCGCTTCGTCCTCCGTCGCCCGGCGGGCGCTTGTCTCGTTATCCTGCCGGGTCGCTTAGCGTGTTACGGACGGCTGGTCACGCCGCTCGACCCCTGTTGCGGCCGGTTTCTTCACCCGGAACACGTACACGTCATGCACCATTCGCCCATCCATCCGCAGGCTGGCGTTCCGCACCACGTCGTACTCGATCAGGGTCGACCGCATCGCCGGGATCATGGCCGTCAGCAATGGCGAGGCGAAATCCGTGCCCGGGAACACCCGGCGATCATCGCTGCGGTTTCCGCACGGGCGTGGTACCCGACGCACGCCCGCTGAGACGACGTGTCGTTGTCGGCCGTTCTCCGCATGCGCTCCACTCGTTTTCGGGCGGCATCGGGCGCGCTTCAACCTCAATACGAGGTGGAATTGACACCCCACAGGCTGAGACCTACCACTCGATGCCAACGTGGCGAGAAGGCCGCGACGGGGAATTTCGGAATGCGTCTCACAGCCGCGCTGCTCCTGACCCTGCTGACGGCGCCAGCCATGGCCCAAATCAAGGTGGGCATCACGATCTCCACCACCGGTCCCGCCGCGTCGCTCGGTGTGCCGCAGCGTAACTCGGTCCCGTTCTTGCCCAGGACGATCGCCGGGCGGACGGTGGAGTACATCGTGCTCGATGACGGCGCCGACAGCACTCGCGCCGTCGCCAACGCGCGCAAACTCATTGACGAGAGCGCGATCGACTTGCTGATCGGCAGCAGCACGACGCCCGCCTCACTGGCGGTGATCGACGTGGCGGCGGAAAAGCAGACGCCGATGATCTCGCTCGCGGCCTCCGCCCGGCTGATCGAGCCGATGGACCCCGCCCGGCGCTGGGTGTTCAAGGCACCGCAGAACGACAGTCTGATGGCGGACGCGATCGCCGGGCACATGGCGGCGCACGGAATCAAGACGGTTGGTTTCATTGGCTTCAACGACGCGTACGGCGACGGCTGGCTGGCGGAAACCAAGCGCGCTCTGGCGGCCAATAAGATTGAGCTGGTCGCGACCGAAAAGTTCGCCCGCAGCGACACCAGCGTCACCGGTCAGGTGCTTAAACTGATTGCCGCCAAGCCCGACGCGGTGCTGATCGCGGGCGCCGGAACCCCCGCCGCTCTGCCGCAAAAGACGCTGCACGAGCGTGGCTACACCGGCGCGTTCTACCAGACCCACGGGGTCGCCAACGCCGACTTCCTGCGTGTCGGCGGCCGTGATGTGGAAGGCACGGTCCTGCCCGTCGGCCCGATAGTCGTCGCGTCGCAACTGCCGGACAGTAACCCGATCAAGCCGGTCGCCACCGACTACGTGACCCGGTATGAGGCGGCGAACGGCGCCGGCACCGTCGCCGCGTTCGGTGCTCACATGTTTGACGCGGGGCTGATGCTCAACGCGGCCGCGACGACGGCGCTGAAGACCGCCAAGCCCGGCACGGCCGAGTTCCGCAGCGCGTTGCGTGATGCGTTGGAGTCCGCGCATGACCTCGTGCTGACCCACGGCGTCATGAACACGACGGCCACGGACCATAACGGCTTCGACACCCGCGCCCGCGTCATGGTGACGATCCAGGATGGCGCGTGGAAGCTGCTGCCGTAAAACAAGGCCAGCGGCATTGCCCCTGGTCCCAACCAAATGCAGAGCCTTTGCAATTCACTTCCAAAGCAGGCGGGCGCAGAGCCTTAGTCTCGCTCGTTTAACATGGACCTTAATATTGCCCTGATCCTGCTACAAGACGGCCTCGTTAATGGCGCGATCTATGCCCTGCTGGCCCTGTCATTGGTAATGGTATTCACCGTCACCCGCGTCATCTTTATTCCCCAGGGGGAGCTCGTCGCCTTCGCGGCCCTCACCTACGCGGCACTCAACACTGGCCATGTCCCCGGTAGCATCTGGCTGATGGCCGCCCTCGGTACCGGGGCGTTCGTCATGGCGGTTACCCAGGGCCGCCACACGCTGACCCGGCGCAGCCTCGGCCTGCTGGCGTTGGAATGCCTGGCGCTGCCGGCCATCGTCATTCTGCTGGTCCGGGCCGTCGCCCCCTACAGACCGGGCGTCCTTACCGCCGCCGTGCTCACGCTGGCGATCGTCACCCCGATGGCGCCCTACCTCCATCGCCTGGCGTTTCAGCCGCTGGCAGAGGCGTCGGTTCTTGTCCTGCTTATTGCAGCCGTCGGCGTGCACTTGGCGCTCGTCGGCACCGGCCTGGTTGTATTCGGTCCGGAGGGCTTTCGCGGCATCCCGCTCGGCACCACGCCGCTTGTACTCGGCAGCCAAACCATTCCCGGCCAGGCGCTGGCGATCGGCGCGCTGACGGCGATGCTGATGGGCGTGCTGGCGCTGTTCTTCGGCCGGACCGTGACGGGTAAGGCGCTGCGGGCGGTGGCCGTCAACCGGCTGGGTGCAAGCCTGGTCGGCATCGGCGCAGCACGTAGCGGGCGTATCGCATTTACGCTGGCCGGCGGTATCGGCGCCGTGTCGGGCGTGCTGATCGCGCCGCTCACGACCGTCTATTACGATAGCGGCTTCCTGATCGGGCTCAAGGGCTTCGTCGCCGCCATCATCGGCGGGCTACTCAGCTACCCGATCGCGGTCGGGGCGGCTTTGCTAGTAGGGTGCGTGGAAAGCTTCAGCTCGTTTTACGCCAGCGCGTTCAAGGAGGTGATCGTCTTCACCACCATCATCCCCGTCCTGCTTTGGCGCAGCCTGCGCAGCCCGGCGGAGGAAGACGAGTGAGCCGCCTGTCGCTGGTGGTACTGGTGGCGGTCGCCTGCCTGCCGCTGACGGGCCTGTTGCCGCCGTTCTGGATCACGCTGGCCAATTACGCCGGCATCGCGACGATCGTGGCTCTGGGACTGGTGGTGCTGACTGGGTACGGCGGCATGACGTCGTTTGCGCAGGCGACGTTCATGGGCCTGGGCGCCTACACAACCGCGATACTAACCGCGCGGCACGGTGTGGACCCGTGGCTCGCGCTTCCCGCGGCGCTGGCCATTAGCCTGGCCGGGGCGCTGGCTGTGGGTGCGATCACGCTACGGCTTTCGGGCCATTATTTGGCGCTGGGCA
>JANPPS010000025.1:0-8865 GCA_031428635.1 Rhodospirillales bacterium
GTATGTTTGCCGCCGCTGGTCCGGCCAGCCGGTGGGGCGGGAGGGGCAGACACTGGCTTGGGTCGCGCCCGACCGGCTTGCCACGTATCGCATGCCGCCCGCTGACGTGCCGCTTATTTCACTGCTGCGCGACTTGCTGTAGCCGGTCGCCGGCGCGCGGCGACGATCGCCCGCGCGGCAGCCAACGCCGATAGCGTGGCCACCAGCATCGTGAGCGTGATGGGTAGGAACGAGTACCGGCCGTCACACGCCTGCGGCAGAGCGAGGAAGGTACCCCAATACGCCAGCGCGAGCAGAAGCGACCACCGGGCCCACAACGTCGCGGAGCTGCGCGGCCGCCACGCCAGGCTCATGGCGCAACCAATCACGGCCAGGCCCACATAGAAAATCGGCCGGAACAGGAAGCTGTCGACCGGAAAAATGCGCCAGCGCAACACCTGTAGCGTGAAGGGCTGCGGAAGCTGATCGGTACGCAGAACTTCCGCGAGCTCCGGCGGGTCGGGCGCGGTTGGGGTGCGAGACACCACGGCGCATTCCGTCATGCCGCCAATGCCCAGCACGCGGGCAAACGTTGCCAAGCGGTGATGAACAAAGGCCGAGGGATGGAGCGTGACTTCCTGTACCCATGCTTGCTCCATGGTGGGTAGCGGTACGCGATCGAGCAGATCTATTGCGCTTTCCGGAGCGTCCCACAGGGTATCGACTTTTGCAGTCGTGTACTCGTCGCGCATCCGGCGGACGATCTCGTCCGGATCCACGCCGGGAGCGGTCAGTTGGTCCAGATGGACACCTGGCGCGCCCACCGCGATGCCAGCAAGGTCGAAAGCAATGATCTTACGCAAGCTTGCCTGCACGTCCGACGGCGGGGTCGGGCCGATCAGCACCAGACCGAGTAGGCCAAAGCCCGCCACGGCCACGCTGGCGATCCCGGCCAGGGCCGGAAGAACACCGCTCGATCGGTACACGATCCATGCGTAAATCGGCGCTGCCACGGCAAACTGATATCGGTACAGCGTTGCCATCGCGATCAACCCGCCCGCCAGCACAACGGGCCGCCATCGCATCTGGCTCCGCGGGAGAATAAGCGCGAAGGCGAGTAGTACCGCGCTACCGCCGAGTACGTCCTTATTGATCCGGGCCAGGTTCGAGAAAATATAGGGTTACAGCAGGATGGAGGCCGCGAGAACGATTGCGAGCAGCGGCCGTGGCCGGGCGGTCCCCAAGGCGAACGCCAGGGCGGCCGCAAACAACCCAAGCTGTAACAGTAGCATCGGCGCCGGCCCGGGCCAGACCCGGTCGAACAGGCCCCATACCACCGACATCAGCGGTGGATGGCCCAAATATCCCGACGTAAAGCTGTACCGCCCGTCATACCATTGCACGACGCCATCCCGCGACACGTAGCCCGGCGCAGCAGCCAGCGCGACGATCGCCGCAACGATCCAGACCGACGCCGTAGCCGGCCATGTCGAGTTTGAGCGCTGGAGCGAGGCTGTAATATTCATTTCGGATGAGGTATCTCGTCGCAGCGAACAACGCCAGCCCACGACCGTCGACTACTCCCCGGTGGTGAGATCCGGCGAGAGTCGATAGATGGCTGGGCAAAATCAAAGAATTGGTCCCGGTATGACAAACCCCACCGCCTGCCTGTTGGTTATCGGCAACGAAGTCCTGTCCGGACGGACCCAAGACGCAAACATCGTCGTAATTGCTCGGGGCCTGGGCGCAATCGGCATCCCGTTGCGGGAGGTGCGGGTGATTCCCGACGTGCGCAACACGATTATTACCACTGTCAACGACTGCCGCGCCCGATTCGATCAGGTCCTGACCACGGGCGGCATCGGCCCCACCCATGACGACATCACCAGCGAATGCATCGCCGCCGCGTTCGGCGTCCCATGGGTCCCGCATCCGGTCGCCTGGGCACGCATGGAAGCGCACTACCAACCCGGCGAGTTCAACGCCGCCCGTCAGCGCATGGCGACGATGCCGCAGGGTGCGACCCTGATCGAAAACGTAATCAGCCTGGCGCCAGGGTTCACGATCGGCAACGTTCATGTCATGGCCGGTGTCCCGCGCATCATGCAGGCGATGCTGGCGACTCTCCTCCCCACCCTGCCCGGCGGCGTCCCGGTACAAAGCCGCGCCGTGCACGCGACCGGCCTGCTGGAGGGTACGATCGCCGCCGGGCTGGAAGCGATCCAGGCCGAGTACCCGGACCTCGACCTTGGCAGCTACCCCTACTACCGGGCCGGTGGCGGCGGGGTTTCGTTGGTGGCCAAGGGCACGGACCCGGCGCAGCTGGAGGCGTGTATTGGCGCCGTCACGGCACTGATCGCCGGGCTCGGGTTGGTGCCGGTCGCCGGGGAGCCGCCGGCGTAGCGCGCTAATCGGTGACCGCTTCCGCCCACCGCTGCAGCGCGTCGGCAACCGTGGCGGGGTCACCGGCGAGGAAATTGACCGACTCGTAAATCCCGAACAGGCACGCGGCCAAGAGACTGCAAGCGACGACCAACTCGGTCGTGCCGATGCGCGCCCGGCCGCGGACCGGAGATGTTTGGTTTGGTTGCCAGTTCTGGATGTACATTACGGGACCTCCTGCCAGCGCTGCCTGAATGCACCGCTACGTGTGATCTCCGATTAGCAGCGGGCTGTCTTGGCCAGGTATGACCAAGGTCACAGGTACGGATGGGTCAGATACGCCGTACCGGCAGCGTCCAGGCCAACACCAGGCCGATCGCGCTGAACGCTGCGATAGTGCAGAACGCCGCCCGGAACGCGCCCGCGATCTCAGACCCGACCAGCACGCGGCGGGCCGGATCGAGCGTGGCGAGGATACCCGGCCCCCGCTGCACAATTTCGGCAAATACCTCCGCCACCGCCCGATCGTGCATAGCCAGGATCGCGAACAGCACGGCACCCACGCCGGCCGTACCCAACGCCGCGCCGATCGAGCGGGAGAACTGCACCGATGCCGACGCGGCGCCCAGGTTGGCGACGCCCGCCACGGACTGCACCGTCACCTGCACCACCGGCATGGCCGTGCCGAGCGCCAAGGACAGCACCAGGAACACGACCGGCAACCACGCCATCGGCAGCGCCGTCGTTCCCGCCGCGAGCGTCAGCAGCGCCAGCACCACCACCGCCAAGCCATAGGACGGAAACACGGCCGTCCGCCCCGTCTTTGCAATCTGCCGCCCAGTGAACAGCGCGCCCACCGCGATCCCAGCCGTCAGTGGCAGCAGCAGCAGCCCCGCACTACCCGCACTAACGCCGCGCACGACCGTCAAGTAGATCGGCATGAACGTGACGGAACACACGATCACAGCCCCCACGCACGCCGCCATCGCATCTGCCCGCCAGATCGCCGGCGCGCGCAGCACGTTCACCGGGATCAGCGGCTGCCGCGCCCGCCGTTCCTGCCGCAGCAGCAACCATACCGACCCGGCCGCGGTCAGCAGAAGTGCCACGACCAGGGGGGCCACGGCCACCGAGAACTGCTGCGCCCGCTCCAGCGCCAGCAGCAGAGGCACGACGAACCCGGCAAACAGGATCAGCCCCAGCCAGTCGAACCGCACCGCCGTCACCGCCGGGCGCCGGTCCGGCAGGCGTAGCGCCAGCAGGAACGCGATCCCGCCCAATGGCACGTTGATCAGGAACACGGCCTGCCAGCCCACTCCCTGCGTCAGCCACCCGCCCATCACCGGCCCGAATGTCGAGCTGACCATGAAGATGCTGGCGAGGTATCCCTGGTAGCGACCCCGCTCCCGCGCCGGTACCGTTTCGCCCACCAATGCCTGCGACAATGTCATGAGCCCGCCGCCGCCCGCGCCCTGCAGCACCCGGGCGGCGATCAGAGCCAGCATGGTGGGTGCGATGGCGCACAAGACGGACGCCACGATGAACACAACCAACGCCAGCAGCATCAGCCGCTTTCGCCCCAGCGCGTCACCGAGCCGGCCGTACACGGGTGCCGCGATCGTGGTCGCCATAAGATACGCCACCACGACCCAGCCGATCCGCTCCACGTCGCCCAGCGTGCCGGCGATCGCGGGCAGCGCCGTTGCCACGATCGTTGCGTCGACGGCCGCCAGGAACATTGGCAGGCAGATGCTGGGGAACACGCGGAAGAACAGCCCACGCGTGTCGATGACCGGCCCAGAGTCCGATACCTGGTCCGATACCTGGTCCAATACCGGGGCCGGCGCGCCTGCGATCGGGTCGGGTTGGTCGAGCATACTCCGTGATGGTCCAGGCCGCCCCGGCGCGTCAACACCTCATAACGGGTAGACAATCAGAGTGGCGTTCTGCCCAGGTGTAGGAACCGCTCCCGCCGGGCCGCGATCAGGGCGGGGCCGGACAGGCCCATCAGCGGCGTCAGGGCCACGTGGATCGCGGCACCGACAGCGGCCACCGTCTCGGCCGGCGCGCGGTGTGCGCCACCCAGCGGCTCTGGCACGATCGCGTTCACAATATCGTTCGCCAGGAGGTCGGCGCTCGTCAGGCGCAGGGCCTCCGCCGCCGCACTCGCCTGCGCCGCATCCCGCCACAGAATGCTGGCGCACCCCTCGGGCGAGATGACGGAGTAGATCGCGTGTTCCAGCATCAACACCCGGTTGGCCGCCGCCAGGGCGATGGCACCACCGGACCCACCCTCTCCCACAATCGTCGCGATCACGGGCACGGGTGCCGCCAGCAGCGCCTCGATCGACCGCGCGATCGCCTCCGCCTGGCCCCGTGCCTCCGCATCGATACCGGGGAAGGCGCCGGCGGTGTCGACGAATGACAGGATCGGCAGCCCGAACCGTCCGGCGAGTTCGATCAAGCGGCGGGCTTTGCGATAGCCCTCCGGCCGGGCCATGCCGAAATTATGGTGTAGGCGGCTTTCGGTATCGGCGCCGCGTTCGTTGCCCAACACCATCACGGGCGCACCATGAAATCGGCCGATGCCGCCCACGATCGCCGCGTCATCGGCAAACGCACGGTCACCGGCCAGGGGCACGTAGTCGGTAATCAGCCCATCGATGTAGTCCTGCGCGTGCGGCCGGGCCGGGTGGCGGGCGACCTGAGTCTTCTGCCAGGGCGTGAGCCGGGCGAACGTCTGGCGTAGCTGCTGCTCTACTTTTTGCTCTAGCTGCGCCACTTCGTTGTCGATGTTGGGCACGCCCTCCCGCTCCGGACCCTGTAGGGCGCGCAGTTCCTCGATCTTAATCTCGAGCTCGGCGACGGGTTTCTCGAAATCCAGGAAATGGCGCATCGCGGCGGCTTAGCCCGTCTGCCCGACGCTGCCCAGCTTGGTTGTGGACAGCGGGTGATAAAGCGCCACCAACTCCTGCAGCCGCTCGGCCAGGACGTGGGTGTAGATCTGCGTGGTCGCGACATCGGCGTGGCCCAGCAGCAGTTGTAATGACCGTAGGTCGGCGCCGTGGGCCAGCATGTGGCTGGCGAAGCTGTGACGCAGCACATGCGGGCTGACGCGGGCGGGGTCTAGTCCGGCGTCAAACGCCACCTGTTTCAACACCAGCGCAAACCCCTGCCGCGTTATGGCGTCGCGCGGTACCCGGCCCGGAAACAGCCAGCGCCGCGGGGCCGGGGCGTCGGCCATCAGCGCCCGCGCTGCCACCTGTGCCGCGCCCGACATCAGCACCATCCGCTCCCGCCCGCCCTTGCCTTGCACGATCAGTGTCACGGCCAGTGGCGCGTGCGGCAGGGATAGTAGTTCCGATACGCGCAGACCCGATGCGTAAAGTATTTCGAGTGCCGCGACCGCCATAAGCCCGGTGCGGCCGGGTCGCTGAGGTGCGGCGGCCAGCAGGGCGTCGACCTCCGCCTCGGCCAAGTATTTCGGCAGGGTGGCCGGTAGCCGCGGACTATCGAGCTGCGCCGTCGGGTCGTCCGCACGCACGCCGTCCATCATCAGAAACCGGCACAGCCCACGCAGGGCCGATAGGCGCCGGGCCGCGGTACGCGCGCTAAGCCCGGCCATGCCGCGCAGCCAGTCGCGCGCTACGTCCGCATCGGCCGTCACGGGGGTCATCCCACGGGTACCGGCAAACGCCACAAAATCCGCAAGGTCGGCAGCGTAGGCGAGGCAGGTGTTACGAGCGGCACCGCGCTCGGCAATCAGCATCTCAATGAAGCGCTCGACCTGACTGTCCTGACGCGGCAGGTCTGTGCGCAGCAGGTCTGGGCGGGGCGCGACCATGGCGTCAGCGGCCGATGAAGCGCTCGTTCGGCAGTACGCGCTGCACTTGCTCCGGTCGAGCAGCCGGGGGAAACGCGCCCAGTATTACCAGGCCGACGACCGCCAGGATGAGCAGCACGCCCAGGATCATCCCCACCAACCGGCCCATGCTCATCCTGTTCTACCGCGTCCGCCATCCGTGGCCGGCGCATCGCGACGTGTGCTAGCGTTGCGCGTCATGACACGCAACATGCCGGATCTGCCGGCTTCAATCGAGCCGCCAAACCTATCTGCCGCCTTGGGTACGCCCCTGGCCACCCGCATACCCGCCGCCGCCGCCGGGCGCAGCATCGTGCTGGTTGGGCTGATGGGCGCGGGTAAGACCAGTATCGGCCGGCGCCTGGCCGCGCGGCTGGGCCTGACGTTCCGGGATGCCGACGCCGAGATCGAGCTCGCGGCCGGCTGCACGATCGCCGAGCTGTTCAGCCGCTACGGCGAGGCTGATTTCCGCGCCGGGGAGCGGCGGGTAATCCGCCGGTTGCTATCGGGAGACCCGCTGGTTCTGGCCACCGGCGGCGGGGCGGTGATGGATGCCGAGACGCGGGCTACGATCCGCGCCGACTCCATCAGCGTATGGCTGCGCGTACCGTTGCCGACCCTGATACGCCGCGTGTCCGGCCGCACGAACCGCCCCCTACTGATGGGTGCCGACCCGGCGCAACGGCTGTCAGAGCTGATGGCGCGCCGCCACCCGATCTATGCCGAGGCCGACGTCGTAGTGGACGCGGGCGACGAGCATCCGGATCGGACCACCGCCCATGTGCTGGCCGCGTTGGAAGCATTCAGCCGCCCTCGTCGGCTGCAGGTGTCATTGGCGCAATCGAACTACGAAGTGCTGGTCGGTGAGAATTTGATCGATCGCGCCGGCGCGTTACTGGCGCCTGTGCTGCCGCAAAAACGCGTGGCGGTCGTGACCGATGCAACGGTCGCCGCATTACATCTGCCGGCCCTGCTTGCGGGCCTGGCCAAGACCGGCATCCAAACGCACACCATCGTGGTGTCGCCCGGCGAAGCGAGCAAAAGCCTGACCGGCTATCAGCAGGTCGTGGATGGACTGCTGGATTGGGGGGTGGAACGCGGCACAACAGTGCTGGCGTTAGGCGGCGGTGTCGTGGGTGATTTGGCCGGGTTCGCGGCGGCCACGACGCTGCGTGGCCTGCCGTTCGTGCAGGTACCAACGACGTTGCTGTCGCAGGTCGATAGCAGCGTCGGCGGCAAGACGGGCATCAATACCAAGCATGGCAAGAACCTGATCGGCGCGTTCCACCAGCCGCGCATGGTCCTGGCCGATACCGGGGTCCTCGGCACGTTGTCCGAGCGGGAGTTACGCGCCGGCTATGCGGAGGTGGCCAAGGCTGGGCTGATCGGCGACGCGGTGTTCTTCTCATGGCTCGAGCAGCACGGCCCGGCCGTGGCCGCCGGCGACCGCACAATGCAGGCGGAGGCCGTGATGCGCGCCTGCGCGTTCAAGGCGGGCGTCGTGGGTGACGATGAGCGGGAGGAACGCGCGTCCGGCGGCCGGGCGCTGTTGAACCTCGGTCACACCTTCGCCCATGCGCTGGAGGCTACGGTTGGTTACGGCGGCGGGCTACTGCATGGGGAGGCGGTGGCGATCGGCCTTGGTCTCGCGTTCCGGCTATCGGTGCGGCTGGGTCACTGCCCGGCATCTGACGCGACCCGGGTGGAGGCGCATTTGGCCGCCATGGGCCTGCCGTCCGAGCTACGGGTTCTAAACCGGCGCTTCTCGGCGGCGGGGCTCGTGGAGCAGATGCGGCGGGATAAGAAGATGCGGGATGGCGCACTGCATTTCGTGCTGGTCCGCGGCGTGGGTGAGGCGTTTACCAGCGCCGACGTGCCGGCCGATACGGTGTTGGAACTGCTGCGGGACGAGGGGTGTGAGGCGTAGGGCCGGGCATGGCGATTAAGGGGTGTTCGACCCACAAACGCGGCAATGGGCCGGCCCATGACGGTCAGTCAGTTTCTCGGATGGTAGTAGACCAGGACTTACGGAATGGGCTCGATGGCATCCAGCTGATCGCGGTTAACAGTGGTATCGTAGCGGGCCCCGTGATCGTCGCAAACGTGTTCCGGGCTCAGTGTAGCGATCCGTGCTGCGACCCCGTTCGTTCAGCATTATTTTATGCTCGACCAGAACCGAGTTGCGATGCTGGTCCTGCCCCGTCGCAGGAATAGCTGAGGTGGGCGTCGATCGATGGCCTGGACGGATGGTCCACCTCGAAGCGCTCGGGCTCGATCTGCCGATGAGCGAATCGTACCGGCGGACCACACTTGTCGGTTAGCACTGGCCAAACCCGCGGCGCGACCTTCAGCCAGTCGCGTATCTAGATCAGAGTCGACTTAGATTGCGTCAGCGCGGCGGGTACCTCGGCCTCCTTGGACTTGAACCGGCTCAGTGCTTTCACAACCCAGAAGATCGCAAAGCTCACGATCAGAAACGAAATCACGGCGTTCAGGAAAAACCCGATATTCATCGTGATCGCCCCGGCCTTCTGCGCCGCCTCCAGTGTCGGCAGGTGCGCGCCATTCAGCGTAGTGAAAAGGTTGGTAAAGCCTATTCCGCCCAGCGCTAGGCCGAGCAACAGGGTGAACAGCCCCTCACC
>JANPPS010000026.1:0-1566 GCA_031428635.1 Rhodospirillales bacterium
GATGGTGTTTGCCGTGACTTATAATGCCTATTATGCCTAAACCGCGTAGCTCGATCACCGTGTTGGCTGCGGAAACACGGTCAGCGAGCCCGACTTTCGAGCGGTTCGCCCCTCCCGACCTCGGCGAGGGTGACGTTGTTCCTGTCAATAGGATGCTGGCGAAGGCTTTCGATATGTATCTTCGACCACTCAGTCTTGGGATCGGCTCCAAAAATGCCGAAGGATTACTGGATAGTTGCGAAAGCTGCCTGTTCGGATTGGGTTGGAACAATATCGCCTGCATCATCTGCTGGGCGCCACCGCCATTGGCTCCCGACCCGTGCCAGCCGCGTCTCGCCCGGCGCTTCCAGCCACAGATAGTCGAACCCGACGCCCGCCTTTGTGGCAACCGCTTTGATTTTCCCGCGCGAATAACCCTGCCGGCAATGACCAACTGGCCAAGAGACAGCGCGGTGGCCGCCACTGTATCCGAACTGTCAAAAACAAGCGCCGCCGCGATGCTGAACGATATTGTCGGGTCATGTACAACGGCGCGCACGAATCCTGGAATCGGCGCGACCGGCACATGTTTGACACGTTGGAGCGGGTCCTTGTCGCGCGCGGGCCCAAGTCGAAGATCCTGGTCTGGGCGCACAACTCTCAGATCGGCGATGCCCGCCACACCGAAATGGGGGCTGCGCGCAGCGAGTTGAATATCGGGCAACTCTGCCGGGAGCGCTTTGGCGCAGGCGCTGCTCTCATCGGGTTTAGGACCCATCGCGGCACGGTGTTGGCCGCGTCCGACTGGGATGGCCCTGCCGAGATCAAAGCCGTCAGGCCCTAAGTTCCGACAACTACCAGGCCTTATTTCATGGCGCAAACATTGGCCGGTATTTGGTCGATTTGCATTTGTTCGATCTGCGACCAGGCCACCATGAGGCTCTGCGAGACGACCTACGAACGCCTCGGCTGGAACGCTGTATCAGCGTGATGCCCTCCGCTGGCATTGCATCGGCTCCGCCGACGGAACCTTGGCCAGCGTCGCCCAGCCGTCCCGGATCAGCAGTCGCACGCGGGCCAGGGTCTTCAGCATGCGGCCATAGCGCCCGTCGCGGCGTGCCAGGCCAAGGGCCTCCAGCAGCTGTGGCGGACGCTGATACAGCACGGAGCGGTTATCGCGGCAGGCCCGGTGGCCCAAAGCGCAAGACAGCCAGGTCTTGTCTGCACCGGTCGGATCGGTATCGATCGGACTTTAGCGGCGCTCGATCTACTCGCCATCCCTCAGATTCTGGAATAGCGCGCGACCGAGGCTGTGGACGGCGCGATGATCGACGTTCTCCTGGAAAGCGTATCAGCGCAGCCCGGCGAGCCGCAACCGTGTGGCCAGCCGTTAACTGTCGCGTTCCGGCGCCTCACGTTCGACCAACATGGCCAGGTGGTCATCGAAGCCGTGATCGGTGGCCGTTCGACTTCGAGCGCCGTTAGGTGTCGGTCGCGCTGGAGCATGACGGGATCCGGACCCTTGTTCCTGCGCCTTGGGAGATCAACGTTCATCGTTGCAACAGGCCTTCCGGGACGGGAAAGGCG
>JANPPS010000027.1:0-1708 GCA_031428635.1 Rhodospirillales bacterium
CGGAAGACGTGCGTATCCACCGCCATCGTGTCCTGACCGAAGATGATGTTCAGCACAACGTTGGCCGTCTTACGCCCCACACCCGGCAGCGCCTCGAGCGATTCGCGGTCGGCCGGTACGGTGCCGCCGTGGCGCTCCAGCAGCTGCGCGGCCAGGGCGACGGTATTGCGCGCCTTGCCCTGCCACAGGCCGAGCGTTCGAATGTGGGCGCCCACTTGCTCGACCCCGAGGGCGACCATCGCGGCCGGGTCGGCTGCGGCGGCAAACAGCGTGGCGGTGGCGCGGTTTACGGCCACGTCGGTCGTCTGTGCCGAAAGTGCCACGGCGACGAGCAGGGTAAATGCGTCGCGGTAGTGCAGCTCCGTCACCGCGTCGGGATACGCGGCCTGCAGCGCACCGAGGAACGGCAGGATGGCGACGCGCGTCATGGGCGGCGTCTTGCGGCGGCGGACGGTCGGCACCGCGCCGTTTTGGGCGCACGTAGCCGGGCTGGCAAGATGCCGGGCCCACAAGACGGGAGGCTGACAAGAGGGGAGGCCGCGCTATGTTGGGTGCATGACAGCACGCGCGGAACGACCGGTGTGGGAGGCAGTGATCATTCCCCATCGCAGCCTTGGCCGTACGGGCATGCGCTGGGTCGTGGGCCTGCTCTGTGGCGCCAGCGCCGTTATCTCGGCCGGCCTGTACTGGGCCGGAGCCTGGCCGGTGGTCGGGTTTAACGGGATCGAGATTGGGCTCGCCCTCTTGCTGCTGCGGCACAATGCGCGGCGAGCGGGCACGACGGAGACGCTTATTCTCGCGTCCGACGGGCTACGGATCGTGCGGATAGATCCGGAGCGGCGGCGGACGGAGCGGGTGTTGCAGCCCGGCTGGCTCCGCTGCGTGCTGGAGGAGCGGCACGGCACCCCGGCGCTCTGGCTGGTCGACCGGGGCTTTCGCATGGAGGTCGGTGCCGAGCTGGCCGAGGGCGAAAAGCGTGATCTGGCCGCGGCACTCGGGCGCGCGCTGCGACAGATGCAAGCGCCCCGGTTCGACAACCCGCAACTTCGTTGACATTACGATACGATTTGGCGTAGTCTTCCCGCAGGGGGAAACGGCAATGCGTGTAATTTCAGTCTGTTGTCTGCTTGTTCTGGTGGCGAGCGGGGCCAGGGGCCAAGACGAGCGCACGCATTGGGCCCAGCTATCCGACCAGAACCAACTCGGCCTGCTCGCCTACTGTGCGAACCAAGGACATTCGGTGGGCCAGCGACCGGCGGAGGTTGGCCGCCAGGGGGAACCAGGATCCGTGGCGCCGGACGTGGCAGCCGCATCCGTGGCGGGGCGCGCGGGCGTCATTCAATACACCACTCCACAGGCGACGCTGGCCGAGGACGCGGCGGCGTCGGGTACGACCGTCGCATACCGGTGCGAAATGATGAGCCTGCAGCGGCGTTAGCGCGAGCGCAACTACGGCGTCCGTCCGGCAGTCATCTCGGCCATAAACGCCCGCACGGCGTCGTTGATGAACACCAGGTCCTCTGCGCGAAAACCCGGTGACGCCGCCACGTGCCCCTGCACCGACGGGATCGCCACGTAGCGCCCGCCCGGAATGGCGCGGGCGGCCTCCTGCGCCTCCTCGACCGGATTGTACAAATCCAGCATGCCCGTCATCAGCAGCGCGCGGGCCTTCACCGTACCGAGTGCCAGCAGCGGATCGCCGCCAAAG
>JANPPS010000028.1:0-13927 GCA_031428635.1 Rhodospirillales bacterium
TTTGCGGAGGTCGAGATCGGCGTGGGGTTCAGCTTATTTTTTGCCGCCGCGTCCCTCACGTCCGTACCGCCCGCGGTCGACCTTGTGCAGGACCGCGTGACGTGGTCGGAGGTTGTGGAGCGCAACACCCCGGCGCTGCCCCGCCTGATATCGCCCGACCATGACGCGCTGGCGCTACCGGCGCTACAGGCCAGGCTGGATGCGGACGCGGCCCGTACCCGTACCACCGCCGCCGCCGCGTTCGTGCCCGGCGGTGGCGATCTGCCGGACCGCAACGCAAACGACGTCGCATGGAGCGAGTATAACCACCACTGGTCCGGCCTGTTCGTGCTCGGTATCGGGCTGGCCGGTCTGCTGCACCGGGGCGGCGTGCGCTGGGCGCGACATTGGCCGCTGGGGCTACTGGGGCTGGCGGTATTCCTGTTCGTCCGCTCCGACCCGGAGGTTTGGCCGTTGGGCAGCATCGGCTTCTTCGAAAGTTTTCGCGACGTCGAGGTCCTGCCGCACCGCATGTACTTCGGGATCAACATGGCGTTTGCGGTGTTCGAGTGGGCGGTCCGAACCGACCGCCTGACTGGGCGCCTGACTGGGCGTCTGACTGCGCGGTGGGCGCCGCTGGTGTTTCCGCTGCTGACGGCACTCGGCGGCGCACTGCTGCTGACGCATAGCCACGCGGTCGCCAACGTACGGGACCAGTTGCTGATTGAACTGTCGCACACGCCGCTGGCACTCGCCGGTATTGCGGCCGGCTGGGCACGGTGGCTGGAAGTGCGCGCCGACGGCCCGGTCCGCCGCTGGTCCGGCTGGGTGTGGCCAGTGTGTTTCATGCTGGTCGGCGCGATCCTGCTGAACTATCGGGAGGCATGATCGACCCCACCGACGGCGCGCTGGCTTCGCAATACGAGGCCTATCCCTACCCCAAGCGTGATCCACGGGACGAGGCGCGGCGGCTGGTGATCGGCAGCCACAACCATTTGCGGGAAATCGATCACTGGGTTTTTGGCGCACGTCGTGCCCGTACGGTACCGCTGCGGGCGCTGGTGGCGGGGGGCGGCACGGGCGACGGCGCGATCATGCTGGCGCAGCAATTGGCCACCGCCGGGCGGCCAGGCCGGGTCACGTATTTGGACCGGTCGCGAGCGGCGATGGCCGTGGCGCAGGCCCGGGCGGCGGCGCGGGGCCTGACGCTGGACTGGGTGCACGGGTCGTTGCTGGTTTTGCCGGCGCTGGGGCTGATGCCGTTCGACATGATCGATTGCTGCGGCGTGCTGCACCACCTGCCGGACCCGGCGGCGGGCCTGGCGGCACTGACATCCGTGCTGGCGCTGGGCGGCGGCCTGGGCCTGATGGTCTATGCGCCCCACGGACGAACCGGCGTGTATGAATTGCAGGAGGCACTGCGGCTGCTGGCGCCGGAGCACGAGGCCCCAGCCGCACGGCTAGATATCGCGCGGCGGATGATGAAGCACCTGCCGGAGACGGCGTGGCTGCGGCGTAACGGGTACTTTGGCGACCACATCGATGGCGGCGATGCCGGGCTGTACGACCTGCTGCTAAACCCGCGCGACCGCGCCTACACCGTGCCAGACCTGGTGGCGTTACTGAGCGGCGCCGGGCTGCGGACGACGGCCTGGATCGAACCTGCGCGTTATGACCCGGCCTGGCTGTTACCCGACCCAAAGCTGCGCGCCCGGGCCGCCGCCCTGGATCCGGTCGCCCGCGCGGCCCTGGCGGAGGCGTATGCGGGCAACATGAGCACGCACGTGGTGTACGCCGTTCGAGCGTCCGAGTGGCAGCCGCCGCCAGACGGCACGGCACCCGACGCGGTACCGATCGCCCGCGAACTGCCGGCGGCGGAGATGGCGGCCAACATCCGCCCGGACGGTACGCTGCTGTTTATCCTGGACGGGCTGCGGCTGGCATTGCCGCTGCCGGCGCTGGCGGGCGCGATCCTGCGACAGGTCGATGGCGTGCGAACAGTGGCGCGGATCGCAGCGGCATTGCCGGTGGATGCGCCGGCGTTCGGGCGGGCGTGGGCAACGACATATGGGGCGTTGAACGGGATGAACCGCCTGCTGCTGGCACCACCAGCTTAGCTGATGATGCAGCAGGCGGTTCTGCGCCGGGCGGAAAAAGTAACCTTACGCCTTAGCCCCGGCCGCTCACCAAATCCGACACCACACCCGGATCCGCCAGCGTGCTGATGTCGCCCAATGCATCCGTTTCGTTCGCGGCGATCTTGCGTAGTATGCGACGCATGATCTTACCCGACCGGGTCTTCGGCAGGCTGGGCGCCCATTGGATCGCGTCTGGCGAGGCGATCGGCCCGATTTCCTTCCGCACCCACGCCACCAACTCCTTACGTAGCGCCTCCGTCGGTTCCACGCCGCTGATCAACGTCACGTAGGCGTAAATGCCCTGGCCTTTAATCTCATGCGGAAAGCCGACGACCGCTGCCTCCGCCACGCTCGGGTGGGCGACCAGCGCGCTTTCTACCTCGGCTGTACCCATCCGGTGGCCGCTTACGTTGATCACGTCATCCACGCGGCCGGTGATCCACCAATACCCGTCGGCGTCGCGCCGGGCACCGTCACCGGTGAAATATAGGCCCTTGAACGTGCTGAAATACGTCTGCACAAACCGGGCATGGTCGCGATACAGCGTCCGCATCTGACCCGGCCAGCTATCGCCGATGCACAGATTGCCCTCGGTCGCACCCTCCAGATGTACGCCCTCATTATCGACCAGCACCGGGTGAATACCCGGCAGCGGTAAAGTGGCGGATCCGGGTTTAACGGCCGTGGCGCCGGGCAGGGGGGAGATCAGGATTCCACCGGTCTCCGTCTGCCACCACGTGTCCACGATCGGGCAGCGGCCGTCGCCGACCACGGTGTAATACCACATCCAGGCCTCGGGATTGATCGGCTCACCCACGCTGCCGAGTATCCGCAGCGACTGGCGCGACGTGGACTTCACCGGTCCCGCGCCGTCACGCATCAACGACCGGATAGCGGTGGGCGCTGTGTAGAAGATGTTGACGCGGTGCTTGTCCACCACCTGCCAGAACCGGCTGCTGTCGGGGTAGTTGGGAATACCTTCGAACATCAGCGTGGTCGCGCCGTTCGCCAGCGGCCCGTACACAATGTACGTGTGGCCCGTGACCCAGCCGATATCGGCGGTGCACCAGTACACTTCGCCCGGTTGATAGTCGAACAC
This sequence comes from Rhodospirillales bacterium, assembly GCA_031428635.1. Taxonomy (GTDB): domain Bacteria; phylum Pseudomonadota; class Alphaproteobacteria; order Acetobacterales; family Acetobacteraceae; genus JANPPS01. Next base: position 3,217 of record JANPPS010000028.1, read on the forward strand.
CAGTTCATGGGTGTAACTGGCCCAAACCATGTAGCCGCCCGTGGTATGTACTACTCCCTTGGGCTTACCGGTGCTGCCGCTGGTGTACAGGATGAATAGCGGGTCCTCGGCCCCCATCGGCTCCGGCTCACACTCCGGCGCGGCGGCGGCCAGCAGGGTGGCGTAATCGTGGTCGCGCCCGGCCATCATCGGCACGTCGCCGCCGGTCACGCGCACGACCACAACGGCTTCGATCGTCGGGCAGTGCTTCAATGCCTCATCCGCATTGGCTTTCAACGCCACGCGCCGCCCGCCGCGCCGGCCCTCATCGGCGGTGATCAGCAAGGTGCTGTCGCAATCCTGAATGCGGTTGGCCAGGCTGTCTGGTGAGAAGCCGCCGAAGACGATCGCGTGGATCGCACCGACCCGGGCGCAGGCAAGCATGGCCACGGCTGCCTCCACCACCATCGGCAGATAAATCGTGACCCTGTCGCCCTTCTTTACGCCCAATGACCGCAGAGCGTTGGCCATGCGGCAGACTTCGGCATGCAACTCCCGATAGGTCACATGGCGAGAATCGGCGGGGTTATCGCCCTCCCAGATGATCGCGACCTGATCGGGCCGGGTGGCCACATGGCGGTCGAGGCAACTGGCCGACGCGTTCAACACGCCGTCCGCGTACCAGCGGATGTGCACGTCGCCCTCGAAACTCGTGTCCTTGATTTCGGTCGGCGGCGTGATCCAGGCGATGCGGTGCGATTGCTCGGCCCAAAACGCGTCTGGCGTCGCGGTGGCGGCTGCTGTCATCGCGCCGAATTGCGCGGCCGTCACGTGCGCGTGGGCGGCGATGTCCGGACGGACCGGATAGAACTGGTCGGACATAGGGCGTTCCTCTTTTTTAGTTACACTGAGGTTAATGCCTTGCCTGCCGTTCCGCTATGGGGACGCCCGCCCACAAACGAGTGCCCGGCTGTCGTCAGTACTGAACGACCATCGCTCGGTCGCTCACTATGATAGCCCTCTGCCGAACTCCTGGTCCGGCACGCCTGGGGAATACGGCAACGGTTTGATCCCGGTCGCAACGATATTAAAGTCGTGCTGCGTCACGCCCCGGTCGGCGTGGCTCGTACCCATGTCGCGCCCGGGGTGACAGCTCGGGCTGCCGGTTTGTTCCACGCACCGGCTGGTGACGAGGACCCTGAGGCCGGGCCCGTCCAGCGTGAAACGCGGTAACTTTGGCGTTGGCGCCGCCATCTACTGACAGGCGGCCGACCAAGTTATCGACCGTGGCCGCAATGCGGCAAAAGCCATCGGGCCGATCGTACAGGCTGGCATTGGCCTGGGTGGCCGGATGAAGCTTGGCTGGGATATTCGTGATGATCTCGGCCATCGCGGACCGCTCGGCAGCCCCTCGCTAGGACCTCGGGTTGCGCCACCCACCGTGGGCGTGGAAGCGCTAGTCGTCTGGTGTGATCCGGTTGGTGAGGGCGAGCAGGTCCCCCCGCAATTCGTTGACCGCCGTCGGGGACAGGCCAGTGTTGCAGATCACTTCCTGCTGGATGGCGGCAGCCGCGTCGCGGAGCGCGCTTCCGGACGGGGTCAGCCCGACATGGACGACCCGACGGTCGGTGGCGTCGGTTCGGCGTACGACCAGATCCGCTGCCTGTAGCCGATCGATCAGGGGTGTGACCGCGTTCGATCCCAGCCGCAGCCGTGTGGCGATCGCCTGCACCGTCGCCTCGTTATCCTGCCACAGGACCATGAGCACCAAATATTGCGAATAGGTGAGATTGAGTGCCCCGAGCAGCGGGCGGTAGGCGCGGGTGATGGCGTTGGTCGCAGCGTACAACGCGAAACAGAGCTGATCGTCTAATCGCGGTCCGGCTGACACGTCTATAAGATTTTCTCCCCGACAATATAGTTCGCGCGTGAATGGGTTGGCTGTCAACCGTGTCAGTCGACGGCGATACGCTCCCGGGTCTTCTTCGCGAGCCTTGATCGCGGGCCTTCATCGCATAAACAGTGCGTGGCGCCCTAGACCGGCGCTCTGCTACGCCGCCTTGTGCCGAGACAACGCCAGCACGTGCTGCCACTCGGCGGCTGTGACCGGTCCAACCGATAGCCGGGAATACTTGACCAGCGCCATGCCCGCCAGCGCGGGATCGGCCTTCGCCTCGGCCAATGTCACGGGCCGTTTCAGCGGCTTACACGCGCGGAAGTCGACGCAGACCCAGGGCCCGCTCTCGGCCGTGGGGTCCGGATACGCCTCCCGCACGACCTCCACGATACCGACGATCTCCTTACCGATGTTGGAGTGGTAGAAGAACGCCTGGTCGCCGATCTTCATGGCCGCCAAGTTCGCCTTGGCCGCGTGGTTGCGCACGCCCGTCCACGGCTCGACACCATTCTCCACCTGCTCCGGCCAGCCAAACACGTTGGGCTCTGACTTCACGAGCCAGGTGTTCAAACGCCCAGCACCTGGCCGTCCTGAATGACGGTGCGTAGGCCGCGGATGATGGTGCTTTCGAACAGCCCGGCCTCCGCGTACGGATCAGCCGCTGCAAAGCCCTCGGCGGCCGCGCGGTCGGCCACGTCCAGGATCAGCAGCGAGCCGCAGGGCCGGCCGTCCAGGTCCAACATCGGGCCGCTATGGACGATGCGGTCGGCGTACAGCGTCAGGTACGTCAGGTGGACCGGCCGGGTCGCCAATCGCAGGTCGAGGCTGCCGGGCCGGTCGGTGCAGATGACAGCGAATTGCATGCGGGCTCCACGGGCTTTCAGTCACGCTAAACGGTGCTATCTTCTGAAGGTGGATGCAACCTTCACCGTTCGGCCTTCTCGATCACTGCACCGGTTTGCCAATCCCGGGCGGTTCCTGCGGCTGGCCGCGCGCGTGCAGCCGGCGCTTACGGTGCTGGCGGTGCTTGTTACGGCCGTGGGCCTAGCGTGGGGTCTGTTTGTGGCGCCGGCGGATTGGCAGCAGGGCGACGCGGTCCGGATGATGTACGTACACGTACCCTCCGCGTGGCTCGCGTCGGCCGGGTACATGGCTTTGGTTATTGCATCGCTATCGTCGCTGGTGTGGCGGCACCCGTTGGCCGATCTGGCGGCGTTCGAAATCGGGCCGGTGGGCGCAGGATTTACAGCCCTTTGCCTGGCAACCGGCAGCCTATGGGGTAAGCCGATGTGGGGCGCCTGGTGGGTGTGGGATGCGCGGCTCACGTCCGTGCTGGTGTTGTTTTTTCTGTATGTCGGGCACATTGCGCTAGTTCGCGCGTTCGACGACCCGGTGCGTGGCTATCGGGCCGGTGCGATCTTGGCGCTCGTCGGCGCCGTCAACCTGCCGATAATCAAGTTCAGTGTCGATTGGTGGAACACGCTGCATCAGCCGAGCACAATAAAGCTAACGGGCGCGCCGGGCATGCATACGGATATGCTGTGGCCGCTGCTGGTGTGCGCGATCGGGTTTACGTTGACGTTCGCCGCCATCGTGCTCGCCCGGCTGCGCGCAGCGGTCATGGAGCGGCGTATCCGCGGGCTGTTGCTGGCGCAGGCGGAGGCCGCATGACGCATTTGCCGTTTATCGTGGCGTGCTACGCGCTGGGCCTAGGCGTGCCGGTCGTGTTCGCGGTGGGCGCGTGGCAGCGATTGAGCCGGGCGCGGGCGCGGCTGGCAGTGCTGGAGGTACGGCGGTGACACGCAAGCGGCGGCGGTTGGTGATCGTGCTGGCATGCGGCCTGGGACTGGGATCGGCCACGGCACTCGCGCTATCGGCATTCGGCGACAACATGGTGTTCTTCGTCGCACCGTCCGACATCGCCGCCCACGTCGCCGGGCCGGGCGCCAACGCGCCGGGCCGGACGCTGCGGCTGGGCGGGCTGGTCGAGGCTGGTAGCGTGCATCGCATCCAGCAGGGCGGCACCCCCGTCGCCCATTTCCGCATCACCGACGGCCGCGCCGCGGTCGATGTGACGTATGCCGGCATCCTGCCCGATTTGTTCCGGGAGGGGCAGGGCGCCGTCACACTCGGCACGCTGCTGCCCGATGGCTCATTCCGTGCGGACGAAGTGTTGGCCAAACACGATGAGACCTACATGCCGAAAGACGTGGCAGAGGCGCTGAAGAAGTCCGGCCAGTGGCGTCCGGACCAGGGGCCGCCCCCCGCCGCCGCCACCTGGAACACGATGACAACTGTGAAGGCTGGCGGATGATCCCCGAACTCGGGCATTTTGCGCTGGCGTTGGCCGTAGCACTGGCGTTGGCGCAGACCGTGCTGCCGATCTGGGGCGCACACCGGGCCGATGCGCGCCTGATGGCTGCGGCGCCTGCGCTGGCGATCGGGCAGCTGCTGGCGCTCGGCACGTCGTTTGGCGCATTGGTATGGAGCAGCGTCGCCAACGATTTCAGCGTGCTGAACGTGGCGGAGAACAGCCACACGCTGAAGCCGTTGCTGTACAAGCTCACGGGTGCCTGGGGTAACCATGAGGGCTCGATTCTGCTCTGGACCCTCATCCTGGCCTTGTGTGGCGGTGCCGTCGCGGTGTTCGGGCGCGGGCTGCCATCGGCGTTGCGGGCGCGGGTGATCGGCGTGCTGGGCGGCACTTCGGTCGGCTTTCTGCTGTTTACGTTGCTGACGTCCAACCCGTTCACCCGGCTATGGCCGCCGCCGCTGGACGGGCGCGACATGAATCCGTTGCTGCAGGATCCGGGTTTGGCGTTCCATCCCCCCATTCTGTACGCGGGCTATGTCGGCTTTGCGGTCCCGTTCGCCTTCGCCATAGCGGCGCTGCTGGAGGGGCGGATCGACGCATCGTGGGGCCGCTGGGTCCGGCCCTGGACGCTCGCCAGTTGGTGCTTGCTGACCTGTGGCATCGCGCTCGGCTCCTGGTGGGCGTATTACGAGTTGGGCTGGGGCGGCTTCTGGTTCTGGGATCCGGTCGAAAACGCGTCTTTACTTCCCTGGCTCGTCGGTACGGCGCTGCTGCATTCGGCAATCGTGGTGGAGAAGCGGGAGGCGCTGAAGGTCTGGACCGTTCTGCTGGCGATCGGCGCGTTTTCCTTGTCCCTATCCGGCACGTTTCTGGTGCGGTCCGGCATTCTTAACAGCGTGCACTCCTTCGCCAACGACCCGACGCGGGGCGTGTTTATCCTCGCACTTTTGGGGATCGTGATTGGCGGCTCGTTGTTGCTGTTCGCAATCCGGGCGCCGGTGCTCGCGGCGGGCGGCCTGTTCGCGCCAGTGTCGCGTGAGGGATCGCTGGTACTGAACAATATCTTGCTGTGCTCGATCACGGCGGTCGTGCTGTTGGGAACGCTGTATCCGCTGATCGCCGACATCGTATTCGGTAGCAAGATCTCCGTCGGCGCGCCGTTCTTCAACGCAACGGTGTTGCCGCTCTGTGTGCCGATCTTCCTGGCGATGGTGTTGGCACCGGGGCTAGCGTGGAAACGGGCGCGGATCGGGCCGGCGATGGTGCGGCTGTGGTGGGCGGCGCTGGTGGCGGTGGCGGTGGGCGTCGTGGCGCAGCTGGGCACGGCCAAGGGGCTGCCGGCACTCGCATTCGGCGCCTCGGCATGGCTAATCGTCGGATCGTTTGCGGAGGTGATCGAGCGCATCCGTCTGTTCCGTATACCGCTCGCTGATAGCTGGGCGCGGCTGCGCGGACTGCCGATCGCCACGTTTGGCACCACGTTCGGCCATGCCGGCATGGGCGTGCTGGTGGCAGGGGCGGCCGGCATGTCGCTCGCCAGTCAGAAAATCGTGCTGCTCTATCCGGGACAAAGCGCAGAGAGTGCCGGCTACACCTGGACGCTCACCGGGCTACGCGATGAGACGGGCTCCAACTATGCCGAGCGCGTGGCGACGTTGCGCGTGACCCAGGGCGACCGGCTGGTAACCGTGCTCGAACCATCGCGCCGGACGTTCCCGACGCAGCGCCAGACAACGACCGAGGCCGCGATCCATACCAACGGGTTTGCCGATATCTACGGTGTTTTGGGTGAGGAGCGGGACGGTGGCGCCATCATGCGGCTGCACTATAATCCGCTGGCGCCCTGGATCTGGTTCGGTGGGCTGATCATGGCACTGGGTGGCCTGCTCTCGTTGGTCGATCGCCGGGCGCGGATCGGGGCACCGGCCCGAGCGCGGGTGCGGGTGCCCGGGGCAGTCGCCTAATTATGGATCGCAGACGGGCGCTGCTACTTGCGCCGCTCGGGGTCGCGGCGGTGGCGGGGGTCGGGTTCTACACCGTGCTCGGCCGCATGCGGACCGGCGAATTCGACCCGCATGAGGTGCCGAGCCAGCTGATCGACCGCCCCGTTCCGGCGTTTACCCTCCCCGCCCAGGCGCCCGGCGAGGGCTTTGCCAGCACCGACCTACGAGGCCCCGTTCTGTTAAACTTCTTCGCCAGTTGGTGCGTGCCATGCGTGGTGGAGCATCCGGAGCTAATGGCGCTGTCCCGCGAAGGGTTGGCCATTTGGGGGGTGGCGTACAAGGACAAGTCGGCCGACGCCGCCCAGTTCATCGCCCGCCGCGGCAACCCGTACGCCCGCATCGCGCGGGACGCCACCGGGTCGGTCGCGATCGACTTTGGCGTATATGGCGTGCCAGAAAGCTACCTGGTCGATCGCACCGGTATTGTACGCTGGCGCAACCCAGGGCCTTTAACGCCCGAGATCGTGGATCAACGCCTACGTCCCGCATTACGGGCGATTGCATGAAACAGCGGGGCATGGGCCGGCGGGGCATCCTCTGGCTGGCGCTGTTACTACTGCTATGCGGCCCCGCCTACGCCGTCAGTGACCCGGCGGAAATGCTGTCCGACCCGGCGCAGGAGGCCCGTGCCGAGGCTGTGGGACGGCAACTCCGCTGCCTAGTCTGCCAAAACGAAAGTATCGAGGATAGCAACGCCGACCTCGCCCACGACCTACGCCGGATTGTGCGGGCGCAGATCGGCGCCGGTGCCACCAATGACGCAGCCCAGGCATGGGTCGTGGCGCGGTATGGCGACTTCGTGCGATTGAGCCCGCCGTTCAATGCGCTGACGGCCCTGCTGTGGGCGTCACCGGTGCTGGCGGTGCTGGCTGGGTTGGGCGCGGCGTTGTGGTCGCGCCGTCGCCCGGCCACGGCGGTACCATTGACAGATGACGAGCGGGCCCGGCTGGACGCTCTTATCCGTTCATGATTTTGGCTGTTTTCTTGGGCCTGGCGCTGGTGGCGCTTGTGCCGTTGGCACTCGTGCTGCGCCGGGTCGGCGCCGGCACCCGTGGTACGCGTGACCCGGCACTTGCGCTGCATCGCACGCAGTTGAGCGAGCTGGATCGCGATCTGGCCGAGGGCCGCATCCTACCGGCCGAGCACGCGACGGCCCTGCTGGAGGTGCAGCGCCGTTTGCTGGCCGTAGCCGACGATCGCCCGGTTCGAACCGGCTCGTCGACGCCGGTACTGGTGACCCTGTTGATTGTGCCGTTGGTGGCGATGGGTCTGTATCTGGTGGGCGGCCAGCCTGGCATGCCGACGATTGCACCCGGCAGTCCGGAAATGGCGCTGATCCAGCAACGCGCCGCTGACGACGCGCTGGTCGAAGGCCTGCGTGAGCGGGTGCAGGCGCTGGACCCGAGCACACCGCAGGCGCGGGAGGGCTATGTCCTACTCGGCACGATCGAGGAAGCACGCGGCAGAGACGCGGCGGCGGCGGCGGCGTGGCTGCAGGCATTGCAGATCCGGTTTGACCCGGCGTTGGCTGTTCGCGCGGCGGAGGCATTGTCCCGGGCCGAGGGGCACGTCACCGATGCCAGCGCCGCCCTGTCCCGCCAGGCCCTGGTGGGCGCCCCGCCCGATGCGCCTTGGCGCGCGGCGGCGGAAGCGCAGCTCGGGGCAGGCGCGTTCGGGCCGCGTAAACAGCAAAACTAGTTGCCGTTACCACGGACACACTTGTGGCAGGCGTTTTCGATTGGACCGACTACCAATTGCGGCATGCGGTAGAGCGCATGGACAGCGTTCGCTTGCTTTTACTCCGCCACGCTGACGTAGAATTCGCCTGCAGTCGATCGAGAGCTCAGCCAATTTTAACGGCTGGCCATAGGCGGCATCCTGGGACGTCAGCGTATCGTCAACGCGTCCAGGGCAACAGGTAACCGGCAACGGAAAGTCGGCGAAACGGCAAGCGAGGTTTCCCGTCAGTGCGGCTTACGATACGGATTGGGCGACTTTCCGAGAGAACCTCGCATATGCCGGTGTCCTGTCTGCTCGCGTCACACCTTCCATCGATACCATTGCGAGTGCTGGCGCAGGCCGATGCTCCCGACTGTAGCGCGCCGACCAACCAGGCCGGGGTGCTACACGGCCTCACTACGGATCTAGCAGCACTGGACTAGCACCGTCTGCGCACTGCTGCAGACGGGTTTGACACCGCCGAACGCGCCCGCGGGTACACCGTGGCGCTGAACAAACTGGCCAATTCTCCTGAGGGCAACATCATCTGCCTAGGCCGAAAGCCATGATGTCCGGCTTGGGTCGCCTCCGCTTGGACGGCGCACTGCTCATGGCTTTAGCCACTTGGGTCACGACGGCCGCGGCGGCGGTCCCGCTGGTTGAAACGGCATCGGGACGCGTCGCCGGCACGCAGACGCAGGACGTCGCGGTGTTCAGAGGCCTACCCTACCCTACGCCGCGCCGCCCGTCGGCGCGCTGCGTTGGCGTGCGCCGCAGCCTGCGATCCCCTGGGCAAACACCCGCGACGCCTCCAAACCGGGTGATGCCTGCCCACAGAAACGGGGCCTCTCGCTAGAGGGCGGTGGCGATCCTGGCACCCTCAACGAGGACTGTCTCAACCTCAATGTCTTCACCCCGCGCGCTGAGCGGGGTGCCCGGTTGCCGGTGATGGTGTGGCTGCACGGCGGCGCGTTGATCTTCGGCAGCGGTGGGCTGCCGCTATACGATGGCGCGCCGCTGGCTAGCCAGGGCGTGGTGGTGGTCACACTGAACTATCGGCTCGGACCGCTCGGCTTCTTTGTCCATCCGGCTATCGAGCGCGAGGCACCCGGCGGCGTCGTCAATTTCGGCCTACTCGATCAAATTGCAGCGCTGCAATGGGTGCGGCGCAACATCGACGCCTTCGGTGGCGATCCCGGCAACGTCACGCTCTTTGGACAGTCAGCGGGCGCGCAGAGTGTGCTGGCGCTAATGACCTCGCCGCTATCGCGAGACCTGATGCAACGCGCAGTGGTGCAAAGTGCCTATGGCATACCGGCCCGCCCACGCGGCATGGCGCGCGAGACCGGTGTGCGCGTCGCCACCGCAGTGGGTCTGCCTGGCGCGGACGCCAGCGCGGCGCAATTGCGCGCGGTACCGGCCGAGCAGCTAGCGGCGCTGGAGGGTAACGACTTATCGCTCGCCCCGAGTTTCATTGTTGGCGATCCGGTGATGCCCGTCTTACCCGTCGAGGCATTTCGTGCGGGCAGGCAGGCCAGGATTCCGCTGCTGATCGGCAGCAACAGCGACGAGGCCAGCGTGGCGCTGGCCTTCGGCATTCAACCCGCCCAGCTAATCAAGAAGCTTGGCATCGGCAGCGTGCTGTTGCGCCCGCTTTACCGCGATGTGAAAGACGACGCCGAACTCGGCCGCCAGGTGATGCGAGACGTGGTTTTTACCGCCTTCGCGCGGCGCATCGCGGTGCTGCACGCAGTCAGGGCGCCGGTCTGGCGCTACTATTACGACCGGGTGCCGGACGGGCTACGCGGCAAGCACCCTGGCGTGTCGCATGGCGGCGAGGTTGCGCCAGTTTTTGGCACTGCAGATCTGTGCGCCTGCACCGGCGTTGCATCCACCGACGGCGACCGCGCTGCGGCACGCGCAATGGCGGCGCGCTGGGTCGAATTTGCGCGTAGTGGTCAGCCTGACATAGCCGGCCTGCCGGTCTGGCCGGCCGATACGAAACGGAAGAATGTATTGCTCGAGTTCAGCGACACGCAGGTCATGCGACAGGCCTTTATGCGGCGGCGGCTCGATGCCTTTATTGCCGCCGGCAATCTGCTTGGACCCTGAGCCGCCGGGTCTTACCGGCGTCGGATCAACCGGTCGAAAGCCACCCCATCGAACGCCGGCCGGTAGTGGGCCAAAGAGATCGATAGCTGATGCCGTTGATAGCAGTTGCTGTGGGTCACGCTGGGGTGGCCGGTGAAGGCCAGCAAGCAGCCTATCGTGCAAATTAACCCGCGTGAGATCCGGCGCGTGGCGCGGGCCACCCAGGCGAAGCGGGACCGGTGAGGCCGGTCAGGCCACGGCCTGAAGACTACGGGTAAGCGGCTGAATGCCGAGGCGCCGCGCCGCGGCCAGCGCACCGACGTCGCGTGCGATTACCGGATTGCGATCCATGACGGCGTGCAACGCGGCGGCCGGAATGGTGAGAACGTCCGCGTTCTCGTGCGCCACGACGTTGACGGGACTGGTGCCGCCAGCGAGCGACTCTTGAAAGACAAGAAGTTGCCCGGCTTGCACCAACTCCAGCCTCGTCTCACTCGCGCCAGCGGGGATTGATACAGCCAAGCATCCCGTAACGACAAAGAGTACCTCCGTCGTGGGCATGCCGGCCACCATCAGGACGTCACCACGGCGATACTGGTGAAAGGTGCTCGCCCGCGCCAGCACCGGTAGAGCCTCGGCGTCGCTACGGAACGCGCCATTTGCCTGCAACATTTCCAGCCGGTTGTCTGTGCCAGCCTCGAGCGATGT
>JANPPS010000029.1:0-14172 GCA_031428635.1 Rhodospirillales bacterium
GGTGACATCAAGCGCCGCACCGGTGAGAAGCTTTTTTGATACAACTGATCCAATACGGAAACGTGACATGAAACATTTGTTTGTCTTCAGCGTTTCTCTCGGCTTATGGTGCGGGCATGCGATGGCCGTTCCGCTTCAGAATGCGCTGGATGACAGGTTTGCCGAAGTCCTGGGGGCAGCATCGGAAGCGGGAAACGCGCGTAAATTTTCTGGGATTACTGGGCGGGCGGCCGCGAAAGCTGGCAAGGTGGGCCGTTTTTCTAGGCCTGGTCCCTACGAGGAGGCCTTGGAGCCGTTTGCCAACGCATTGCCAACTGCCAACAGAAAGGCCCTCTAAAGCGTGCCTTTTTTCAACAAAAACAATGTGGTGCCCCGTACGGGATTCGAACCCGTGTTACAGCCTTGAAAGGGCCGTGTCCTAGGCCTCTAGACGAACGGGACCGTAAGCGTGGCCTACCCCGTCAGACCCGGAAGGGTCAAGCCGAGATCGTCATGCAGCAGCAGCATCCATCACAAAAAAGCTGACGGTCGTCGCGCCATTCCATGCCTCGGCCCGCAATTGCCCCGCCAAATGCAGCGGTGCGCCGGGGACCGACAGGGCCTGCGCCAACGGGCCGTCGCCCGCACGGAACAGCAACGCCTTCAGCCGCGGACCGCCGCCCTCCCCCTGTATCGTCAGGCGCAGGGTCGCGCCGTCGCGCCCGATTCGCTGCGCATGGGTAACCTGCGCGCGGGGCAGCATAAAAACCGGCTCCGGGTTGGCATGGCCGAACGGGGCCATGCGCTCCACCGCCTGCGCCAGATCTACAGTTGCGGACGCGACGGCGACCGTCCCCTCGATCGCGAGGTCCGCCGCCGCCGGTAGCGACGCCGCGTGTGCCAGCCGGTCGTTGAGAAACGCGTGAAACTCCGGCACCCGAGCGACGGGCAACGAGAACCCGGCCGCCATCGCGTGGCCCCCTCCTGTCAACAGGATACCGTGCGACCGCGCGGCCATTATCGCCCGCCCCAAATCGACGCCTGCGACCGACCGACCACTGCCGCGCACCACGCCGTCAATCAGAGCGCCCACGCAGGCCGGGCGGTTATGCCGTTCCTTGATCCGCCCGGCCACGATACCGACCACACCCGGGTGCCAGCCCGCCCCATGCACCAGCAGCGCCGCGTGCCCGGCCTCACCCTGCTCGGCCGCCATCGTCAGAGCCTGATCGAGCATCGCGCCCTCCACGGCCTGCCGGTCGCGATTGACGCTGTCCAGCAGTGCCGCCAGCTGCTGCGCCTCCGCTGCGTCATCCGTCAGAAGCAGCCGTAATCCCATGCTGGCGTCGCCCAGGCGTCCGCCGGCATTGATGCGCGGGCCGAGCGCGAACCCGCACGTGAATGCGCTTAGTGCGTCGGGGGCCGCAGCCACCGCCAGCAGGGCCGCGACACCGGGGCGGGCACGCCGGGCCATCACGCGCAATCCTTGGGTGACCAGCGCGCGGTTGAGGCCCGTCAACGGCATCACATCGCACACGGTCGCCAATGCAACGAGGTCCAGCAGGTCCCGCAAATCCGGCTCCGGCCGTATCGCGAACCAGCCCGCCCGGCGCAATGCCCGGACTAGCGCCACGGCCGCCAGGAACGCGACCCCCGCAGCGCACAGGCCCGTGAGGCCCGACGTGCAATCCAGCCGGTTCGGGTTGACCGTGCCCCACACGGGCGGGGGCGGACCCTCCGCCACGTGATGGTCCAGCACCAGCACGTCCGCCTGCCCGGCCACGGCCGCCAACGGCACCGTCGCCGCTGTTCCGCAATCGGCGCAGACGATCAGCGTCGCCCCTTGCGCCGCCAACGCCAGCAGGGCCGGGGCGTTCGGGCCATAGCCCTCGGTAATGCGGTCCGGAATGTGATGCAGCACCGTGCAGCCCAGGCCGCGCAGCACGTGCACCAGAATGGCGCTGCTGCAGGCACCGTCCACGTCGTAATCGCCGAACACCGCAACCGTCTCGTTTCGTTGCACCGCGTGGGCCAACCGGTCCGCCACCCGGTCCATATCCGCCAGCACGGACGGATCGGGCATCAGCGCCCGCAGTGTCGGATCGAGAAAATGCGCGGCGCTATCCACATCATACCCGCGCGCCGCCATGACCCGGCCCACGATCTCCGGCAGTGAATGCCGCTGCGCAATGCCCATACCGACCCGGTCGGGACCCTCACGCCAGACCCAACGGCGGCCGGTCAGGCTTGCGGCTACTCCGGCTGCCACGTCTTGGTCTGGAAATTATGGTGCGCCTCGATATACCGGACCGTACCCGACTTACTGCGCATAACGATCGAGTGCGTGATCGCGCCGGCCCCGAACCGCCGCACACCGCGCAGGATCGCGCCGGACGTGACGCCGGTGGCGGCAAACATCACGTCGCCCCGCGCCATCTCCATCACCGAGTACTTTCGCGACGGGTCCGTAATGCCCATCGTCGCCGCGCGTTCGCGTTGCGCATCATCCTCGAACAACAGGCGTCCCTGCATTTGCCCGCCGATGCACCGTAGCGCCGCCGCGGCCAACACGCCCTCCGGCGCGCCGCCGCTGCCCATGTAAATGTCGACCCCGCCATCGATCATCGCCGCCGCAATCACGCCGGCCACGTCGCCGTCGCCCAGCAGCATGATGCGCGCACCCGCCTCCCGGCAATACGCCAACTTCTCCGCATGCCGGTCACGGTCCAGCATGCAAACAACCAGATCGCCGATATCGCGCTGCTTGGCCCGGGCGAGTTCGCGCAGGTTCTGACTGACGCTTGCGTCCAGATCGACCACGCCCTGCGGCAGCCCACCGCCCACTGCGATCTTATCCATGTACACGTCGGGCGCATGCAGGAAGTTGCCGCTTTCAGCCAGCGCCACCACAGCCAGCGCGTTGGGCGCGCCACGGGCGGTGATGGTCGTACCCTCTAGCGGATCGACCGCGATATCCATCGGCGGACCGCCGGAGCCCACGCGCTCCCCGATATACAGCATGGGCGCCTCGTCCATCTCGCCCTCACCGATCACAACGGTGCCGTCGATCGCGACGCTGTCAAACGCGCGCCGCATGCCCTCTACGGCCGCACCATCCGCCTCGTTTTTCTTGCCGCGGCCAATCCAGCGCGACGCCGCCAGCGCGCCGGCTTCACTGACGCGAACCAGCTCCAGCGCCAGGTTGCGGTCGTTGGTGATCTCTGGATGTGTGGGCATGGCGTTACGTCCTATGTGGGTTCGATTCGGATCAATGCGGGCGGTGCCACGACGGACGGCAGATCGGCGATCGCGGCCAGTGCCTGGCGGATCGCGGCCTCGCTCGTCTCATGCGTCACCAGTACCACCGCGACGGTATCGCCCTCGGTCCCACGGCCGCGCTGCAGCATGCTCTCGAGGCTGACGCCCGCGTCCCGCAGCGCGGCCGTTACGTCTGCGATGACGCCAGCCCGGTCTTGAACCATCAGACGCAGATAGTATGCGCCGGTGTGGTTCAGCATCGGGACGGTGTGGATGGCCTCGCCCGTATCGGTGCCCCAGGCCGGACCCGTGCGTCCGCGGGCGATGTCGACCAGGTCCGCCACGACTGCGCTAGCCGTAGGTCCGGCACCCGCACCCCGTCCCCCCAGCATGATGCGGCCGACCGCGTCACCCTCGATAACCACCGCGTTGTTCACGCCGTCTACCAGTGCGATCGGATCACTGACCGGCACCATGCACGGGTGCACCCGCAGCTCGACACCGGTATCCGTCCGCCGCGCGATGCCCAGCAGCTTTATCCGGTAGCCCAGTTCTTCCGCATGGGCGATGTCTTGTGCCGAGACCTGGCGGATGCCCTCGACATGCACGGCGCCGAAATCGACTGGCCCGTTAAACGCGAGTGCCGCCAGGATCGCGAGCTTATGAGCCGTGTCGACGCCATCGATATCGAACGCCGGGTCGGCTTCGGCGTAACCTAGGCGCTGCGCGTCGGCCAGTACGTCGGCAAAGTCGCGCCGTTCGGTACGCATCGTGGTCAGGATGTAGTTGCAGGTGCCGTTCAGTATGCCAGCGACGCTCAGAATTCGATTGCCGGCCAGCCCCTCCCGCAGCGCTTTCAGCACCGGGATGCCGCCCGCGACCGCTGCCTCGAACAGCAAGATCGCGCCGGGTTGGGCGGCGAGGGCGGCGCCGTGATGGGCGATAAGCGCCTTATTGGCGGTCACCACCGGCTTACCCTGGGCAAGCGCTGACTGGACCAGCGCCAGGGCCGGGCCGTTAGTGCCGCCAATCAGCTCAACGACCACGTCCACGTCCGGATCCGCGGCAAGTGCCACCGGGTCGGTGTGCCAATGCAGGCCGGACAAGTCCAGGCCGCGATCCAGGCTGCGGTCACGTGCGGACACAGCCACGACCCGTATCGGCCGGCCGGCGCGGGCGGCAATCAGCTCCGCGCCATCATGCAGCACGCGCAGTACTCCGGCGCCCACCGTGCCTAGTCCCGCCACGCCGATGCGCAGCGGCTTATGCGTGTCCATCATTCGGCGGCCACGACGCTCTCGGTAGGTGCGACGTTGCTGTCCGTCGCCAGAAAGGTCCGGATGCTGCGCACGGCCTGGCGTAGGCGATGCGTGTTCTCCACCAAAGCGATGCGCACGTGGGTGTCGCCATGCTCGCCAAAGCCGATGCCCGGCGCCACAGCGACCTTTGCCCGCGCCAGCAGCAACTTGCTGAATTCGACACTGCCGAGATGCGCGTAGCGGGGCGGGATCGGCGCCCAGGCGAACATCGAACCGTCCGGACTGGGGACGTCCCATCCGGCCTGATTAAGCCCGCGCACCAGCACGTCGCGGCGTTCCTTATACAGCGCCCGCATCTCCGCCACGCAATCCTGCGGGCCGTTCAGCGCCGCCGTCGCGGCGATTTGTATTGGCGTGAATGCGCCGTAGTCGAGATACGACTTGATCCGCGCCAACGCCCCGATCAGCCGTGCATTTCCGGCCGCAAACCCCATGCGCCAGCCGGGCATGGAGTATGTTTTGGACAGGCTGGTGAACTCGACTGCGATATCCTTGGCACCCTCGACCTGCAACAGCGAGGGCGGCGGTTCGTCGTTGAAATAGATCTCGGCATAGGCCAGGTCGGACATGATGTAGATCTCATGGCGACGGCAGAACGCGACGATTTCCTTATAGAAATCGAGGTCGGCCACATACGAGGTCGGGTTGCTCGGGAAGTTCACTATCAGCGCCGTGGGCTTCGGTACGCTATGGCGGACAGCCTGATCGAGGGCGCGTAGCATCGTCTCGTCCGGCGTGGCGGGGATACTGCGTACGCTGGCGCCGGCGATGATAAAGCCGAACTGGTGGATGGGGTAGCTGGGGTTGGGCACCAGGATCGTGTCGCCGGGGCTGGTGATGGCGGCTGCGAGGTTGGCTAGCCCCTCCTTCGATCCGAGCGTCGCGACGACCTCCGTCTCCGGATCGAGGTGCACGCCGAACCGGCGCTCGTAGTAGCCCGCCAGTGCCCGGCGCAAGCCCGGTATGCCCTTCGATTGCGAGTAGCGGTGCGTGCGTGGGTCCTGCACCGCCTCGATCAGCTTGGCGACGATGTGGGGGGGCGTAGCGCTATCGGGGTTCCCCATGCCGAGGTCGATAATATCGTCGCCCCGGGTACGGGCCTGGGCCTTCGCCTGATTCACCTCCGCAAAGACGTAGGGCGGCATGCGGCGGATGCGGTGGAACTCGGGCTGGGTCATTATCGTGTCCGTTGGCGGGTTCGGGTTGGTCAGTCTACCAGACGCGCGCCGGAATCGCGACCAAGCGCGGTGGCCTCCGTTCGCGTCTGGGCGGGAGGGACTCCGGCGGCGGCCAAAGCGCGGCTGATCGCGCCGGCACGACGCAGTGCGAGTGCCAGGGCAGAGCCCTGCGCGGCGGGAGCGGCGCTGCTGGCGTCACCGCCGGCGTAAACCAACACGGGTCCGCCACCGCGCCGGTCCGCCAGCCCCTGCAAAATGGCCGCCGCAGTGGGTGGCAGCTGATCCGCATCGCGCGCAAACGCGATGGTGACGGACGGTAGGGGCCGCCGGGTCGCGGGCGCAAAGGTCGCGGCGGGGATACCCGGCAACACGGGCGCCGAGGGCGGGGCGGCTGGCAAGTCCGGCATCGGCCCGGATGGTTGCGGCGCGCGCCCGGACTGCTTACGGGGCGGGGCGGGTACGCGGTCGGGTAACAGGGTTGGCGCAGCCGTGGACGTAGGTGGTACGGGCGGAGGGAGCGCGCGTGGCGCGGGAGTGAGTGGCGCGGGAGTGAGTGGCGCAGGCGGCGCGGTTGCGGCGTCGATCGTGGCCATCGGCGGGGGTACGCTGGCAGGGTCGGCCGGCTTCTTTGGCGCGGGCGCAGCGGCCGGAGCTGCCGTTAGCGGATCGCGCGCGACGTCCCGCCGCACTCCGTCGCGTTCCGCCACCAGCTGTGCCGTCAATGCAACCCGCCGCGCCGCGGGCGTGGGCGTGGGGCGGGCCGGCACCGACGCCAAATTAGGGTATGGATCGTTGGCACCGGGTGGGTCGGGCCGCAATTCGCTGATGGCGCCACCTTCCAAGCTATGCCACCAGGCGACCGGGTCTGCGTCCTCGATCCGCGCGTGGCCGAGGTCGGCAATCGTGCCGCAGCCGCCCAAGAGGCATAGCAGCGCTGCTTGCTTCACCCACCCCACACGCTTACCAATCGTGAACAACAGCTGCCCCTGCCCGCTCTTTGATTTCAGTGTAGCGCGGCGAGGAAGACTTCGGGAAGGACACGCCCATGGCCGACGCCCCCAAACCCGCCACCCGTGCGGCCCTTTCCGGTGACGCTTTCAAAATGGCGGACCCGGCCGTGCTTGGCCGATCAATGGCCACCATCGCCGAACGCTCGCAGCGGCTGGTGACGGACTGGCTCGGCCGGCAATCGGCAGAAACCCCGGATTTCGACCCGATGCATGTCGGCCAAGCATTCTCCGACATGACCGCCCAGCTCATGCGCGACCCGGCCGCGCTCGTGCATGCGCAGATCGGCTTTTGGCAGGACTACATGACGCTGTGGCAGAACACGACCAGGCGCCTGATGGGGATGGAAACCGACCCGCCCGTCATTCAGGCTGATGCCAAGGACAAGCGGTTCCGTGACGGGGCGTGGAACGACGGGGAAGTATTCGACTTCATTAAACAGTCTTACCTTCTATCTGCCCGCTATGTGCAGGACGTGGTGACACGGGTCGACGGCTTGGATCCCAAGACGGCCCAAAAAGTCGATTTTTACAGCCGCCAGTTCATGGACGCGATGAGCCCCAGCAACTTTGTGCTGACCAATCCCGAAGTGCTGCGCAAGACAGCCGAAACGGGCGGTGAGAACCTGCTGCGTGGCCTGGCGAACATGCTGGGCGACCTGGAGCGCGGCAAAGGCAAGCTGTCGATCAAGATGACCGACCCAGACGCGTTCAAACTGGGCGAGAACATCGGCGTGTCGCCGGGTAAGGTCGTGTACCAGAATGCGCTTATGCAGCTGGTGCAATACACGCCGAGCACGGATACGGTGCTAAAGCGGCCGTTGCTGATTGCGCCACCGTGGATCAATAAGTTTTATATTCTCGATCTGCGGCCCAAGAACAGCTTCGTGCGCTGGGCTGTGTCGCAGGGGCATACGGTATTCATGATCAGCTGGGTGAACCCGGACGAGCATTTGGCCGACATGGGGTTCGAGGATTACATGAAGCTCGGCTTCCTCGCCGCCCTTGACGCGATCGAACAGGCAACCGGTGAGCGGGAGGTGAATGCGATCGGGTACTGCCTGGGCGGCACGCTGTTGGCCAGCACGCTCGCGTTCAACGCCGCCACCCACGATGACCGCATTCGCAGCGCCACGTTCTTCGTCACCATGACTGACTTCGCCGAAGCCGGTGAGTTAGGCGTGTTCATCGATGAGGAGCAGTTGAAGCAGCTCGAGGAGCGGATGACCAAGCGCGGCTATCTGGACGGGGCCGAGATGTCGACGACGTTCAACATGCTGCGCAGCAACGACCTGATCTGGTCGTTCGTTGTCAACAACTACTTGATGGGTAACGACCCGTTTCCGTTTGACCTGCTGTATTGGAATAGTGACAGCACGCGTATGCCAGCGCGCATGCATTCCTTTTACCTGCGTAACATGTATCAGGCGAACAAGCTCGCCGAGCCGAACGGCATTACGCTGGCCGGGCAGCCGATCGATCTGGGCCGGATCACTGTGCCGGCTTACTTCATCTCAACGCGCGAGGACCACATCGCGCCGTGGAAAAGCACGTACAAAGGCACGCAGTTGCTATCCGGTCCGGTCCGGTTCGTGCTGGCGGCCAGCGGGCATATCGCAGGCGTTGTGAACCCGCCCGAGGGTGGAAAGTACGGCCATTGGATCAACGACGCCCTACCGCCCACTGCCGACGAATGGTTTGACGGTGCGACCGAGATGGCCGGCAGCTGGTGGCCTGATTGGCAGCGGTGGATCATGGCACTCGACGCCGAGACCGTCCCCGCACGCATGCCCGGCGATCACGCGCTGCCGGCGCTCGAGGATGCGCCGGGTAGTTATGTGAAGCTGAAGGCAACCGACTAGGCGGCGAACCCGTAAGGCCGCGGTGACCCGCGCCAGGTCAGCAGGCCGTGGACGTGAGACCTGGCGGGCAATGATTTGGCCAAGTTGGCGCTTATTTCCTACTAGGATCCCATCCCCCCAGGTTGATCGCGGGATCGTCGCTCCTGCGGGCCTAGTCCGATCAGAGGTGGCTCAGCTTTCCGTCATCGAGGAAGGCGGTAATCGCCCTGTGCCCGCTATCCAGCCTGCCGCCGCCATACAGGATCGTGCTGTCGTTTCGGTTTTGGCCGGGTCGACGTCGTACTGCGCCTAATCGATCCGCATCACGGCGCCGATCGTATCGTACTCGCGTGGCAGACCCTGACGCAGCATGGCGCGGCTGGTCGCGCTTAGCTTGGCCGCGCCCGTGTTTTCCATCACCGACTTCGCATTGCCTTTCAACCGCTGGACCGCCGTCAGCGTGTCGGCGAGGCCAGCCTGCATGGTTGCATACAGGCCCGTCCACTCCGCCATCCGCTGCGTCCCGGTAACCAACAGCCCGGTGCTAGTCGCGGTCCAGTCATGGGGGAGAGCCCGGTGACCGTGTCAGGTATGACGCTGCCATCCAGGGTCATGATCGTGCCAGTTATCAACGGTCTCTGGCAGGGCGGCGCGATAAAACAGAAAATATCGCATAGCATTGGCCAGAAGAGGAAGATATTTAGTTATAAACTCTAAGCCATACCTGAAGTTAATAAGGTATCACTCGCTTCAATCATAGTCATGGTCATCCGGACCAAACAACTGGCCCGCCGCCTTCATTGTCGAAACATTGGCCATCTGCAGGTACGGCATGGCCGACAGCCGGGCCAGTACCGCCTCACCGGACGTCGTGAACACCGGCGCGCCTAACAGGCCCACGGCCGCCCCCCGGTTCTGCGCCTGCATCGCATCGGCCGCTGCGGTCAGCCGGTTCACCACCGCCTGCGACGACGCGCCCGGGGCCACGCCCAGCGCCGCCCGAACCTCATTACGGCCTTGCAGCAGTTGCTCCTTCGTGATCGGCGACACGTTGGACCACCGGGGGCTCGTGTAGAACTCCCCGGCCACGTACTCCATCGCCGCCGCCGCCCGGGCCGCGTCGATCGGGCGGCCATACGTGCGGCTCGGATCGGCAAACGCGTACTGCGCCATGTTCATCGCGGCCACGTCCGAGTCCTCGTTGGTACCGAGCTGACCCGGCGCCAGCCGAGCCGTATCAGGCACGACCGACGCGGCGCAGGCGGAGAGCGCGATGAGCAGCACGAGGACGATTTTATTCATCAACGCTATATGGCAACCGGCCGCGCGTCTTCACGGTAACGCGCAGCCAATTCGGTGTAGTGCACGGCGGTTTGATCGAACGCCGCGATCTCCTCCGGCGTGCGGTCCCGCAGCTTCTTGGCGGGCGAACCGGCCCAAAGCTCGTTGGCCGGCAGCACCTTACCGGGGGTTAGCAGCCCGCCCGCGGCCAGCATGCCGCCCGGCTCGATAACGGCACCGTCCAGCACGGTTGCCCCCATGCCGACGAAGGCGCGGTCCATCAGCGTGCAGGCATGGATGATCGCCGCGTGCCCGACCGTCACATCAGTGCCGATCAGGCAGGGATGCGTACCGCGGGCGACATGCAGGATACTGCCGTCCTGAATGTTGCTACGGGCGCCGATGCGGATGTGGTGGGTGTCACCCCGCACAACACAGCCAAACCAGACGCTGGCGCCGGCGCCGACCCACACATCGCCGATCACGACGGCGCCCGGCGCGATCCACGCCGTGGGGTCGATGCGGGGGACCGCGCCCTCGAAGCTAAGCAGCATCGTGCAGCCCCAGCATGAGGTGAATGTTCTGTACCGCGGCGCCCGACGCACCCTTACCGAGGTTGTCCAGTGCCGCCACTAGCACCGCATGGCCGTGTGCCGCATTGCCGTAGACGGACAGCACCATCCGGTCGGTATCGTTCAGCGCACCCAGTGTCAGTGTGCCGCCCGCCGGCTGCTGCACCACAATCTGACCGTCGCTGTAATAGGCTGCCAACGCGTCATGCAGTGCGCCCAGCGTCGGCCGGCCCGGTAGTGTGTCCAAATGCAGCGGTATCGAGACCAGCATGCCCTGCCGGATATGGGCCACGGACGGCACGAAAATCGGGCGCCGGGTCAGGCCGGTATACTGTTGTAGCTCCGTCACGTGCTTGTGCTCTAGGCCGAGCGCATACAGCTCGAACGCCGGGCCGCCGGTCGCCTCATGCGCCTCGATCATCAACCGGCCACCGCCCGAATAGCCGCTGACGGCATTGACCGTGATGGGGTGATCGGCGGGTATCAGTCCGGCGGCAATCAGCGGACGCAGCAGCGCGATGCCGCCGGTCGAGTAGCAACCGGGGTTGCTGACGTGGGTCGCAGTTGCAATCGCGACCTGCTGCGCGACCGATAGCTCAGGTAGGCCGAACACCCAGGCCGGGTGGCAGCGATGGGCGGTACTGGCGTCCAGCAGTTTTGGCGCGCGGGTGCCAAGGGTAGCGGCCAGGGCCGTCGCCTCCCGCGCCGCATCGTCCGGCAAGCACAGCACAACCAGGTCCGATTGCGCCATCAGCTCGCGCCGGGCGTCCGGGTTTTTGCGGTGCGCCGGGTCGATGCGGTGGATCGTAAGGTTGGGTAGGTCGGCCAGACGCTCGCGGATACCCAGGCCGGTCGTGCCTGCTTCGCCGTCGATAAAGATGCTGGCCATGATGTGCTCCGCAAAAAGAAGGGGCAGCCCGTTGCCGGACCGCCCCTTGGTGGTGATGCGTATCGTGGGGCGGTGTTACCGCTTGCTGAACTGGAAGCTACGGCGGGCCTTGGCCTTACCGTACTTCTTACGCTCGACCACGCGGCTGTCGCGCGTCAGGAACCCGGCCAGCTTCAGCACCGGCCGCAACTCTGGCTCAAAATACGTCAGTGCCCGGCTGATGCCGTGACGCACAGCGCCCGCCTGACCCGACAGGCCACCGCCGTTGCAGGTCGCAACGACGTCGAACGAATTATGGCGGTCCGCCACCAGAAATGGCTGGCCAAGCAGCATGCGTAGCACGGGGCGCGCAAAATACTGCGCCACCTTCTTACCGTTGATCGTGATGTCGCCCTTGCCGGGCTTGATCCAAACACGGGCAATCGCGTTCTTACGGCGTCCGGTCGCATAGCTACGGCCTTGTGCATCGACCTTGGCTTCACGCTTCGGCGCCTCGGGCGATACGAGCGCGCTGCTGACGGCCAGGTCGCGCAGGTCGGCGAGCGTACGGGTGCCGCCGCTGGGGGGCGTGGCTACCGGCTCGGGTGCCGCGTCCTGCATTTCGGTATCGGACATTATGCGACCCTCCGGTTCTTCGGGTTCATGGCGCCGACATCGAGCACCTTCGGCTGCTGCCCGTCATGCGGGTGGGCGGGGCCGGCGTAGACATACAGATGCCGCATCTGCTCGCGCTGCAGGGGCCCGCGCGTGATCATGCGTTCGACTGCCTTTTCGACTACGCGCTCCGGGTGCGCGCCGGCCAGGATCTGACCCTTGCTGCGACCCTTGATGCCGCCGGGGAAACCGGTGTGCTTGTAGAAGATGTCCTGCACGGCCTTGTTGCCGGTCAGCTTCACCTTCTCCGCGTTCACCACCACGATGTGGTCGCCGCAATCGACATGCGGCGTGAACTGCGGCTTATGCTTGCCACGAAGACGGGCGGCGATAATGGAGGCCAGGCGGCCGAGCACCAGCCCCTCGGCGTCGATTAGCGTCCAGTGCTTATCGACCTCCGACGGCTTGAGCGACGGGGTGGTGGTGTTCAACATGGAGTGGTCCCAACTGCAAACGAACGCGCTGTATGCTCTGAACACCCATCGCGGTCAAGGATTTTACGTGGTGGTAGTATGATACCGCCAGTTTATGTGGTCGGTGCGAGCGGCCGGTCCGGCGCTGCGCTATGCCGCGCATTGCTGGCGGCCGGCACGCCGTTCATGCCTGTAGTACGCAACGCCGCGCGGTGGCAGATGACGGGACTGCCGGGTACACCGCGCCTACTGGACCTGCTCACGCCCGACCCCGCCGCACTGACGGGTGCCACGCGCATTGTCAGCTGCGCCCATGCCCGCCATGCCGGCACCATCCTGCGCATCAGCCCGGCCAGCACCCACGTGTTCCTCGGCAGCACCCGCCGCTACTCGCGCTGGCCCGACGCGCATGGCGACGGGGTCCGCACTGGGGAGGCCGCGCTGCTGGCCGCTGATCGGCCTGGCGTGATGCTGCATCCGACCATGATTTATGGCGCAGAGGGTGAAGACAACGTGCAGCGCCTGGCGGCCCTATTGCGTCGTTTGCCCGTCGTGCCGCTGCCGGGCGGCGGACAGTCGTTGGTGCAGCCGATCCATCAGGCGGACCTGACCCGGTGCATACTGGCGGCGCTGGACCACGCCTGGGCGGGGCCGGAGGTTATAACGGTCGCAGGACCGGCGCCCGTTCCGTACGCCGGGTTCGTCCGTGCGATCGCCGCCGCCGCCGGGTTACGGGCGCCCCGCATCGTACCCGTACCTGGCGCAATACTGCACGCCCTGGCGCCGCTCACCGCCCTGCCCGGCCTGCCGCGCATCGGTGCCGACGAAATCCGCCGGTTGCTGGAGGACAAGGCCTTTGACATCGGGCCGATGCGGCGCATTCTGGGCGTTGAACCAATGTCGCTCGATACCGGGCTGGCACTCACATTTCAGGAGCACGGCGATGCCCGTCCTTAACCGCGTAGCCGCGTTCCATGACGAAATGACCGCTTGGCGTCAGGATCTGCACATGCATCCGGAGTTAGGGCTGCAGGAGCATCGTACGTCGGCAGCCATTCAGGCGCGATTGAAGGAGTTCGGCGTCGACGAAATCCACACCATGGCCGGCACCGGCGTCGTGGGCGTGATCCGTGGCGAGCGTCCGGGCAGCGACGCAATCGGCCTGCGTGCCGACATCGACGCACTGCCGATACACGAGGAAACCGGAAAGCCCTACGCCAGCCAGACGCCCGGCATCATGCACGCCTGCGGCCATGACGGGCACACCGCCATGCTTCTGGGCGCCGCCAAGTACCTGGCGGAAACCCGGCGTTTCGCCGGCACCGTGTACGTTATCTTCCAGCCCGCGGAGGAGAACAAAGGCGGCGGCCGCATCATGGTGGAAGAAGGCCTGTTCGAGCGCTTTCCCATGCGGCAGGTGTATGGCCTGCATAACTGGCCGGCATTGCCGGAGGGTGAGTTCTACTGGCGCAACGGCCCCATAATGGCCGCTGTCGCCGATTTCGACATCACCGTCATCGGCCGCGGCGCGCACGGCGCCCAGCCACACAACAGCGTCGATCCGGTGGTGATCAGTGCGGCTATCATTCAGGCCGTTCAGTCCATCGTCGCCCGCACTGTGGACCCGATGGAGCAAGGGGTGCTGACCATCGGCTCCATCAATGGCGGCGTGGCCCGCAACGTAATTCCCGAACGCGTCCGCATGACCGGCACCGCCCGCTGGTTCTGTTGCCGGTTGTCGAAGCGCAGCCCCCAGCCATTGGGCAGCGTGCCCTCGGGCA
>JANPPS010000030.1:0-3995 GCA_031428635.1 Rhodospirillales bacterium
GGCACAGGGCGGCAAGTTGGTGGACGCCAGCACGAACGTGAACGGCCTCACGCTCGTCACGACTACTTCCAATTATCGTAACACCGAAAAGTACGACGATCTGAAGGTCGCAGCGACGCTCAACCGGATCGACGGCAAGACCGGCCTAGGCGACGCCGCCCAGGCGGCACCGGCGATCAGCTACATGAACTTTCAGGCCGTGAGTGTGACACAAAAGCTGGGTTCCAACGCGACCGGCATCGGCGGCATTTCAATCGTCAACGGCGTGGAAGTCGTGAACCCGGCGCTGCAGGACGCGCTGTCGCACACCGACGCAAGCGTGGGACAGATCGTCGCCGAACTGAAGGCCCGTGGGCAGGACGGTAATACCCTCGTGATACTGACGTCCAAGCACGGGCAGGATCCACGCATCGGTGCGGCAACCCAGAACTCGTCCAGCACGATACCGAACGCTCTGGCAGCAGCCGGCATCAAGGTGGCACAGGTAACACAGGACGATGTCGCACTGATCTACTTGGTGGATCAGTCTCAGGCCGCCGCCGCCGCCGCGGTCATCCAGAAGTTGGGTGCCTCGAACGGCATTGATACAGTGCTGCCCGGCAGCCAATTTGGTTCACCGTCCACCGACGACCGCACGCCCGACCTGATCGTAAAGCTGCTGCCGGGCTTCCTGTTCGACGGCAACACGCAGTCGACCGTGAAGCGGGCGGAGCATGGTGGCTTGGTCCCCGACGACACCAACGTCCCGCTCATTTTATCCGGCTCAGGACTGGGCGCCGGGCTGATCGGTTCGATAGTCAACAGCAATGTGCTGACGACGCAGGTTGCGCCAACCATCCTGTTCGAGCTTGGGCTTGATCCGAGCCAGCTCGATGGTGTGCGGCTTGAGGGTACGGCGGTACTGCCAGGAACGAGCGTACCGGAGCCCGCCAGCCTGGCGTTACTCGGTAGCATGGTGCTGGGAATGTTCGGGTTGCGCCGTCGGACGTAGCCGATTGAGTGTGGCCGGGCGGTAATCGAACCGTCCGGCTACGGCACCTGTTGCAGGCGCCGTTGCACTGTCTGCACCAGTTCAATCGTCCAGCACGTCGGACAGCCCTTCATTAGCACCAGCGCCGCCGGGACCAGTACCACCGCTGCCAGCACCGACCCGCCGAACAACGCTACACCCAGGGCCGCGAGGCCGAGCACGCCCCGCAGCAAGTGCAGCGCAACCGTACGGTTACCGAAACCCAGGCCCACCGGCGCGTTGGTTACGGCCGACATGGAACAATACTCTCCGGCACGGGCGCCACCGGGGGGGGCACGAACACCGCCAAATACTCGCGGCCACTTTCCATCGGCAGCGTCCCGATCCGGCGATAACCCACGGCCGCCATCTCGCAATCGAGCAGCTTAGGCGGTGTCCCGTGGTACTGGGTCTGCCGTGTCGTATCGACAATCCCCACCACGGCGCCAGGCCGTAATGCTGGGATCAGGTTGGCCATCAGCGCGAACGGCTGCCCGATCTCATGATACATATGGATCAGGATCGCAACATCGACCGATGCCGGCGGAAGGCGAGGGTCGGACACCTCACCCA
The DNA here is from genome assembly GCA_031428635.1 of Rhodospirillales bacterium. Lineage (GTDB taxonomy): Bacteria > Pseudomonadota > Alphaproteobacteria > Acetobacterales > Acetobacteraceae > JANPPS01. The sequence continues at coordinate 1,583 of JANPPS010000030.1, forward strand.
GGCCGAGCTGCACATTGCCAAGCCCCTCGGTCCGAACCCGCTGATCCAGCGCCGCCAGGTACGACGGCACCACATCCTGCGCCAGCACGTGTCCCGACGGCCCCACCCGCGCCGACAGCCGCGGTACGTAGTACCCGGACCCGGCGCCGATATCAGCCACCGTCATGCCGGGTGCCACATGCAGAAAATCCAGCACCCGTGCCGCCTCCCCTGCCCGTTCCCGGCTATCCTCGTTACCCCAGCGGTCACTGATAATGCTCGCCACCTCCCGCGCAGGCGCCGGGAAGCGCGACGCGGGGTTGCCGGGGGGGCCGAACGGGCCGATCTGGGCGCACGCGGGCGCGGCCAACAGCAACAGACAAACCAGCCGCACCAGCATCGTATCACCCCAGTGTTTGGGCCATCCCGCCCGCCGTCTGCGACATGGTGGTGCCCGACGTCTGCGTCATCCCTGGTGTCAGCAGCGGCCGCCAATCGCGGAAGAACGCGGTACCGATCAGCTCCGCCAGCCCCTGAAGATCCGCCTGCAGTTTATCCAGGAACCCATGCAGCCCGTGCTGTAGTAGCGCCGGTACATTACGCTGCATGCCGTTCCGCACCACGCTGATCCGCTCCAGCACCGCCGCCGTGTCACGCAACCCGTACCGGCTACGCAAATGGTTCAGGTGCCACTCCATCGTCACCAGACATAGCGCCACCGACCGGGCAAACGCCGGGTCGTACAACAGAAACCCGACCACATCCGCCGGCACGAAACCGGCATGCGACACCCGGCGAAACGCATGATACCCGGCCAACGCGCGCAAAAGGGCGTTCCACTGCGTCAGTTCCACCACCCGCCGCTCCTCGGCGCTCGCGGGCAATAGCAGGTGGTACTTGATGTCCAACATTCGCGTCGTCTGATCGGCGCGCTCCAGCTGCCGGCCAAGCTCATAAAAGTGCCAGCCCTGATCGCGAAAGAACGTACCCTCCGTCACACCCGTGTGGGCCTGCACCCCCTCCTTGATCCTCCGGCACAGGCGCGACAGCGCGTCGCCGTCCAGCTCGGACGGGTGGATCGCCAGGATGTCGCGATGGAACACGTTCAGCTGCATCCACATCTCGGTCGAGATCAGCGGGCGTAGCATGCGGGCGTTGATCCGCGCGGCCTCGATCGCAGCGGGGATGCTGGTGGGGTTGGTGGCGTCGAGCAGATAATAGCGCTTCACCCCCATGGCATCCGGGGTCAGCCCAGCCTTTTCCATGCGTGGCGCGTCGCCCATGATCGCTACCAGCGCGCCCCATGCCTCCGCCTCGAACCCTGGGCTTTCAAACGTCTGGGTGATGTCGATCAGTCGCGCCAGGTTCTCCACCCGCTCCAAATAGCGAGCCATCCCGAACAGCCCCTCCGCATCGCGGGTCAGCAGCGGTCGCGCGTGCCGGCTCATTCGGCCAGCACCCAGGTGTCCTTCGATCCGCCACCCTGGGACGAGTTCACGATCAGGCTCCCCTCCTTCAACGCAACCCGCGTAAGTCCGCCGGGCAGCACCCACGTATCGCGCCCGGTGATCGCATAGGGCCTCAGATCGAGGTGCCGTGGCTGCATGCCGGTGTCGGTCAGCGTGGGTGCGACCGACAAGCCGATCATTGGCTGGCTGATCCAATTGGCCGGGTCGGCGACGATCAACGCCCGCGCCGCCGCCAACTCCGCCAGCGTCGCGCGGGGGCCTACGGTGATGCCATACCCGCCGCTTTCACCGACCGGTTTCACGACTAGGTTGGCAAGGTTATCAAGCGTGAAGGCCAGCCCCTCCGGCTCACCACAAATATGGGTCTGCACGTTCGGCAGTATGGCGTCCTCACCCAGGTAGTATTTGATCAACCGCGGCATGTAGGCATAGACGGCCTTATCATCAGCGACCCCGGTTCCGACGGCGTTGGCGAGCGTCACGTAGCCCCGCCGCCACGCGCCGATCAGCCCCGACACACCCAGCATGCTATCGGCGCGAAACACCGACGGGTCCAGGAAGTCGTCGGCGATGCGGCGGTAGATCGTATGCACCCGCTTCAACCCGGCCGTCGTTCGCATCCAAACACGGTCATCCTCGACCGTCAGGTCTGCGCCCTCCACCAGCGGCACGCCCATTTCACGTGCCAGGAACACGTGCTCGAAATACGCCGAGTTGTAGATACCGGGGCTGAGCAATACGACCTGCGGGTCGACGATGCCCTCTGGCGCGATCTCGTCCATCGCATTGCGCAGGCGGCGACCGTAATCATCGACCGGGCGTAGGCGAATTCCGGCCATGAGGTCGGGGAACGTGCGCTGCATCAAATGGCGGTTTTCGACAACGTAGCTGACGCCGGATGGGGTACGGGCGTTGTCCTCCAGCACACAGAATTCGCCTTGCTGATCGCGCACGAGGTCGATGCC
>JANPPS010000031.1:0-24053 GCA_031428635.1 Rhodospirillales bacterium
CGCAACCAGGTCCACATCATCGACCTGCAGCAGACAGTGCCGATGCTCGACCGAGCCCTTCGCGCTGTACGCGACGTAACCGCGGCCGGTGGGCGCGTGCTGTTCGTCGGCACCAAGCGTGCGGCGGCCGAATACGTGGCCGAGAGCGCCCAGCGCTGCGGCCAGTATTATGTGAACCACCGCTGGTTGGGCGGCATGCTCACCAACTGGAAGACCATCACCGGCAGCATCAAGCGCCTCCGCCAGATCGAGGAAATGCTGGCCGGCAACATCGAAGGTCTGACCAAGAAAGAGGTGCTCGAAGTTACTCGCGACCAGGAGAAGCTGGAGCGGGCACTCGGCGGCATCAAGGATATGGGCGGCCTGCCGGACATCTTATTCATCATCGACACGAACAAGGAGAAGTTGGCGGTCGAAGAGGCAAATAAGCTCGGCATCCCCGTGATTGCCATTCTGGACAGCAACTCCGACCCGACCGGCGTGACCTATCCGATCCCCGGCAATGACGACGCGATCCGCGCCATCACGATGTACTGCGACCTGATCGCGGGCGCCGTGCTGGATGGTATCAGCGCCGAAATGGTCGCAAGCGGTCAGGATTTCGGCGGTGCCGAGGAGTTGCCTGCCGCCATGTTGCCGAACATGCCCGAGCCTCCCCAGGGGCAAGTGACCGGACAGCCCGCAGCGTAAGGGAGCAGAGCACATGGCTGATATTTCCGCCGCGATGGTCCGTGACCTACGAGTGGCCACGGGCGCTGGCATGATGGACTGCAAGAAGGCGCTATCCGAAAGTGGTGGCGATGCGGAGGCCGCGTTCGACTGGCTTCGTAAGAAGGGACTGAGTGCTGCGGCGAAGAAAAGCGGTCGGGTCGCCGCAGAAGGCTTGGTTGGTGTGGCGACCAGCCCGCAGCGTGCAGCCATGGTCGAGGTCAATGCCGAAACCGACTTCGTCGCCCGCAACGAGACATTCCAAGCCATGGTCGAGGCGATTGCCAAGATCGCGCTTGAAGTCGGCGAGGATGTCGAAACCATTCGCGCCGCGCCGTTTCCCGGCACGGATCGCACGGTTGCCGAGCAGCTTACTCATCTGGTCGCAACCATTGGTGAGAATATGACCATCCGCCGTGCCCGCGTAATGTCTGTGCCGCAGGGAGTGGTGGCGACGTATATCCACAACGTCCTGCGTCCCGGCCTGGGCAAGATCGGCGTTTTGGTCGCGATCGAGGGTACGTCCGAGATCGGCGCGCTGGAGACGTTGGGCCGGCAGATCGGTATGCACGTGGCTGCCACCCGTCCCGACGCGCTCGACGTCGATGCCGTCGACCCGGCGGCCCTCGAGCGTGAGCGTGCTGTGCTGGTCGAGCAGGCCCGTGCGTCAGGCAAGCCCGAGGCGATTATTGAGAAGATGGTCGATGGACGCATCCGTAAATACTACGAAGAAGTCGTCTTACTGGAGCAGGTCTGGGTCCACGATGGTGAAAGCCGTGTCCGCGCCGTCGTGAAGAAGGCCGGGGCCAATCTGGCTGGGTTCGAACGCTTCACGCTGGGCGAGGGGATCGAGAAGGAGACCGGTGACTTTGCGGCCGAAGTGGCGGCAGCGTCGGGTGTTCCGCAGACTTAACGTCAGCGGACTTAACTTCCGGAGGCTGAACACGCTGACGCCTGACACGCTTGTGACGGGCGGGTGCAGCAACTAAGATACCGCCGTCCGTACCTCAAGGATCGTATGACCTTCGACCCATCCCATAAACGCGTGCTGCTGAAAGTCTCGGGTGAGGCATTGATGGGCCGGCGGGAATACGGTCTGGATACCGACACACTCAGTCGGATCGCGATCGACGTGGGTGACGTGGTCAAGATGGGCGTCCAGGTGTGCCTCGTGATTGGCGGCGGTAACATCTTTCGCGGCATATCGGCAGCGGCGGGTGGTATGGACCGGGCGCAGGCCGATTACATGGGCATGTTGGCCACTGTCATGAATGCGCTCGGCATGCAGTCGGCGCTGGAACGGCGCGGGGTGCCCACCCGGGTGCAGTCCGCGATCCCGATGAGCAGCGTGTGTGAGCCCTACATTCGGCGGCGCGCGGAACGACACATGGAGAAGGGCCGGGTCGTGATTTTTGCCGCTGGTACGGGCAACCCGTTCTTCACGACCGACACCGCCGCAGCCCTCCGCGCCGCGGAGATGAACTGCGACCTGTTGCTAAAGGGGACGCAGGTCGATGGCGTGTACGCGGCCGATCCGCGCAAACACCCGGATGCGGAGCGGTATGACGAACTGACATACCTCGACGTTCTGTCCCGCGACTTGGGCGTCATGGACGCGGCTGGCATCAGCCTGGCGCGCGAAAACGGCCTACCGATCATTGTGTTCAATATTCACGCCCCCGGTGCGTTCGCGCAGGTTATGCGGGGCGAAGGCCGATTCACCCGTATCGTCGAACCGCAACACTAACGGAGAGCCCCAGTGCCCGCCGACCTAGCCGCTCTGACGACCGACCTCACTCGCCGCATGGATGGCGCGATGGAAACCCTGCGCCGCGACTACAGTGGCTTGCGCACCGGTCGCGCCAGCCCGGCGTTGCTGGAGCCGGTGAAGGTTGAGGCCTATGGGACCGAGGTGCCAATCACCCAGGTCGGCACTATTGGCGTGCCCGAGCCGCGCATGATTACGGTCCAGGTCTGGGACCGCACGCTGGTCGGTGCTGTCGAACGCGCGATCCGGGATAGCGGGCTTGGGCTCAATCCCGGGTCGGACGGGCAGGTGGTGCGCGTCCCCATCCCGCAGCTGACGGCCGAACGCCGGACCGAGCTGGCGAAGGCGGCCGGCCGGTACGCCGAGGGTAGCCGCATCGCCATCCGTGGCGTCCGACGCGACGGCATGGACCAGATCAAGACGTTCGAGAAAAAGGGCGAAATCAGTGAGGATGAGTTGAAAGACTGGTCCGAAACCGTGCAGAAACAGACGGACGGCTATATTCGCCGAATCGACGACTCGCTGACGGAGAAGGACCGGGAAATCCGGCAGGTCTAGCCCATGGGTGTGCAAGACAGGACCGTGGGCGCCATCGCCCGGCCCGCGCTGCAGGATGCGGTGCCCCCCCGTCACGTCGCCGTTATCATGGACGGCAACGGCCGTTGGGCTGCCGCACGCAGCCTGCCGCGCGCCGCCGGGCACCGGGCCGGATCACAGGCGGTACGGCGAACGATCGAGGCCGCGATCAGCGCTGGCGTTACTTGGCTCACGCTTTACGCGTTCAGTAGTGAAAACTGGCGCCGGCCGGCCGATGAGGTGCTGGAGCTTACTGGCCTGCTGAAGCATTATTTGCGACAGGAATTGGCCGAACTCGCGGCCCAGGGCGTGCGCCTGCGGGTGATCGGCGACCGTTCGCGGTTCGACGCCGAAACCCGGGCCGAGCTCGATCGGGCGGAGCGAACAACGACCGGCAATGCCCGGCTGAACCTCAATATCGCCCTGTCCTACGGCGCCCGAGGCGAGCTTGTTGGCGCCGCCCGCGCGATCGCCCGCGCGGCCGCCGCCGGCACGCTCGACCCGGCGACACTCGACGAAGCACAGTTCGAGACCTTTCTGAACACCGCCGGCATGCCGGATCCGGACCTGATGATCCGCACGTCGGGTGAGCGGCGGCTGTCCAATTTCCTGCTGTGGCAATCGGCCTATGCGGAGCTCGTCTTCCTCGATGTGCTATGGCCAGATTTTGGCCCGGCCGAGTTCGGCGGCGCACTGGTGGAGTTCGCCCGCCGGGAACGTCGGTTCGGCGCACGCCCTGCCTGATCGCAACGAGTTGCGCCCCGCTGGACCTCGGCGATGGGCCGATCTGCGCGTGCGGGTCGCCTCTGCCATCATACTGGCACCCGTGGCACTGGGCTGCGCGTGGCTCGGCGGTGCTGCCTGGCTGGTGCTCGTCTGTGCCGCCGGTGGGGCAGTCGCGGCCGAGTGGGTGGCGCTCTGTGGCGGCCGGGCCTGGACGCTGACTGGCATCGTCGTGCCCGGCGCGGTCGTTGGGGCCTGCCTCAGTACAGCCCGCGCAGACCTAGTAACCGCCGCCGCGACTTTGGTTCTCGGCGCGATCGTGACAGGACGGGCTGCCATCGGTGCCGGTGTACTGTATGCCGGTGTGGCTGGGGTCGCCTTGATTTGGCTACGGGACGACGGCGTTACGGGCCAGGCGAACCTCATGTTTCTGATCGTGGCCGTAGTTAGTAGCGACATCGGCGCCTACGCATTCGGCCGCATCATTGGTGGCCCGCGACTGGCGCCCGTGATTTCCCCCGGTAAGACATGGTCCGGCGCGCTGGGTGGCCTGGCCGTATCGGCGCTGGCCGGTGCGGGTACGGCGGCGCTGCTCGGCTCGCCCGGTCCGTCGGCTGCGGGCGTGGCCCTGCTGCTAGCTGCCGTCGCACAGGGTGGCGATCTTTTCGAAAGCTGGGTTAAGCGGCGGTCTGGCGTGAAAGACTCCGGCTGGCTGATACCCGGCCATGGTGGCGTCATGGATCGGGTGGACGGCTTTATTGCCGCCGGACCCGCCGCGGCCGCGATAGCGATGTGCGTGGGGCGAGGGAATTTGCTGTGGCAGTAGGGGTACGGACAGTCAGCGTGCTTGGTAGCAGCGGCAGTGTGGGTGCCAGCACCGTCGACTTGTTGCTGGCCAACCCAGGCCGCTACCGCGTGCGCGCCCTGGTCGGGGGCCGTAACGCCACCGTTCTGGCTGCCCAGGCACGAGCGCTACAGGCCGAAATTGCTGTCATCGCCGATCCTGGCGCATACCCTGCACTGGTTTCCGCCCTGGCCGGTACCGGCGTGCAGACGGCGTGCGGTGAGCAGGCGGTGCTGGATGCCGCCGCATTACCCGCCGACTGGACCATGGCCGCGATCACGGGCGCCGCCGGCCTACCGCCTACCTTGGCCGCCATTCGCCGTGGCGGCGCGATCGCGCTTGCAAACAAAGAGGCGCTTGTTTGCGCGGGCGCCGTCATGCTGCGCGCGGTACACGACGCGGGCGCTACGCTGCTGCCGGTAGACAGTGAACACAACGCGATCTTCCAAGCCATGGCCGAGAACAACCGTGGCGGGGTCGAGCGCATCGTGCTGACCGCGTCAGGTGGCCCGTTCCGCACTGCTAGCCTGGATGAAATGTCGCGCGCTACGCCGGAAGCCGCGTTGCGCCACCCGATCTGGTCGATGGGCGCCAAGATCTCGATCGACAGTGCAACCATGTTCAACAAGGGGCTGGAGCTGATCGAGGCTGCCCGCCTGTTTAACATGAATGAGAGCGAGATCGGCGTGCTGGTCCACCCGCAATCCGTCGTACACGGGCTGGTATACTACCACGATGGCAGTGTGCTCGCTCAGATGGGCGCGCCCGACATGCGGATCCCGATCGCCCACACTCTGGCCTGGCCTGGCCGCCTGCCCACCAACTCGCCGCGGCTCGACTTGGCTACGACCGGGCGATTGGAGTTCTTCGAACCCGATCCTGTCCGTTTTCCCGCGCTACGGATGGCGCGGGACGCCTTGCGCGCGGGGGGCGGCGCACCCACCATCCTGTCTGCTGCGAACGAGGTCGCGGTCGAAGCGTTCCTTGGCCGCCGACTTGGTTTTACGGCGATTGCGGATTTGGTGGCAGCCGTTCTCGACCGGCTGGGATCGCCGCCGGCCGACACGTTAGGCGATGTGATGGAGCTGGATGGGGCAGCACGTCGGGCTGCCCAAACAATCGCTGCGCTGCGCGCGGCCTGACGAAAGATTACGCAAATGGAGCCGCTACGCAGTATCGCCGCCTTCCTCGTTGTCCTGGGCGTACTCGTCTTCGTGCATGAGATGGGCCATTACCTGGCAGCACGGTGGCGCGGTATTCATGTAGAGGCTTTCTCAATCGGGTTTGGTCGTCCGATTGCGCAATGGACGGACCGGCTGGGCACGGTGTGGAAGCTGTGCTGGCTGCCGCTCGGTGGCTACGTGAAATTACACGGCCAGGAGCAGCCGGCTGATGCCTCACCGGAGGATCGGGCGGCTTGGATCAGCGGGCGTGCATTCCATGAAAAATCGGTGCTGTCGCGTGCCATCGTGGTGGCCGCCGGGCCGGTGGCTAATTTCCTGCTCGCGATTGTTCTGTTCACAGCGCTATTCGCCATCGTCGGGCGTCCCGAGTCGGTACCGGTGTTCAGTGGTATCGTAGCCGACGGGCCGGCGGCGGCGGCGCAGCTTCGGGTCGGCGATCGGGTTACGTCCATCGATGGCGCAGCGGTAGTACGGTTCGAAGACATCCGGCGGATCATCTTCGACAGGCCGGACCAGACCGTGAGTGTCAGCATCGAACGCGACGGCCAGCCGTTGGTCGTCCCGGTTCGCATCGGCATGCGTGAACTACGGGGCGTGCATACCGGGTTCCTTGGCGTCGCCGGCGCGCAAGGCGACTATGTGCACATGGGGCCGTTACAGGCCGTGGGCGCCGGTGCCGCACAATGCTGGGACATCGTGGTCCAGACGGTACAGAGCTTTGGCCAAATGCTGAGCGGCACCCGCGGCAGCGAAGACCTGGGCGGGCCGCTCCGCATTGCGGAGATGTCGGGCCAGGTTGCAAAGCTTGGCTTGGCCAGCCTGGTTAGTTTCATTGCGCTACTGTCGATTAACCTTGGACTGATCAATCTGTTCCCAATCCCGATTCTCGATGGAGGGCACTTGGTATTCTACGCGATCGAGGCCCTGCGCGGTCGCCCACTACCGGCGCGCGCGCAGAAGGTCGGTTTTCAGGCCGGCGCCGCGCTGCTGGGGACATTGTTCATCTTTGCGACTTGGAATGACCTCACGCATCTTGGCCTGTTCCGCTGGGTCGCCGGACTGATCGGCTAAAGCCGGGCTTGGCGCGCCCGGCCGTCGGCCCTACAAGCGGCGAGATCGGGCGAAGCCCGGGCGCCAAATTAGGCGCGTGACGCAGGGGAAGCCGGGTTTGAGACGCAGCGCACTATGGATTGCCGCCACAGCCCTGTTACCGTTGGTGCAGCCCCATCCGGCGGAGGCGCAGCGTGCCACCTCCCGCACCCGGGTCCAACGCGCCGTTCGTGCGGCGCCCGTGGCGGACGGCACCGTGATCACCGCCATTCGCGTTCAGGGTAATCAGCGGATCGAGGAGGGAACGATCCGCTCCTATATGCTCGTCAGCCCCGGCGACGCGTTCAACGCCGAACGAGTCGATCGAAGCCTGAAGGCGCTGTATGCGACCGGGCTGTTCCAGGACGTGACGATCCAGCGGGACGGTCCGGCCGTGGTGGTGCGGGTGGTCGAGAATCCAATCGTGAACCAGATCGCGTTCGAAGGTAACCGCAAGCTCACCGACGATCAGCTACGGCCCGAACTGCAGTTGCGCGCCCGCGCCGTCTACACTCCTCAGCTGGTGCAGGCCGACCGGCAACGGCTTCTCGACCTGTATGCCAAGCGTGGCCGGTTCGCGGCGACAATCGAGCCGAAGGTCATCCGCATCGACCAGAATCGTGTCAACGTCGTGTTCGAGGTGCATGAGGGTGACACGACCCTCATCAGCCGTATCGCGATCGTTGGTAATCACGCGTTCAGCGAGAACCGCCTACGGGAAGTGATCGTCAGCCGGGAGCAGGCGTTCTACCGCATTTTCAGCAGTACCGACCAATACGATCCAGACAAAGTCAATTTCGATAAAGAGCTGCTACGGCGATTTTATCTAAAGAACGGATATGCCGACTTCGACGTCATGAATACGTCGGCCGAGTTGTCGCCGGACCGGCGCGCTTTTTTCCTCACGTTCACGATAAGCGAGGGTGAGCGATACCAGGTTGGTAAGGTATCGGTCGACAGCAAGCTTCGTAACTTGAAGGGTGACGACCTGCTGCCCCTGGTGCGGATCAGCGACGGCGACACCTATGATGGCGACTTGGTGGAAAAGACGACCGAGGCGCTGCAAGAGGCGGTGCAGAACCTCGGCTATGCCTTTGTGGACGTGCATGCGCGCATTGCCCGCAACCAGGCAAAAAAGACGGTGGACTTGGTATTCGACGTGACCGAAGGGCCGCGCGTGTTCGTCGAGCGGTTGGACATCGTCGGTAACTCGCGCACCAAGGACAAGGTGATCCGTCGTGAGTTCCGGATCGCCGAAGGTGATGCGTTCAATGCCACCGCCGTGCGCCGGTCGCGGGTACGGCTGCAAGACCTGGGCTACTTCAACACCGTAGTCGTGCAGCCGTCGCCGGGTTCGGCGCCCGACCGCGCAATTCTCACTGCTCAGGTCGATGAGAAAGCAACGGGCGAGCTGACGATCGGTGGTGGGTATTCGACCGACGCAGGCGCGCTGCTGAACGCAGGCCTACGCGAGCGGAACTTGGTCGGCACTGGCATCGACGCGAGCCTAAACGGCACACTCGCGCAGAAGCGGAGCCAGCTCGATGCGTCGATCACGGACCCGTACTTTCTCGACCGCAACTTGGTAGCCGGTGCAGACCTGTTCCATGTCCAGAATAATAATCAGGATATTGCGGCGTATAGCGAGAGCCGGACGGGTGGCGCGCTGCGGCTCGGCTACGAGTTCAACGAGCATCTTCGGCAGGCATTCACCTATTCGCTGGTCGACCGTAACATCTACAATGTGCAGTCCGGCGCGAGCTTTTTCATTCAGAACCAGGCGGGCCGGTCGGTCTTGTCGCAGCTGGGCCAGACCCTGGCGCTTGATTACCGCGATAGCCGCACCGATCCGCATGAGGGGTTCATCGTACGGCTGGGCACCGACTTCGCCGGCCTGGGCGGTACGGCGCGCTATCTGCGTACCCGGCTCGATGGCAACTACTACATCCCGCTCGAGCGTTTCACGGGCGATTCCGAGTGGGTATTGGCCTTATCGGCGAGCGGTGGCTATCTGGCTCAGCTCGGCAAGGAAGAAAAGATCATCGACCGGTTCTTCCTGGGCGGGGATAATTTACGCGGCTTCCAGTCGGGCGGCGCCGGACCGCATGCGCTGGGCACGAACTCGGTCGACAGCATTGGCGGCCGGCTTATCTACACGCAGACGACGGAGCTACGGTTCCCGCTGCCGATCTCAGCCGACCTTGGGCTTTCGGGGCGCGCGTTCGTGGACGTGGGTGGGCTGAACGAGGTGACGAAGACGATCGTCGGCGCCCCCGCAGGAACGACCGTGGTCGATTTTGGTGGGCCGAGGGTGGGCGCTGGCGTGGGCATTTCGTGGAAGACGCCCTTCGGACTAATCAACATCGACATCGCCGATGCGGTGTTAAAAAAGAAATACGACAAGACCCAGGTGTTCCGGTTTGGCTTTGGTACGAGGTTCTGATGCATCGTTCGATTAAGATCGCCACGGCTCTGTTGCTGTTCGCAGCGCCCGCAATGGCCCAAGGCCAGGGTCCCGGCTGGTTTGTGCCCGGCGGCCAGCCCGCGGCACAAAACGCGACTCCCCGCCCGCCGCCCGCCCGCCCGGGCCAACCCACCCGCGCCGTGCCGCCGCCCGTGCAGATGCCGCCGCCGCAGCAGCAGCAGGAAGCGCAACAGCCCGAGCCACCGCCGCTCGACGTGCAGCTACCGCCGCTGCCCGAATTACCCGCCCTGCCGCGCGGCGTCGCGCCGCCCACGCCGGTTATCGGTGTGCTTGGCGTGCCGGACATCATGCGCGCGGCATCCGCCGCCAAGCAGGTCGAGAAGACCATTATCGAGCGGCGTGAGAAGCTGAACGAGGACGCGCAGAAGGAGCAGGCGAGCTGGCGCGACATGCAGCAGTCGCTGGCGACACAGCGTGCCGGATTGAGTCCCGACCAGATCCGCGCCAAGGAGCGTGAGTTGCAGGACCGTATTACCAATGCGCAGAAGCAACTGCGCGACCGTAACCGCTTCATTCAGGAGGCAGCGCAGGTCGGCCTGGCGCAGATCGAACGCATGCTGATCGGCGTCATTCGCCAGGTGGCGGAAAGCCGAGGCATGAACTTGGTGTTGCGTCGGGAGCAGGTGGCGCTGAACGTGAACGAGTTCGACATTACCGAGGCGGTCGTGGACCAACTGAATAAGGTGCTTCCGAACGTTGTACTGCCCCCCGACGGCGTATCAGCTGTGGCATTCATGGCGCTGGGCGGCCCCGGTGGCGTGCCGGCCACTTCGCCGGTCCCGACGTTGGCCACGCCTAGCGTTACGAACCCCGCTCCGGGGCCGCGCCGCTGAGCGCGACCAACCTGCCGGACGGTGCGGCGGGCGATGGCCGGTTCTTTGGCCGGGCCGGCCCGTTCGGCTGGGCCGAGGTGTGCGCTGCCGCTGGTATCGCGCCGGCGGCTGGTGGCCCGCGCCTTACGGGTATCGCGCCGCTTCAGGCCGCCGGGCCGGAGCACGTGAGCTTTCTCGATAACCGCCGCTACTTAGATCAGTTGCGCTCGACCCGCGCCGGGGCCGTGATCATCCGGTCGGATATGCTGGACGCAGTGCCACCCGGGGTCGCGACGCTACTCACGCCGGAGCCATATGCCGCATGGGCCCGGATTGCGGCGCTGTTCCACCCCGCCCCGCCCGTACGCCCAGGCATCCACCCCTCCGCTGTGATCGATCCGGCTGCCCGGGTCGACGCATCGGCCGAAATCGGGCCGCTGGCAGTGATCGGCGCGCGTGCGGAAATCGGCTCCGGCTGTCGGATCGGGGCCGGCGCTGTGATCGGCGATGCGGTTGTGATCGGTCGTGACTGCCGGGTCGGACCGCTCGCGTCGATCAGTCACGCCGTGCTGGGCGATCGTGTTTACGTCTACCCGGGTGCCCGGATCGGTCAGGAGGGCTTTGGTTTCGCCACCACGCCGGAGGGGTTCATCACCGTGCCGCAACTCGGCCGTGTCCTGTTGCATGACGATGTCGAGGTTGGCGCCAACAGCACGGTCGATCGCGGTTCCGTTCTCGATACGGTCATCGGTGCTGGTAGCCGGCTCGATAACCTGGTTCAGATCGGCCATAATGTGCGTATGGGCCGGTGCTGCGTGATAGTGGCGCAATCGGGCATCTCCGGCTCGACCGTGTTGGAAGACTTTGTGACCGTCGCGGCCCAGGCGGGGCTGACGGGGCATCTGCGTATCGGCCGCCGCGCACGGATCGGTGCCCAGGCCGGGGTCATGGCGGATGTGGAGGGCGGGGCCGACGTAGTCGGTAGTCCGGCCGAGCCGGTGCGCGACTTCTTCCGCGGCGTCGTGACGTTGCGCAAGCTGTCACGTAAGCCCACGCTGCGACTTAATCCTGGTCCGGACGCGAGCGGGACCGGCGAGCATGCGGACTAACCCAATGGACGGAACACCACCGCAAACCCCAATCGAGGCAGCCCAGCGCGGGGCCGTGGACATCGATATCGCGGGGATTATGCACGCGATTCCGCATCGTTACCCGTTCCTGATGATCGACCGCTTACCGGACGTTTACCTCTATCGCTCGGCGGTCGTGATCAATAACGTATCTATAAACGATAAATTCTTCCAAGGCAATTTTCCCGGTCACCCCGTGATGCCGGGCGTGCTGATCATCGAAAGCATGGCGCAGACGGCGGCGGTGCTGGTAGTGGCGACGCTGGGTCCGGCGTCGGCTGGTAAGGTTGTTTATTTCATGACGATCGAATCGGCCAAGTTCCGCCGCCCCGTAGTCCCTGGCGATCAGCTTCGGATCGAAGTCATCAAGGTCCGCAGCCGCGGCAATGTATGGAAATTCCGCGCGGTCGCCCGGGTGGACGGCGCCTCCGTGGCGGAGGCGACCTACGCCGCCATGATCATGGACCGTTGAGCATGAAGATGGCCGCCATGCCGGCAACGACCACACGCATCCACCCAACCGCATTCGTCGCCCCCGGCGCGCAGTTGGGGCAGGGGGTCGAGGTCGGGCCGTTCTGCATCGTGGGCGGGGACGCCGTGTTGGAAGACGGCGTGCGCTTGCTGTCCCACGTTGTGATCGACGGCCACACTCTGATTGGACCTGGCGTGATCGTCTACCCGTTTTGCACCGTGGGAATGGCGCCGCAGGACCTGAAGTACAAAGGTGAGCCGACCCGGTGCGAGGTAGGTGCCCGCACCCAGTTACGGGAACATTGCACGATCCACCGCGGTACCGTGACGGGCACGGGACTGACCCGCGTCGGCGCGGACTGCCTGCTGATGGCGGTGGTGCACGTGGCCCATGATTGTGAGATCGGGGACGCGGTCGTGATCGCCAACAACGTCGTCATGGGCGGCCATGTGACAATCGGCACTGGCGCGGTGATCGGCGGATCGGCCGCATTACACCAGTTTGTCCGCATCGGCCGCGGCGCGATGGTGGGTGGCGTGAGCGGCGTGGAGGCGGACGTTATTCCGTTCGGCAGCGTGATCGGCAATCGGGCGCGCCTGATGGGCCTGAACGTCATCGGCCTGCGTCGTCGAGGGGCGGACCGGGCGGCGGTGCACGGATTGCGCGCCGCCATACGACGGTTGTTTGACGGCAGCGACGGCGTGTTCAGTACGCGCCTGACGCAGATGCGCGAGACGGCCGCCCACGAACCGCTAGTGGCGGAAGTGCTGGCCTTCATCGACGCGCCGAGCAAACGCGGCCTGATTCGCGCGGCCCTGACGCCAGACGAGGCGGAGCCGGCGTAACACCGATGGCCGCGCCGTTAGGGATCCTGGCGGGCGGCGGGCCATTTCCCGCCAAGGTCGCGGCTGCCGCGGAGGCGCTTGGCCGGCCGGTGTACATCGTGGGCCTACGCGGATTTGTGGACGAATCAACGATTGCCGCCTGGCCGCATCTGGTGCTGCGCATGGGTGCGGCCGGTGAGATCATGGCGGCTTTGCGGGCGCAGCACGTGGTCGATCTGGTCATCGTGGGCCCGGTCCGGCGGCCGTCGCTGCTCGATCTTCGCCCCGACGCGGTCGGCGGCCGCATCCTGGCCCGCATTGGGCGCGCGGCGTTTACCGGCGATGACGGGTTCCTGGCCGCGATCGTGCACGTGCTGGGCACCGAGGGCTTTCGCATCATCGGCGCGCACGAAATCCTGGGCGACGCGACCGCCCCCGCCGGCGTGCTAGGTTCTGTGTGCCCCGACGACGACGCCCGCCATGACGTCGCCCGCGGCGTGATCGTTGTTCGCGCGTTGGGCGCCGTCGATGTAGGGCAGGGCGCGGTGGTGCAGCAGGGGATCGTCCTGGCGTTGGAAGCGATCGAGGGTACGGACGCCATGCTTGCCCGCGCCGGAAGTCTCGCCCGCCCCGGACCCGGCGGTGTGTTGGTCAAGCTCGTGAAGCCTGGTCAGGACCGCCGCACGGACCTGCCGACGATCGGCCCCGCCACCATTGCCGCCGCCGCCGCCGCCGGGCTACGAGGGCTTGCGTTTGAGGCAGGCGGTACCCTGATAACCGACCGCGCCGCCTGCATTGCGGCTGCCGACGCCGCCGGGCTATTCCTGCTCGGCATTAACGGAGAACCCCCATGAGCCAATTGCTGCACACCATGATACGCGTGATGGATCTGGACCGCAGCATCCAGTTCTACACTGGACTGCTGGGCATGAAAGAACTGCGCCGTAGCGAGAACGCAAGCCAGCGCTACACCCTGGTCTTCGTCGGCTACGGCGAAGTGAGTGGATTGAACGAAATCGAGCTTACCCATAACTGGGACCAGGCCGAGCCGTATGCGATTGGCACGGCGTTCGGACACCTGGCGGTCGGCGTGCCGGATGTCGCGGCAACTTGTGAGCGGCTACGGGCAAGTGGAGTGAAGATTACCCGAGAGGCAGGGCCTGTGAAGGGCGGCACGACGGTAATCGCGTTCGTCGAAGACCCGGACGCCTACAAGATCGAGCTGGTTCAGCGCGCCTGATCCCTAACCTGCTTAAACTCGCGTCGTTTGCTGGGCAGACGGCGCGGGGGTTGGTGGCGGACGACACGCTGCGCATTGGCGTGACGGGCCTGGCGCGGGCCGGCAAGACAGCGTTTCTGACGTCGGCCGCAGCCAATCTGTTGGCGTGGGGTGCGGGGCGGGCGTTGCTTCCGGCCCTTGGCGCGGCTGGGCGCGTAGGGGTGGCCATCGCCCCGGCTGGGGCAGGGGCGATGCCGCGGTTCGACGTGGCCCGGCATCGCGCGGCGCTGGCGGCCGACCCGCCCGACTGGCCGGCGCGCACGAATGCGGCGTCGCTGCTGGCGCTGGACTTGACCGTGCCCCGCAGCAGTTTTGGCGTCAGCCTGCCGTCGCGCCGGGTGCGGGTCGAGTTGCTGGACTATCCGGGCGAATGGCTGCTCGATCTGCCGCTGTTGCAGACGTCGTTTCGCGGATGGTCGGAACAAACCCTACGACGCTTGGAAATCCAGCCGGTCGCCCGCGACTTTTTAGCGTTCAACGCTGCCCTACCCGCCCGTGCGCCGGCGGATGAGGCGCTGGTCGGCGCGGGCCACGCTCTTTATGGCGCACTGCTAACCCGGCTTCGCGACAAACAGCATTTGGCGTTGTTGCAGCCGGGTCGGTTTCTGATGCCGGCCCCTGGTGATGCGCCGCCCTGGGTCGCGTTCTTCCCTCACACCGGCTCTGGCCCGTTACAGGACTTGCTGGAACAACGATACGACCGCTACGTGAAGGCCGTGCGGGACGACCTGTCTGCGCCGTTATTCGGGCAAGTGGACCGGATCGTCGTGCTGGCAGACCTGCTGACGGCACTCCACTCCGGGCCGGCTGCGTTCCAAGATACCGCGACGGCACTGGCGTCCGTGGGGGCGGCGCTACGCTGGCGGCAGGGGTGGCTCGATAGACTGGTGGCGCTCGGGCAACTGCGCTGGCCGCTGCGTACCATTACGCGCGTGGCGTATGCCGCCACCAAATCCGACCATGTCGCGGCGCGGCAGCGCGGTAATCTGGCGGCGCTGATGCGTGACGTCGTGCGGGACCCTGCCTCGGTCATCCAGGGCGCCGACGTACCGTCCGCCACGTTCGCCATCGCCGCCGTGCGCTGTACCGAGGACGTGGTCTGGCAGTTAGACGGTCATCCCGTCAGCGCCGTGCGCGGGCGTCGGATCGGGGACGTGACGCCGGGCCGATCCTATCCCGGTGAGGTGCCGGACCGCGTGCCGGACGCACAGTTTTGGCAGCACCCGTTTCTCAACCTGCCAGTGTTTGAGCCGCTACGTTTACCCGACGGCGGGCGGGCGGGCGTGCCGTCTTTGGCGATGGACGAACTGCTGGCGTTCCTGTTGGCGGACGTGCTGTGAGCGAGATCGTCCCCCGCCCGACGCCGCGGTTCGAGCTGGAAAGCGCGCCCGCCCCGCGGCTGGAACCGGTGCCGGTAATTATCGTGACCGACCCTTCGCCGCCCACCGGGTCTGTTCGGATGGCGCTGGTGGGGCTGAGCGTGCTGGCGGCCGGCTTCATGGGGCTGTCGAGCGTGAATTTTGTCGTGGACCAGTTCGCGCGTGGTCCTGTGCTGGGCTGGGCGTCGGTGGGCGTGGGTGTCATAGGCCTGTGCATTGCGGGCGCCGGGATATGGCGGGAGTTGCGGGCGCTGGGCACGCTAGGCCGCATCGATACGATCCGGCGGGATTTGGCATCGACCGAGTCCGACCGAATTGCCCGCGGCGCGCTGGCCTGGGCCGCAATCGCGCCAGGCGGGCCAGCGTTGGTGCCGGCGTTACGGGCAATGAACGATCCGGACGCGATGCTTGCCCTGCTGCGCGCCGGGCCGAGTACTACACTGCGGGCGCAGGCAGAGGCGCAGGGGCGTGCCGCGGCGCTGCAGGTTGTGGCCGGTATTGCGGCCATGCCGTCGCCCGCGTTCGACGTGGCCCTTATCGGCTGGCGTGGATTGCGCCTGGTGCGGCAGGTGGCGGCGCTGTACGGCGTACGGCCGGGGGCGCTGGGAGCGCTGTCGTTACTGCGGCGGACCGTCAGTTCGGCGACGCTGGTGGGGGCGACGGAACTGGCAGCCAACGCGGCGGCGCAGGCAGTGCTGTCGCATCCGCTACTGTCGCATGTGGTGGGAGAGATGGCAGGCGCCGGCGTCGCGGCCCGGCGCATGGTGGTCCTGGCCCGCGCGGCGGCGGTGGCGTGCGATCCGGTGCCGCCACCACCGTAGCTGAAGCGGCCTAGCCGAACGCCCGCTTCACCCACCGCCCGCCCTGCATGATCGCGGCCAAATGCGCGCCTTGGCCCTCTAGCAGGCTCCAATCCTCAAGCGGATTGCCATCGACCACCAGCAAATCGGCCTCGAACCCCGGCTCGATCACGCCCAGTCGGTCATCGATCCGGCAAAGACGCGCCGCCAGCGTCGTGGCAGAGCGTAGAACGTCCAGCGCGGGCAGGACGCGCGCGCGGAGGGCGAATTCGCCGGATTGATGCTGGTGCATCGGGCCCAACAGGTCGGTGCCGTACGCCATCGGCAAGCCCGCTTCCTGCATTATCGCCAGCGAGTCGAGCCCGGCCTGCCGCACCGTCTCGATCTTGGCCACACTTTCCGGCTTCATCCCCAGTGCCGCCCCTTCGATCGCCAGGCGTTGGTAGGTGATCAGGGTCGGTACCGCGATCGCCCCCTGCTGGGCCGCCAGGGCTGCGGTCGCGGCCGTGATGAGGTTGCAATGCTCTAGCGAATGGACCCCGCACTGCAGCGCACGAATGATCGCGGCATCGGTGTACAGATGCGCCGACACGTACGTGCCGAGGTTCTCTGCCTCCTCCACCGCCGCCTGCAACTCGTCCTGCGAAAACTGCAGCATGTGGATCGGGTCGGCTGGCGAGGCGATGCCGCCATTGGCCATCACCTTGATGAAGTCAGCCCCCGCGCGCAGCTCCTGCCGGGCCGCCAGGCGCACCGCGTCCACCCCGTCACACAGCCGGCCCATGGAGCCCACCCTCTCGAATTGCGGGCGGTCATCGGCGCGGGAACGGCTGTCGCAATGGCCACCGGTCTGGCTCAATGCCTTGCCCGAGATCACCAGCCGCGGCCCGGTGACGATACCCTGTTCCTGCGCTTCCTTCAGCCCGGCATCGGCGCCGCCCACGTCCCGCACGGTGGTAAAGCCTCGCATCAGCATGGCGTGCATGATCTGCCCCGCGCGCAACGCCGCGAGCGAGGAGGGCTGCGCCGCATTGGCCGCCAAATCCGCCATCGCCGCCACGACGTGCACATGCGCGTCGATCAGGCCCGGCATCAGCACGCGCCCGCCTAGATCGACACGCTCGGCCGATGTGCCGGTGATCGGCCGGTCCGATACCTCCCGGATCGTGCTGCCTTCCACCAGGACATGGATGCCGTCGCGGGGGCCATCATGGCGCGGGTCCAGCACGCGTCCGCCGCTGAATAGGATCTGGCTCATGCGGCAACTCCGAACGGGTTATCGACGGATTGGCTGGGCTCGGTAAACCAGCGCGCCCCCGCCGCGGTCATGGTGATGCAGTCTTCCAGCCGGACGCCGAACTCACCGTAGATGCAGATTGTCGGTTCGTTGGAAAAGCACATGCCAACCGCGATCGGCGTCATGTTGCCCTGCACCATGTAACTCTCTTCATGCACGTCCATGCCGATGCCGTGCCCGGTGCGGTGCGGCAGGCCGGGCACTTGATAGCCTGGCCCGAATCCGGCGGCGACGATCACCCCGCGCGCCGCCCGGTCGACCGCCTCACACGGGGCGCCGAGCACCGCTGCGTCGAACCCGGCCTGCTGCGCCCGCTGCTCCAGTTCCCAAATCTCTCGCTGCCGGGACGTGGGCGTGCCGAGCACGTAGGTACGGGTGATGTCCGACCGATACCCCTCGACAAAGCAGCCGGTGTCGACCAGCACCATGTCCCCATCGGCCAGCGTCTGCGTATACGGGACGCCGTGCGGGTAGGCCGTCGCCTCGCCAAACTGCACCGCGCGGGAGGCGGGTTGACCGCCCAGCTTGCGATGCGCCGCGTCCAGGAACGCCTGCACCTCCGCGGTGCCGAGGCCCGGTGTCATGCAGCGTGCGGCCGCCGCCTGGACTACCAGGGTGATGTCCATCGCGATCTGCAACAGCGCAACCTCAGCCGGGGATTTGACCATGCGGCAGGCGGCGGTGATGGCGGCGGCGTTGGTAAAACCGAAGCTGTTGCCGGCCCGGCGTAGCCCGTCTGCGATGGTGAACGGCGTGGCCGGGTCAATCGCGACGGTGCCGCTATGTGCGCCCTGGCTGCGTATGGTCTGGATCACCAACGCCGTTGGGTCCTCGTGCTCTTCCCACACACGGATATCGGCGCCGAACCGTAGCATGCTGCGGGTTTTAGGCTCCTCGAACGCTGGGCTGAGATACGCGATCCCCCCCTCGACTGGGATTACGGCACCATGCAGCCGCTCGGTCAGGCCCAACGCGACACCGGTGAAGTAGCGCAGGTTGGTGGAGGTATCGAGGTAGAGGGCGTCCACCCCCTGGTCCCGCATCAAGCGTTGGGCACGGGCGACCCGGGCCTGGTATTCCGCGACCTCGATCGGCTGCACCGCCGCCGTCATGGGCGTCATGCGGTCCAATTCTGCGGCAAAGGTCGAACCGCCAACGCCTTGCACCATGTTCCGGCCCCTCCGCTGATTTTGCGAGACGCTACCGGCGGCCGGCGCGCAACGCCACCCTTGCCCCTTGTCGAGCGGCTCCTGATTCTGGCAGGGTTATAATCTCCTGCTGATCGGAAACGGAGATGATTGTCGCTAGATGACACACGGTATAGCCGGCCAGGGACGTGAATGGATGGGCCGCACCATCATGCACGTCGTGCTGGCACTGGGCGTCGCCGTCGTGTTCCTGCCGTTGGTGTTAACGGTCTATCTCAGTACGTTCGATGAGACGCTGATCGTCTTTCCGCCCCATGGCTACACGCTGCATTGGTACGCTGGTATCCTTCCGACGTTCGGGGCCGCGCTGCGAACCAGCCTGTTGGTGGCGTTGGCCGCGGTGGCCGGTAGCTTGGCCCTTGGCATACCCGCCGGCATCGCCCTGTCACGCTACCGCTTCACCGGGCGGGGTGCGGTTGCGACGCTGCTGCTGGCGCCACTGACGCTGCCTGGCGTGGCGATCGGTCTGGGTATCTTCGTGCTGGCCGTCTTGATCGAGGAACGGACGGAGTGGGCGATGAGCGGCTCGATCGGGCTGTTGGTCGCCGCCCACGTGCTGATTACGCTGCCCTGGGTCGTCCGGCTGTGCCTGGCGTCGCTCGCAAATCACGACCGCGCGGCGGAGGAAGCGGCTGCAAGCCTCGGTGCGCCGCCGCTGATGGTGATCTGGCGCGTCACGCTGCCGGCGATGCAGGGCGGCATCATCGCCGGCGCGCTGTTCGCGTTCATCGTCTCGTTTGAAAATCTCGAGATGACGCTGTTCCTGACCGCGCCCGGCATGACGACTCTGCCGATCGCCGTGCTGCAATACTTGCAATACCATATCGATCCGTTAGTGGCGGCCGTGGCGGTCGCGCAGGTTGTGCTGGTGGGCGGCGCGCTGCTGCTGCTGGACCGACTGACGCCGGTATCGCGCGTGATTGCATGAGCCGGCTTGCGCTGCGCGGGTTGGGCAAGCGCTACGGGTCGACCCGGGCGGTTACCAGCGTCGACCTCGACATCTCGGATGGTGAGATGGTCGTGCTGCTGGGCCCGTCGGGCTGCGGAAAAACGACTATATTACGCATGATCGCGGGATTTGTGCCGCCGACCGACGGGGATATCCTACTCGATGGGCAGAGCATTGTGGGGTTACCGCCGTACAAGCGGGACCTCGGCCTAGTGTTCCAATCCTACGCGCTATTTCCGCACATGACCGTCGCCCGCAACGTGGCGTTCGGGTTGGAGATGCGGGGCGTCAATGGGCCGGCGCGGGATACGCAGGTCGCGGAGATGCTGCGCCTGACCCGTCTAGAACCCTACACAGCCCGTTTGCCGCGGGAGCTTTCGGGCGGGCAGCAACAGCGGGTAGCGCTCGCCCGAGCACTCGCGACCCGGCCGCGCCTGCTGCTGTTGGATGAGCCGCTTTCGAACCTCGACGCGGCGCTGCGCGGGGAGGTGGGGCGCGACATCCGTCTGCTGCAGCGCTCGACGGGCCTGACGACAATAATGGTGACGCACGATCAGGACGAGGCGATGGCCATGGCCGACCGGCTTGTGGTGATGCAGGACGGCCACGTGCAGCAAATCGGTACGCAGGAAGACCTGTATGAGCGGCCAGCGACGCCGTTCGTTGCGCGCTTCATCGGCCGCAGCAACATGCTGGATGGCACACTGGGCGCCGATGGGCGAATGCAGGTGGACGGCGCGGACATCAGCCTCGCGGGGTGTCATGCCGGTCGCGGCGCCTGCACCCTCGCGCTACGGCCGGAGCGGCTGAGCCTCGGCGGTGCCGGTGCTGGTGGGATGGAGGCGGTGGTCGAGCTGGCAAGCTACCTTGGTCCGGTGCGTGAGCATCTGGTACGGGTCGGCAGCGGCCAGCGCGTCGTGGTGCGCGAAAGTACCGCCCGGACCGGCACCCTGCTGGCACCTGGCACACCCGTCACGGTCCGTTGGGACACCGGGGCCGAGCGTGTGTTCGACGCCGTCGGGTTACCGATTGCGGCCCAAGAACCGATTGAAACGAGGATCACCCACCATGCATGAGCACCCATTCCGCCTGCCGCGCCGGGCCCTGCTGGGTGCGGCGGCCGCCGTGCCGCTATTTTCCCGACATGCGGCGGCGGAAGAACAATTGGTCGTCGCGACCTGGGGCGGCGATTACGCCAATTTGCTGAAGGCTAATGTCGAGCAGCCAATACTAACGCCCGAGAACATCATGGTGACCCAGGATATCGGGGACGAGGATCCGCGCGTCGCCAAGATGTATGCCCAGCGCCGCCTGCCACGCAGCACCGACGACGTCGTGTGTCTGCAGGGCGTGCGCGGGCATGAGGTGGGCCTGGCCGGGCTGGTCGAAGCGCTGGACGAAACGAAGGTGCCGAACCTGGCGCACGTGTTGCCGAACCTGCGCTCGCCATACTACGCGCCGCATATCTGGAGCCCGCAGGTCATCATCTACAACCCGGACAAGGTGCAGTCTCCGCCCACGACGTTCACCGACCTGCTGGATCCCAAGTACAAGGGCCGGGTCGGGGTGGGCGACATCAACTATTTCTACATCATGATGGCGGCGGCGTTGGCGGCGACGGGCGATGTGAACAAGGTGGACGCGCCAGAGACCAGGGCGCTTGTCGAGAAGCTCAACGAAAACGGGTTGCGGCTATATCCATCCACCGACTCGATCGGGGCCGGCATCAAATCGGGGGAGATCGACGTCGGCATCATGTGGCTGGCCCGCGTCATCATGTGGCAGAATGCCGGCATCCCCGTTAAGGCGAGTTTCCAGACCGAGGGGTCGGTGCTGTATATCTCGGGCATGGTCGTACCCAAAAATGCGGGTAATAAACCGGCTGCTTACAAGTACTTGAACGCCATGCTTCAACCGTCGGCACAGACACGGTTCGCCGAACGCATGGGCTACTTGCCGACGGTCGATGACTGCAAACTGACCGGCAAGGTGGGCGAGCAGCTTGCCTTCCCGGAGCCGGCGCCAAAACTGTTTCCCCCCAACTACGACATCACCGGCAAGCTGCAGAGCCCGACGTCGGAGTGGTGGAAGAAGACGATGCAGAAGGCATGACCGCAGCCGCCACCGTAGCCGTCACCGGGGGCCCGGGCCCCCGGGCCGCGGGGACGCGAACGCTGCCGGCGGCCGCCGCCTTTCTGGCGCCCGCCGTCGCGGTCGTGCTCGCAATGCTGGTGGCGCCGCTGCTGCTCGTGCTGCGCTTTAGTGTCAATCAATACGATATGACCGAGCTGATGATCGAAGCGGTGACGCCCGCCAACTATCTGCGGTTCGTGTCCGATGCGTTCTATGTGGGCGTGCTGCGGACGACGCTGGGCGTGGCATTGCTGTCGACGGTGCTATGCCTGCTGTTCGGCATCCCGATCGCCTGGCGGCTTGCCCGGATGCGTAGCCGGTGGAAAACGGTCTGCATGCTGGCGATGGTGCTGCCGCTATTTGTCGGCAGTGTCACGCGGATGGTGGGCTGGATGATCCTCTTCGCCCATGCCGGGATGGTCGATACGGCGGTGCGGTGGCTGACGGGCCATGGATTGGAGGTGATGTACACGTCGTTCGCCGTGATCTCCGGCATTGTGTCGATCAACCTGCCGTTCGTGGTGCTGACGATGCAGGCGACAATGGAGACCATCGACCCCCGGCTGGAGGAAGCGGCGCAGAGCCTGGGTGCGCCGCCCGGCCGCACGTTCTGGCGGGTTGTGTGGCCCCTGGCGCTGCCGGGCATTGCGATTGCCGGCATCCTTTGTTTCATTCTGGCGATGAACGCCTACGCAACGCCCTATTTGTTGGGCGGACCGCGGTTCCAGATGATGGCGCCGCTGTTGTACTGGGAGTTCAGTACGAACAATAACTGGCCGTTCGCGTCGGCGATGGCGCTAATTTTGATGACGACGACGCTTTGCCTTACGGCCGCGAGCGGCTTGTTGATCCCGCGCCGCTATCGCGCGTGAACCATGACGTCGATCCGTTCGCGCCCGTCCCGGCCCTGACATGGGCGACGCGGCACCTGGGCGTTACGGGCAAGACAGCAGGGGCGGCAACGCCGGCCAATGATACGGTACCGGCGGCCTAAACCCCTTGGGTACCTTAGTTCTGAGCTGCGGTACGCTAGTCGGTTGGGGTTAATCCCCGCTCGACCGATGTCGCTCGGTGGCGCGGCCGGACACCGACTACTCGAATGGCCGGCCGTGCCAGAAAGCGACTACCGGGCCGTTTATTATGCCTGGACCAGCTTGGGCATGGCGAGTTGCTTAAGGAGAAGTTCAGCGGCAGGCGCCGATGCCGAGGGGTTCTGGCCCGTGATCAGAAGCCCGTCACTGACGACGTAGGGCGCCCAGTCAGCACACTTGGAGTAGATGCCGCCATGTGCCTTGAGCTCGTCCTCGACCAGGAACGGTACCACGTCCGTTAATCCGACAGCGGCTTCCTCGGTGTTGGTGAACCCCGTGACTTTCTTGCCTTGCACGAGGGGCTTGCCATCGGGCGTTTTGACATGGCGAAGCACACCCGGGGCATGACAGACGAGCGCAACAGGCTTGCCGGCGGCAATAAAGGACTGGATCAGTTCGATTGATGTTTTATCCTCGGCAAGGTCCCAAAGCGGGCCATGACCGCCGGGATAGAACACCGTGTCGAAATCGGCCTGTGAGACGCTATCCAGCCGCAGCGTAGCGTGGAGCTGCGCATTCGCGGCCCCGTCAGCCTCGAAGCGACGGCTGATATCAGTCTGGGCTTCTGGGGCTGCGCTTTTGGGATCGAGCGGCGGCTGACCACCGTTTGGCGAGGCCAGAACAATCTCAGCGCCAGCATCCTTGAACACATAGTAGGGCGCCGCGAGCTCCTCAAGCCAGAAGCCGGTCTTGCGACCGGTGCTGCCGAGCTGGTCGTGGGAGGTCAGTACGATGAGAATTTTCATGGTTGCTCTCTCTGCGATTGGCTTCAGACGACGGCCTACCGTAAAGAAACGGCTCGCTTAAGATGCAGTTCCACACTTAGAGCGACTATGGTCGGGGCTACTTTTGCTCAAGCAACCTTTGTATGCACCCCGTAAAACCTGAGCCGAAGGGTCTCTGTCGGACGACCGACGCTCAGACGATGACTTGCAGTCCAACAGCTACGCTGCCAGCGATCCCGATAATAAAGCCGTCACAGTGATCCCTGATCCTGTTCGTAGGTAGGTTCGCCACATCGAGAATTTTCAGACCGCCCAGCTTCACAGCCGTGGGGGTTGGTCACTCCTCGAAGCCGGGAGAGAGGTAGTCTCGGTCGATGCCGCGGTTCCTCAAAGTGAAAAGGAGCGCGCTACTAGACCTCATCGATTTGAGCAGCTGCCGGTTTGGAGGACACCGAGTTTAGGGAGTTTTCTGAAAATGGAGGGTGCACAACTCTGTGCATACGATAATAACTTTCGCTTTAGAGTCTGACATACAAAGTGCATCCGCCATTTTCATAGCATGGATGGCAGCATAGCA
>JANPPS010000032.1:0-2331 GCA_031428635.1 Rhodospirillales bacterium
CGGGTCCTCATCGGTTCGGGTGAAGCCTCGCAACTCCACCGTAGCCTGCTGATCCGATGGCCACCTCAAACCTGTTCTGCGGGAAGGGCGAACCCCACCCGCAGAACTCATCCAATTTCCACCACGAGCGCGGACGCTACCGGCAACGGGCTCCGTGGCACTGAACAGTCCCGGACTGCGGTACGCGGGGGATTGCCTTCACGACAGCCCTGCACGACCCTTCGTGTACCCTGCTGTGGAGACCTGATGATGCGCCGCCGTAGTTTCCTGACCGCCGCCGCTGCCATCCCGGCTCTGGCCCGACCGGCCATTGGCCAAGGCTCGGCACGGTTGCTGCGGTTCATTCCCGAGGGAAATCTGCAGAACCCCGATCCCGTGTGGTCCACCACCACGGTGGCGCGCAATTTTGGCTACATGGTCTGGGACACCCTGTACGCGGTGGACGAAAGCCTGACGCCCAGGCCGCAAATGTGCGAGGGGCACGACGTTTCATCGGACAACCTAGTCTGGCGGTTGAAGCTGCGGGAGGGTTTGCGGTTTCACGACGGCACGCCCGTGCGGGCCGGGGACTGCGTGGCGTCCATCGCGCGTTGGATGAGGCGGGATGGGTTCGGCCAGCGGATCGAGGCCGTGCTCGCCGAACTGCGCACGATCGACGACCGCTCCTTCGAGTTCCGTCTCAAGCGGCCGTTTCCACTACTGCTCAGCGGCCTCGCTCATCCCGTCGCAACCGTCTGCTTTATCATGCCCGAGCGGATTGCCCGGACTGACCCCTTCCAGCAAATCCAGGAGTATATCGGTTCCGGCCCGTACCGCTTCCTGCGTGACGAGTGGCAACCCGGCGCCCGTGCCGCGTTCGCGCGCTTTGACGGATACGCGCCCCGCCAGGAGGCACCGAGCTTCGTGGCCGGCGGTAAGCAGGCGAATTTTGACCGTATCGAATGGATCATCATCCCCGATGCCGCCACGGCCGCTGCCGCCCTTCAGTCCGGCGAGGCGGATTGGTGGCAAAGCCCGACGGTGGATCTGCTGCCTGTGCTGCGTAAGGCGCGTAACGTGGTCGTGGAACGGCTGGACGATTACGGCAGCATCGGTGTGATGCGGTTCAACATGCTGCATCCGCCCTTCGACAACGTAAAGCTGCGCCGGGCCTTGCTGCCTGCGATCAATCAGGTCGATTTCATGGATGCGGCCATGGGGGGCGATAAGGAACTATCGCGAACCGGTGTGGGCGTGTTCACGCCGGGGTCCGCGCTGGCGAACACGGCTGGGCTCGAGACTTTGACCGGGCCGCGCGACGTGGCCCTGGCAAAACGCCTGGTGGCCGAGAGCGGCTACAACAATGAGCGCGTCGTGTTCCTTGCTCCAACGGACTACCCCATTATCCACGCCGAGTGCCTGGTTGCCAGTGATATGCTGGGTCAAGTCGGACTGAACATCGACTACCAAGCGTCGGATTGGGGCACGGTGATCGCTCGCCGTACCAGCCGTGAAACCGTCGATAAGGGTGGCTGGAGCGCGTTCTGCACCACATGGGAGGCGCTGAACCTTGTCGACCCAGGCTCGCATTACCCGATCTTCGGCACGGGGCTCAAAGGCTGGTTCGGTTGGATGGATAGCCCGCGGTTGGAGCAACTGCGTACCGATTGGTTCGAGTCCCCGGACTTGGCTAAGCAGAAAAGTATCGCCGAACAGATCCAGCGGACGGTCTGGGACGAAGTACCCTACTATCCACTGGGCCAGTATTTCCAGTCGATCGCCCGGCGCAGCAACATCACGGGCATCGTGCGCAGCCCGTTTCCGATATTCTGGAACGTGAGCAAGGCATAGGGGCTCTGCCACGACGCGTTGCCATTAGGGAATTGAGGACAGCATGACCTGGTCGATCATCACGCATGACGCCCGATGCGGCGCTTTTGCGATCGCGGTCGCCACGAAGAACCTCGCGGTCGGATCTGCCGTGCCGCATCTCCGGTCGGGTGTCGGTGCCGTGGCGACCCAATCGTTCACGAACCGCTATCTGGGCCCGGCCATACTGGACTCGATGGCCCGCGGACTATCCCCCAGCGACGCGATCACAGCGGCCATTGCGGCTGATGCCGGACGCGGCCTGCGGCAGGTTCATGCGGTTGACCGGCATGGCCGCACAGCCGTCTGGACTGGTGAGAACTGCGTCATGTGGTGTGGCAGCAGCGCCGACGGCCCGGTCAGTGTTGCCGGCAATATGCTGGCCAACGAGACCGTTGTGACGGCAACGCTCGCCGCGTTCATCGCGGGTTCGGCGCCGCCCTTACCCGAACAGTTGATCGCGGCGATGCTGGCCGGCGACGC
>JANPPS010000033.1:0-6556 GCA_031428635.1 Rhodospirillales bacterium
AGCGCTGCCTTGATCCGGCGCATGGCCGATAGCTCTGACCCGCCGCGCCAGCCGGGCATCAAGTCGCGCTTGATGCGTCCAACCCCGTGCTCGGCCGAGAAGCTGCCGTCCAGCTGATGCACTACGGCGTTGATCGCGGCGCCGATCGCGTCCGACTGGGCCAGAAACGTGGCACCGTCCATGCCCGACGGTGGCAGCACGTTATAATGGACGTTACCATCGCCCACGTGCCCGAATGGTGCCGTTCGCATGCCAGGCATCAGCGCCGCGCACGCCGCGTCGGCGCCCGCGATCAGGGCCGGCACCCGCGCGGGCGCCACCGACACATCGTGCTTGATACTCGCACCGTCGCGGCGCTGCGCCTCGGCCTGCTCCTCTCGCAGTCGCCATAGCGCCTGGCGGTGCGCGTCGCTGTCGGCCAGTACGGCGTCGTCCACCACGCCATCCTCCATCGCCTGGGCTAGCACCGTCTCCAGCATCGGCCGCAGTGGCATGTCGCCTGGCGTACCGAGGTCGATCAGGGCGTAGTGTTGGGCCACGAACGGCACTCGCGTGCCCGGGATGTGCGCCGTGACGAGGGCCATGCCGGTGCCGGAGATGTATTCGAACGCCTGTAACGCCGCGCCACTACTGGCTCTGACCCGGTGGAACAGGGCCGTCACCGCCTCTATCGACGGCAGGGCACAGAGCGCCGTGGCCTGCAGCCGCAGGGCTGGCGCAAGGCGCAGGACGGCGGCGGTGATGACGCCTAACGTGCCCTCTGCCCCCACCAGCAAACCACGCAGATGGTAGCCGGTGTTGTCCTTTCGCAGCGATCGCAGGCCGTGCCAGATCGTGCCGTCGGGCCACACGGCCTCGATCCCGAGCACCAAGTCGCGGGCGTTGCCGTAGCGGATTGTGGTGTTGCCGCCCGCGTTGGCCGACAGCACGCCGCCAACCTGCGCCGATCCTTCACTGCTGATGCTGAGCGGCAACAGGAAGCCCGCATCCGCCGCCGCCTTTTGCGCAGCCGCCCACGGGACCCCGGCCTCGGCCACCAGCGTCAAGTCTTCCGGGTCTACTGCGCGGATGCGGGCCATGCGGGACAGGGACAGCACGATCTCTGACCCGGTCGCATCGGGGGTGGCGCCAGCGACCAGGCTCGTGTGCCCACCCTGTGGCACGATGGCGACCCCGTGCGTGGCGCAGGCGCGGATGACGGCCGCGACTTCTTCGGTAGACGCGGGGCGTACGACGGCGCGGGGGCGGCCATGAAGCAGCCCCCGCCAGTCGCTGCTGTATCCGGCGGAGTCCGCGGGCGCGATGAGGCCCACGGGTCCGACGGCTACCAGGAGTGCGGCGTCGAACGCGGACGCAGTAACAACCGCGGCAGGCAGAATGGTGGCCGGCACTAGGTCATCCGGGCCGTTACGGCCTCGGGCATACGGCGGCCGGTGAACTCCGTCCCAGTCTGACCGACCCGCCAGAAAGGCGCGGGAGTGGCGCGGCGCGCATACTCCTTAAGGCACAGTGCCAGCCCAAGCAGGTTCCACAGCACTGGATTATAACTCACGTCGATGAAATTGGCGCAGGCCATGAAGATCAAAAGGGCAAGCCGGGTCGCTGCTGCCAAGTCACTGGCCCAGCCATGCTCGGGATGCCCCTTCAGTGCTTTTCGCGTGCGCCCGAGCGAGTGGAGCGTGAGTGCCAGAATGGAGCCGTAGATCAGCAGACCAGGATATCCTTGCTCACCCAGGGCAGCGAAATAAATGCTGTGGAACGCGCGCGCGACCTGCACATCCGGATTCATCGGGTCGCCGGTCGGCACCTCGATCCGGTTGACGACGTACGCGTTAAACCCGCCACCCAATGGATTGTCCTGCGCGAAGCCCCAGGTCCAGCGCCAAACGGCCAATCGGGTGGCGGCGGAGTTTTCGGTCGCGAAGTCTTGCGTGGTCTCAATCCGCTGCGCCCACTGGGCAGATGTGAATGCGCTGAGTGCGACGATCCCCAGGGCCGCGACCACCGTGAACCAGACCCGGCGTCGGGCCTGCAGCCACAGTCCGGCGTACAGCACGGCGATGCCCACCAGGGCCACGCGCGCGAACGTACCGATGGCACCCAAGGCATACAGGCCGACCATCGCGTAGAAGCCCCAGGCGACGAACCGCCGGGCGGGAAGGAGTATGTTCTGTCGTGCAAATAAAAGCAGAAGCGGAATGAACGTAAAGCAGATTGCGGAGATCGCACTACTTTCCGACAGGAACGATTGGTTAGACCCCAACTGACCCAGACTACGCCCGTAGCCGCCGCCGGACACGATCACTTTTACCCCCCAGGGGAGGATGTGTGCGGAAGAGGCAAACAGCATGACTAGCACGAACGCCTCGATCTGGACGCGGGTACGGAAGATGAACGGAAGGAACGCCGCGAATAGGATCGTCTTGAATGACGGGTCCCACTTGAACCACGCCGGGCCCGGGGCGACTGCCCAGGTGCAGGTCAGCGTGATCCACACTGCCAGAACGAGATAGAGCATCAACAGGAGCGAAACGCGCGGCGGGTCCTTGCGGTCCATGATAAGATAACTGCCAATCGCCGCAACGGCCATGATCATCGCGACCGGCACGTCCTGCAACAGCGCGTCGCTGATGCGATGCGGCATGAACATGTCGATCCACACGTAGCCGAGGCCGAGCACGAACGGGGACAGCGCGCCGATCGCCAAGAACGCGACGAAGCTTAGAACGAGTAGAAGGTCGGTCATCGGCGTCGGCCCCCGCGCGCAAGGATGCCCGCACGGATTGCGACGTAGAACACGCTGACGATGCTGAACAGGATGGCCGCGTTGTTGATCATGACCCTACGCTCGCGTATTCCCAGGTCACCTATCGCTAGGCGGACTTGGCGATTTCGACTTCGATAGCCTACTTCATAATGGGCTGTCCGACCACTACGGTGGAGCCTACTGTATGAAGTAGCGCGCCGATGACCATCTAACGCCACGGTGGACATGGGTTACGGCCTACGCGGTCACCGCGAGCTGTTTTTTGTTGGCAGGTGTGACGTAGTCTAGACTTGAATGGGAAAACTGGTGGTTGTGCTAGCCCTTGATGGACCTGAAGAGGGCCGTGCTCACCGCCTGCCTGATCTCGAACGGCCCGTCGCCGTCCAGTTCCGTCTTGAGGCTGCCGAAGAAGCTCTCCATCGGCGCGTTGTCCCAGCAGTTCCCCTTGCTGCCCATCGAGCACCGCATCTCGTGCTCGTCCAGTATGCGGCGGTAGGCGTGCGCGGCATATTGGCCGTCGAGGTCCGAACGACGCAGCAGCTCCGGGCCAGGTTAGCGGTTGATGATGGCCATGTTCAGTGCGGCCAGGGCCAGCTCCTGCGGCATGTTCTCGCTCATCGCCCAGCCGACGATCTTGCGACAGAACAGGTCCAACACCGCCGCCAGGTAGAGCCATGCCTCGCTGGTTGCGACGTAGGTCATGTCAGCCAGCCAGACTTTGTTCGGCGCCACTGCGAAGGCGTACGGCCGGTCCAGTAGGTTCGGGGCAGGCGGGAAGGCATGGTTGCTGTCCGTGCTCTTGCGGAACGGCCGCCTGCGGTGCGCCTGGATCCCTTGCTCATGCATGATCCGCGCCACCCGGTTGCATCCGATCCGTTGCCTTCGGCCCGCAGGGACGCGCGGGCTGCCGCAGCAGCGCCGGCTGCCGGCAGGCACGTGCCTGATGTGCTCGAACAGTACCTGGTTCGCCTGGCCGCGGACACTTCCGGGCCTGCCACCCCAAACATAATAGCTGCTGGCGTTGACGTGCAGCATCGAACACATGACCTGCACCAGGAATATCTCGCGGTGGTCCTAGATAAAACGGAACCTTATCTCGGCGGGCTCTGGAAGGTGCCGGCTACTTTTTTAAGATGTCTCGTTCCATCTGCTCCCGGCGTAGGTCACGGATTTCCGCCAGCTCGGCCAAAATCGCAGTTGCGGCACCGCCAGGGTAGGAAGCACTCGCTGCCTGTCCCGCGCCGTTGGCCAGGCTGCGCCAGCGCCCCAGCACCGATGGCTCCAGGCCCAGTTCAGCCGCAATTTGCGTCAAGGGACGGCCGTTGTCCCGGAGTAGGACAACCGCCTCGCGCTGGAACTCGTCCGTAAGCTCTCGTCGCATCTCCTTCGTCGTTATCTGCACCACGCCTCCGAAAAAGCTTATGCGACGTGTATGCTATAGTGGGGACGGTCGCTCAGCTATTCGGTCTCGTTAGTGGCGCGCCGCGGTGGCGCATCGCATGCCGTCGCGGTCATCAGCGAGACCGTCAACTCATCACCGAACGGGACCACCGAGTCCCGGTGCATGCTATGCCGGAACGTGATGGTTTCTTGGCCGCGGCGCTCATAATTATTGCGGTGCACCACCCAAACACGGCCACAGGGTGAGATATCGCTAGAGATTTCTGTTCCTGTAGTATAACGGATACCGTCTTTGTCAATATGGTCAGCCAGTGGTTTTAGGCCAAGTAAGTTAACCAGCCGTGGTCCCATCTTAGCCTTCAGCGCCGTCCATTGAGGATTGTCGGTGAGCGGTAAAATGGCAAGCGGCTCACCCCAGTTCGGAGCCACGCCATATCTCAGGATGCCCCAGAAGACGCTCATCGACGGGATGATGACCTGATCGCCGCTCCGGACGTTTTCTGCGACGTAGTGCGCTGCCGGCTGGTAGTTCTGGGCCAGATGCCGGTCTAACTGACCCGACCAAAGATCCACTGCCAAGACCAAGCTGCAGAATGCCGCAAACGGCTGTGCCGCCTTACAACGCGCAATTCCCAGTCCAGCGCCGAGCGCCAGGAAAGGCGTGAGATTGGCGGTGAACACAGGCGCCTTGAACATCGCCTTACCCATCAAGCCGGCGAGAGTACATGCCAGCAAGGCGCCGCACGGGATGACCAGCGCGATTACGCGCGCCTCCTTGTCGAGGGACGCGAAGGCAATCAGAGCAAAGATCGCGACGCCGCTGGCGATCGGAACCCATGGCGCTGGGGCCAGAAAGGAGACGACTTGTGCCGAGTAACCCAGCACACTCCACAATGTTGGCTCACCCAGGGGCTCGGTGCTGCGGATCAACCCGCTTGCAACGACAGGTAATATAAATACTAGCGATAAAGCCTGCGCGCCAACCCAGTGGAGGAAATACTGCCGTGTTGTTATTTGGCGCTGGCCGATCAGAGCTGCTAGTGCGAAAAACGCAGCGAAGAAGAAGCCGATAGCATGCGTATAACTCTCGATTGTTTGCAGTAAAATCACTGCTAGAAGCCATCGGTTGCCACCGTATCGAAGCGCTTGGCGGTTTACATACCAGCATCCGAGTGCAATCGCCGGCATCAAAGAATACATACGTAGATTTGATGCTGACCAGGAAAAGCTCGGCAATACGCAGAATAGCGTTACGGCCCAAATCGCCGCCACACGCCCGCCGACTTTGTAAGCAACGGTGGCCAACACGGAGACGCTGAATACTGCTGCGACAAGTGAGCTCGCCAGTACCCATTTGTCCGAGCCAAAAGCGACAGATGACCAAATCTTTAGAAAAAGAAAATAGAGAAAGGGATGAATGTCGTTACGAAGTACCTCAATAAAGAACGAGGGCAGGGGCTGCAGACCGTGACTTACCGCAATGATCTCGTCTTCCCACAGCGAGCCGCGAAGCCACCAACTTGTCACTGCGCTAGCGAGACCACAAACGAGGGCAATGAGCGCGATGATCTCAACGATTTGAGGGGGGCGGCGCGATAACGCGTTCATCCGCGTGGCCGAAAACGAGCTTGAATGGACCGTATCAAGGTTTTAATTGGATTAGGCAGGTCGATCACGCCCGGCACTCCTTCGAAAAATGTGACGCCATTAGAGGACAGCCGTATTGTCGATCATGACCCTACGCCGGCGATGGACCCGGCCCCGACGTTGTGACACGGGGTGGGCGGTTATTAAGCCGCGCCGCAAACCGCATCACGGGCCTTTCGACCAACCGGTGCACGATCAGTCCAGCTATCACTCCGGCGCCTACGGTCACAATGAATGTCAGCTCGATCGGGATAGGCACCGCGGCCCGGATGCGTCGGATCAGCTCAGCCACGACCGCCGCCACGGGGGCATGCACGAGGTAGATGGAGTACGATGCGCTACCCAGCGCTAACGCCCAGCGTGGCACCGTCCATTGCCGGCGGAGGTCTAGGCAGGCCGTGCCATACAACATTAGTGCCGCGCCAATCGCGTACAGCGCGTTATGCGGTGGCCACTCGTTCGGGAGCGGTGGGCCAAAACTTTCGTACAGCCCGTTGCCCATAAACAGGATGGCACCTGCTATCAACATAGCGCGGGGCCGCCAGGCCGGCCTGCGCACAAGGAAGGCTACAGCAATTCCGAAGAAGAACTCGAGGTTGAAAGTCCGGAACACAAGGTCTCCAGCGATGCCGGTGAAGTAAGGCTTACCCGTCGCCATCATCGCGCCCGCGTTCCAAACGCAGCCGCACGCCCACATGGTTAGTATCGCGGCTCCGACCCGACGCTGGAGGAGTAGCAGCC
>JANPPS010000034.1:0-13816 GCA_031428635.1 Rhodospirillales bacterium
GGCCGATGCTGACGCAGGAACTGGCCCGGCATATGGCCGATCACGGCGGCATCGGCCTGGCGCGGCCCGTGCTGCTGCAGATGTTGCGCCAACAAGAGCATCAGCGCCCGGAGACCCCGTCCGACGCCCCCCCCCCCCCCACCGAGACCCCCAGACCCCGGTCACCGCCGCTGCCTATACGCTGCGCACTCTGCTCCAAACCGAAAACGCCGCGCTGCGAGACGTTCCCGCAACGATTCCGATCGCCCTTCCGGAGAAGGAGGCCGCCGCGCAGGCGCTGACCGAGGCGGCGGCGACCGCGCCCCGCACCTACTATAACCAGGCCCTGGCCGAGCAAATCCAGGAGCTTGCCGCCGAAAACGCCGCGCTGCTGCTGACCGCCATCGCCGTCCAGAGCCGCGTTATTACTATCGTGACCCGCGCCGCCCGCGCTGCGGCCACTTCGACAGAACGGCCGGGCACCGACCGGCCCGGCTATAACCACCATGGCGCCGCTGCCGATACGGTTAGCCTGGCCGTCGCCCTGATGCATCGGGCCTGAACCCATGCTAGGCGGGGCAGGTGATCTTGTTCTGCCAGCCAGCCGCCCGAGACGTAATCAGCGGTCTGGGCGAATCCTCCCACACCTATGCATCGCGGATGGCACAGGCGCTGACCGCAATCGGCCACCCCGCCACGGTCGCGCCAGGGCCTCGGGCCGGTTGCCTGGTCGTGATCGACGGCCTGCTTCTTACCACGCTGTCCATCGCGGATTGCGTGGGCACTGTCGCACTGCTGGACCGCGCGGCCGTCAGCAACGCTGGTACCGAAACCGCGTGGCACGACCGGCTGCCTGTTCTCGGCGGCGTGATCTGCACTGGCCAAGCCACGGCCGACTCGGTTCAGGCGACTTTCGGCGTGACGGCAACGGTGGTTCGCCCGGGTATCGACAAGCTGCCCGCTACCGTGCCCGCGTCAGGCCCGGTTCACGTTCTTTCTGCTGGTACGCAGACCGTGCAGGAGGGCGTTGAGCTGATCGCGGCCTTATCTCTACTCCACGACCTAGACTGGACCCTTACGATCGCCGGCTCAGGTCATGACGGCCCGGCTTGGAAAAGCGCGCTCGCCGCTGCTATCCCACCGGCCATGAACGATCGGGTGTCTATCGTCCAACACCCAAGCCGCGCGGACCTCGACGCGCTGTATGCCCGCGCCGGGCTATTCGTGGTGCTGACCCGATCAGAGGCATACTGCGAAGCCGTAGCAGAGGCGTATGTCCGCGGCATCCCGGTCGTCACGACCGCGGCCGGAATGACCGACCTGCCGCTGGGCGCGCTGCTGGTGGACGCCGACGACGCCGGCACCCTGTCGAAGGTACTGCGCCGGACTGTGCAGGATCCCGACCTGCGCCACAGCCTTGCCAACGCCGCCGCCCGCGCTGGCGCTACGTTGCCGGACTGGCCAGCGCAGGCCGCGCTATTTGCCGCCGCCGTAACACATAACCGCGGGGTCTAGCCGATGCTGGGCATCATCGCCGACCGCCTGCTCGGCGCGGTTGCGGCCGCAACGGGCCTGGCCGAGGCCGGGGCTGCCGCTTGCATCACGCTCGACGCGAGCCCACTGGCGAAGGACACGGTCCCGGTGCTGCTCGCCGGACCGGCCGGTATCGCGGACGCTGTCGCCCGATTGGCGCAGGCCGGCTGCACGCAGGTGCTGGTAACGCACGACCCGGCCTGCGCCGGCCCGATCGGCGCGTTGGCGGACGCGCTGGTGGCGGCGCTCGGTACCGGGTTCGCCGTAGCCTGCCCGGCGCTGCCCGCTGCCGGGTTCACGCTATTTCAGGGTTACGTATTCCGGCGGCAGATTCTGCTGGCCGGAGCGGCACCCGGCGATCAGTCCAGCTACGTGCGTCTGCTGTCGCTGCAATCGGACGGCACCGTTGGTTTAGTGGCGCACGGCGTGGTGCGGGCCGGCGCTTCGGCGATCCGGGCGGCGCTAGCCGGGCAGCGCGAGCAGGGGCGGCGGATCGCGGTTATCGATGCGCTAGACGAAGAGGACCTACGCACTCTGGGGTCTGCCCTGGCAGGTCAGGCGGCAGTACTCGGTAGTCCGGCCCTCGCACCATTTCTGGTCGCAGGGGAAACCGCACCCGCACCCTTACCAGCCCTACCCGGCCCTGCCGCCATCCTCGCCGGCGCCACCAGCCGCACTGCGATGTTTCAGGCCGGCAGCGCGCGTGACCGGCTGCCCCACGCCGCGTTATCGGCCGAGACACTGGAATGGGCGCTATCTAAGTTGGGCGACACGCCAGTGTTGATCACGCCACCGCCGGGACCCGAGCCCGGTGCGGCCTTCGCCGACTTGGCCGTCGCCCTGGTTCAGCACGGCGTCCGCCGCCTGTTGGTGACCGGCACGGCGACGGTCCCCGCTGTGGTCGCGGCGCTCGGCATCACCCGCCTTACTCCTGGCCCGGCCGGGCTGTGGTTACATGCCGAACGCGCCGGTGAACCGCTGCTACTCGCGCTGACCGATGGCGACGTGGGCGGGCGTGATTTATTTCTACAGGTCTAAATCCGCTCCGTTCCGCACCATTCGGCGATCGTTAGCGCCAATACGCGCGTCACGGTGTGCAGGCTATCGAGCGACACGCTCTCATCGATACCGTGGATGCTGTCTGCGTCCGGGCCGTAGCAGGTCGCCTGCGTGTTCTGGTACAGCGCGTAGAACCGCGCATCCGTCAGGCCCGCCGCCGCATAATGCCGTAGCGTCGCGCCCACCAGATCGGCGTGATGTCGGGACAGCGTCTGCGCGATCGGCTGATCGGGCGGAAACACGCAGCCATCGGCCATGAAGCCCCGGAACGCCACGCTCACCCCGGCCCCCCGCAGCCGCGGATCGGACGCGGCATCGGTTACTAATCGCTCGATCGCCGCCCGCGTGGCGTGGCAGCTTTCACCGGGCATGACGCCGACGCGGATGCTGAACACGGCGCGGGTGGCGACGCTGCTGGTCCACTCGCCACCCGCGATGGTGCCCAGGTTTACGTTGATCGGGTGGTTGTCGCCCGCAAACGCCGGATGCCGCCGCTCGCCCCGGTTGGCCGCATCCTCCAGCGCGCGAAATCGCTCCATCAGCACGTAGGCCGCCTCGATGGCATTAACGCCGGCATGCATCTCTCGCACATGGGCGGGGCGGCCGGTGACGGTGATCCAGGCCCAGACGACGCCGACTTCGGCCACATACAACGCGATGTGCCCGGGGCCGGGCTCGGGGATCACAACGGCGTCGGGGGCCGGCAGCGCATGCATAACGGCCAGGGCACCGTTACCGGTGCACTCTTCCTCGATCACCGCCGCCAGTTGAACGGGCGCGGCCGGCTGTAGCCCGGCGCGGCGCAACGCCGCCAGCGCGCCCACGATCGCGGCCAGCCCGGCCTTCATGTCGCCCGCGCCCCGGCCATACATCCGGCCGTCGCGCACCGACGGCTCGAATGGTGGCGTAGTCCACAGATCGGCCGCGCCCTCTGGTACGACGTCCACGTGGCCCTGCAGCAGTAGCGACCGGCCCCGCACCGTGCGCGGCTGATGTAGGGCGACGACGTTCTCACGCCCGGCATACTCAATCAGCGGCGGTGACCAGCCGGGCCGGTCCTGCAACGCCGCCGGGTCGACGGGTACCCGGAACGGGCTGAGCCCCAGCCCGGCATAGGCCGCCGCCATCGCGTCGAGGCAACCGGCCTCCGCCCCCAGCACGCTCGGGAAGCGAACGAGGGACGCCAGCAGCGCCTCCGTCTCCGCTCGTCCCGCGTTGACGCTGTCCAGGATCGCCCGCTCAGCCCCTAAGTCACGTGCGGTGCCCGCGTCGATTGTGGTATTATCCTGCATCATGCCGCCGCCCACTCCCCTAGTCACACTGCCACCGGGCGTGATCCGACGCCTGCCGGAGGGCCTGGTCAACCGCATCGCCGCCGGTGAGGTGATCGAACGCCCCGCCGCGGCCGTAAAGGAGCTGGTGGAAAACGCGATCGACGCCGGTGCCACCCGCATCGCCGTGCGACTAGACCAGGGCGGCATCACCCGGATCGAGGTCGTCGATGACGGGGCCGGCATGGACGCGGCGCAGCTGGAACTTGCTGTGCAACGTCATTGCACCAGCAAGCTTTCGCAACACGACTCGCTGGTGCGGATCGTGACCCTGGGCTTTCGCGGAGAGGCGTTGCCCAGCATTGGCGCTGCCGCCCGGCTGACCCTCACGTCGCGACCGCCCGGTGCCGCCCACGCGCACACGATCCGGGTGGAGGGCGGTCAGGTCACGCCGCCCATGCCCGCTGCCGCCGGCCCTGGCACGACCGCCATCGTCGCCGACCTGTTCTATGCCACCCCTGCCCGCCGTAAATTCCTGAAACAGCCGCGTACCGAGGGTGAGCAGGCGGAGCTTGCTGTACGCCGCCTGGCCTACGCCGCCGCCCACGTTGCGTTTCGATGCGAGCTGGACGGCCGCGTCGCATTCGATCTGCCGGCACAGCCCTTACCCGACCGCGTCGCCGCGT
Organism: Rhodospirillales bacterium; assembly: GCA_031428635.1. Taxonomy (GTDB): domain Bacteria; phylum Pseudomonadota; class Alphaproteobacteria; order Acetobacterales; family Acetobacteraceae; genus JANPPS01. Next base: position 4,529 of record JANPPS010000034.1, read on the forward strand.
TGCTGGGACCGGATGGCGCCGGGCTGATCGCCATCGACGAGACGCGCCCCATGCCATCCGGACCCTGGCGGCTGCACGGCCTGATCGGCGGCCCGGCGGTGCATCGGGCTACGGCGTCCGGCATCAGCCTGGTGGTGAATAACCGCCCGGTAACCGACCTCGTGCTAAGGACGGCGCTGCGGGTTGCCACGCGGGACGGGATGATGGTCGGGCGCCACCCGGTCTGCGCCCTCTATCTCACGCTGCCGCACGCGGACCTGGACGTGAACGTGCACCCGGCGAAGACCGAGCTGCGCTACCAGGATCCGGCCGCGGTCCGCAGCCTTGTGATCGGCACGCTAGTCCGCGCTCTGGCAGGCGGCGCGCGACCCGTCCCGATGGCTCAGCGCCGCCCCGGGCTGCATGTGGCCTATCCCACGCCCGTCCGGCCGGGCTTTGCCGAGGCCCCGCTGCCGTTCGGGGCCACGGACCTACCTTCCGCCCGCACGGCACCGGCGGCGATACCCTCACCCGACCACCCACTCGGTGCCGCGGTGGCGCAGGTGCTGGATACGTACGTGCTGGCCGTGACGGCCGATGGCGCGCTCGTGATCGTTGATCAACACGCCGCGCATGAGCGGCTGGTGCATGAGCAGCTGCGCGCCCAGCTGTTGGCCGGCGGAATTACCACGCAGCCGCTACTGTTGCCGGCCGTGGTGGACCTGCCCCCCGCCGCCCAGCGCCGCCTGCTGGCCGAAGCCCCGGCGCTGGCTCAGCTGGGGCTGGAGATCGAAGGCTTCGGCGCCGGCGCGATCCTGGTCCGCGCCTTGCCGGCTGCTCTGGGCGCGCCCGACCCCGGCCCCCTGTTGCGCGATCTGGCCGACGAGTTGGCGGAGGAGGGCGGCGGCGAACCCCTCGCATTGGCCACCCGGCTCGATGCGATGCTGGCCCGGCTCGCGTGCCACGGAAGCGTCCGCGCCGGCCGCCGCCTACTGGCGCCCGAGATGGATGCGCTGTTGCGCCAGATGGAGGCGACGCCCCGTGCCGCCACCTGCAGCCACGGCCGGCCGACGGTCGTGACGCTGACCCGCGCCGACCTGGAACGACTATTCGGACGGCGTTAGGGCTGTATCCAGGCCGCGCCGCGCCGCACATGCACCCGGGCCGCCCCATGGCTGAAATTGGCCACCGGCTCTCCAGGCAGGTCCTCGTCGGCCGCGGTTTCGATCACCAGCAGCGTGTCGGGCCCCACCCAGCCTTGACGCAGCAGCGCGGCCACGGTCCGTACGGGCAGGTCGGCGGCGTATGGCGGATCGAGTAATACCAACGCGACCGGTGCGCCCCGCGGCGGCGTCAGCGCATCCCCCGCCCATAACGTGCAGCGCGCCGCGGCTCCGCACGCGGCGATGTTGGCTCGCAAAGCTGCCAACGCGGCGCGGTCTTGTTCCAGAAACGTCGCATGGCCGGCGCCGCGGGACAGCGCCTCCAGCCCCAGTGCGCCCGTGCCGGCGAAGGCGTCCAGTACGGCCGCGTCCGTCAGCCAATCCCGCCCGGCCCAGGGCGCGTGTAACAGCCGGTCGAACAGCGCCTGCCGCACCCGCTCCGCCGTCGGGCGCGTCGCCAGGCCAGCCGGCGCCTGCAGCACTCGGCCCCGCCACGCGCCGCCGATGATGCGCATCTACCGCGGTGCGGGCCCCAGCCCCGATAGCTGTTCGCGCAGCACCTTGCCGTTGATCTCGTCCACCAAATGCCGATCGAGGTTACCGAGCTGAAATGGCCCGTACGCCACCCGGATCAGCCGCGTGGTCTGCAGCCCCAGATGGGCCATGACCTTGCGGATCTCCCGGTTGCGGCCTTCCTTCAGGCTGACGCTCAGCCACGCGTTAGTGCCGGTCCGCGCTTCCAGCGACGCCTCGATCTGGCCGTACTTGACGCCATCGACCGTTACGCCCTTGGCCAGTAGGCCCAGCTGCCGGTTATCCACTGGCCCGTACACGCGCACCCGGTAGCGGCGGATCCAGCCATTGGACGGTAGCTCCAACCGCCGCGCCAGCGCACCGTCATTGGTCAGCAGCAGCAGCCCCTCGCTGTTCAGATCGAGCCGCCCCACGCTCACCACGCGGGGCAGCCCCTCGGGCAGGCGCTCGAACACTGTGGGCCGCCCTTGCGGGTCCTTATGGGTCGTGACCAGCCCCTCGGGCTTATGATAGCGCCACAGCCGGGTGCGGTCGGGGCTGTCGATGACGGCGCCGCGAACCTGCACGATATCGTCCGCCTGGATAAACGTGGCGGGGTGGGTGACTAGGGCACCATTCAGGCGAATTACGCCCTCCTCGACTAATTTTTCCGCGTCACGCCGGCTGGCGACGCCCGCGCGGGCTAGCCATTTCGCGACCCGCTCACCTCGGACCGCTTCATTCTCAGGCTCGGTCATGCTGCTAGTAACGCCTGCAGGATGCGCCGGTCGCCGGGATCGATCAGAAACTCCGGATGCCATTGCACGCCCAATACAAAGCGGCGATGCGGGTCCTCGATGCCCTCGATCACACCGTCCGGCGCGTGCGCATTCACCGCGGCGCCGGGACCCACGGTCGCCACTGCCTGATGATGCGCGCTGTTCACGTGCATCGTCGCGGTCCCCACAATCCGCGCCAGCCGCGTACCCGCCACTAGCGTGATCGCGTGGCCTGGCTGATGGCGCGGATTGGGCTGCTCATGCTCCAACGCGCCGGCCACGCTGTCTGGGATGTGCTGGATCAGCGTGCCGCCCAGGGCCACGGCCAGAAGCTGCTCGCCACCGCAAATGCCCAACACCGGCATATCCCGCGCCAGCGCCCCGTGCAGTAACGCCAACTCCGCCGCCGTGCGCGCAGCCTTCAGGCTGACCGTCGGGTGCAGGGCGGCGTCGCCATACAGCGCCGGGTCGACGTCGAACGCGCCGCCGGTCACGATCAGCGCGTCGATGCGGTCGAGCATGGCGTCCGCCAGTTCCGGATGATGCGGCAGTGCCACCGGCACGCCCCCTGCCTCTGCAACAGCGGCGGCGTAGTTGGCACGCAGCGCGTACCATGGGTATTGCGAGTAGCCGCCGGATGCCTCGGCATCCAGCGTGATACCAACCAGGGGTTTTGTGCGAGCCATGTCGGCTGACTACAACCAGCGACGAGCCCCCGCAATGACGGCGGCACTCGACCAGGCCCGGGCGGCGGCGGCGCGGGGTGAAGTGCCGGTGGGCGCCGTCCTGTTGGCTCCAGACGGCACCGTGCTGGCGGCAGCTGGCAACCAAACCGAAGCCGATCGCGACGCCAGCGCCCATGCTGAGTTGCTGGTGCTGCGTGCCGCCGCCCGCGCGCTCGGTCAGCCCCGGCTGCCTGGCTGCACCCTGGTCGTGACGCTCGAACCCTGTCCGATGTGCGCCGCCGCCTGCACTCATTTCCGGATCGCCCGAGTCGTGTTCGGCGCCTATGACGCAAAGGGGGGTGGCATCGAACACGGGCCACGCGTGTTCGATGCCCCCGGATGCCTGCATCGCCCCGAAATCGTTGGTGGCGTGCAGGAAACCGCCTGCGCCGCGCTGTTGCGCGATTTCTTTCAGGCCCGGCGATGACGGTCCGGCTGGTCCTGTATCTGTCCCTCGCCCTAGCGGCCGTGTTCGTACTGCAAGAAATGACGACCGACGGGCCGCTTTATCCTGACGTGTGGGGGTTCTGGACGTTCGGCCGCTACGCGCTCACCCATCCGCCAGCCACGATCTATGACAACGCGGCGCTGCAGGCCTACCAGGCCGGACTCGGCTTGCCGGCAGAGAACGGTTTTTACCCGTACCCGTATCCGCCCTGGTTCCTGCTGGCCGTGGCCCCGCTCGGATGGCTACCCTACCCGGCGGCGGCTTTGGTCTGGCGTGGGGTCACGTTTGCGGCCTTGGTGGGGGCCGCGGGGGCGTGGCGGTGGCGGTGGGATCGGGCGCTGCTTTTGGTCGTGGCCCCGGCCTGCGCGCTGTCGTTCGTGGTGGGGCAGAACGGGTTTCTGACCGCGGCGTTGATGCTGGGCGGGTTACGACTGCTGCCGGTACGGCCGGTGCTGGCGGGGGCGTTGCTGGTGGCCACGGCGTACAAACCGCAATTGGCGCTGCTGGTGCCGGCGTTCCTACTATTCGGCGCGCACTGGCGGGCGCTGTCTGGCGCTATCCTGGGTGCCGCGCTGTTGACGGCGGCGACAGCATTGCTGTTCGGCTGGGCGGTCTGGCCCGCATGGGCTGACGCGATGCAGGCGCAGGCGCTGGCTCTGACGGCCGGACGGGGGCCAAAGCTCGATCAGATGCCGACAGTGACGGCCGCGGTCCAACTGCTAGGTGGTAGCGCCGGGATGGCGCGCGCGGTGCAGGGCATGGCGGCGGTGGGCGCCCTGGTGGCCCTGTGGCGAGCCCGGCGGGGTTCGGAGTTAGTCGTATTGCCGCTCGCGACGTTCGTGGCGACGCCCTACGCGTTCGGCTACGACCTGCCGGTGCTGACCGCCGCCGCTCTTGTCGCGATGGATGGCCACAGGTCGCCGGTATTGCTGCTGATTGTGCTGGTACCGTGCCTGCTGGCGCTGCCGTTTGGCGCAGTGGTGGTGTCGCTGCTGTTCGGCGTTGCGCTGTGGCACCGCGCGATGCTGCCTGGACTGGCTTAGGCGGCCCTGGCTAGGGTTTCGTCATGGACCAGTCGCTCTTCCTCGCCTTTATCGCCGCCACCGTGCTGCTGGCGTTGTTTCCCGGGCCAAATATGGCGCTTATTATCTCCACCAGTGTGGCCCATGGCGCGCGGTTTGGGTTCTGGACGCTGCTCGGCACCAGTGCGGCATTGGCGGTACAGCTGGCGGTCGTGGCGCTGGGTATGACGACGTTGCTGGCGGCGGCGGGGTATTGGTTCGACCTGCTGCGCTGGGGTGGCGCGCTGTATTTGATCTGGATTGGCGTGCAGGCCTGGCGCGCGCCCGCGCATACGCTGGCCGCCGCCCCCGCGCCACCCCGGCCCGGGGCAACGGTGGCGCGGGGGTTCCTGGTATCGATCACTAATCCCAAGACGCTGCTGTTCTTCGGTGCGTTCTTTCCGCAGTTCGTATCGCCGGGCCATGCGCTGGTGCCGCAGTTGCTGGCGATGTCGTTGACGTTTCTGGTCATTGTCGCGGCACTCGATAGCGTATGGGCAACCGTTGCCGGGCAGCTACGGGGCGCGATCGTGCGGCAGGGCCGGCTGCCCAATCGCATCTGCGGCGCTTTGTTGGTGGGTGCCGGCCTAGGGCTTGCGGCAGCGCGGGCGCGTTAGGCGCGGGCCTGACCTACAGCATCGGCGCCGATGCTGTAGGTCAGGGTGATGGGCGGTCGCACGCGGTCAACAGCGCGGCTACGGCCGGCATTGCCCGATTACCCGCCAATATCGCTACGGCAGAACCCGCCCGGCCAGTCGATTGCGGCCACCCCGTCATACGCCGCCCGCCGCGCCACGCCTGGGTCCGGCCCTAGCCCCACTACCGTCAGCACCCGTCCGCCATCGGCCATGACCTGCCCGCCCTCGATCCGCGTCGCACCGTGAAACACAAGCCCCGCCCGCTCGATCCCCCCGATCGCGCCCGCGCCGTCCAGCGGTCCCGGATAGCCCCGCTGCGCCATCACCACCGCCGCCGACGCATCGGCACGCCACTCGAGCCGCGCATCACCCAGCCGCCCCGTGCACGCCGACACGAGTATCGGCAGCAAGTCACTAGACAGCAGCGGTAACAGCGCCTGGCACTCGGGATCACCGAAGCGAACATTATACTCGATCAGCCGTGGCCCGGCGGTCGTCAGCATCAGCCCGGCAAACAGTACGCCGCGAAAGGGCGTGCCCCGCTGCGCCATGACACGCAGTGCCGGGTGGATGAACGACTCCATCGCCGCCGCGCCATCGAAGCCGGGCACGGGTGTCACCGCCCCCATGCCGCCCGTGTTGGGCCCCGTATCGCCGTCGCCCACGCGCTTATGATCGCGCGCCACCCCCAGCAGCAACGCTTCGGTGCCGTCGCAGAGTGCGAACACGCTGACCTCCGGCCCGGTCAGGCACTCCTCGATCACCACCGGCCCGGCGGCGAGCGCCATCGTCGCGGCGGCCACAGCCTCGTCTACCGTCGTCGCCACCACAACGCCTTTACCGCCCGCCAGGCCGTCCGCCTTCACGACGATCGGGGCGCCCCGGTGGCGGATGAACGCCTCGGCGCCTGCCAGGGTGTCGAATTGCTCCCACCGCGCCGTGGGAATGCCCGCCTCGTCCGCGACCTCCTTTGTAAACGCCTTGCTACCTTCTAGCTGTGCGGCCGCCGCGCTGGGGCCGAAACAGGCGATGCCGGCCGCCGCCATTCGGTCCGCAAGCCCCGCCACCAACGGTCCCTCTGGCCCCACGATGACCAGATCAATCGTTGTGTCTATGGCGAACCGCACCAGCCCATCCGCGTCCATGGCCGCCACCGGCACGTTTGTCGCGACCTGCGTCGTCCCCGCGTTGCCGGGCGCCACGTACAGCGTGGTCAACAGCGGCGATCGCGCCAATGCCCAGGCGAGTGCATGCTCCCGTCCGCCCGAACCCACTACCAACACCCGCATGCAGCACCCCTTCTGACGGCGCACGGCCTAGCATAAGATGCGCGCCATGTCCGATACGAACGTCCCCGAGTACACCGTCAGTGAGATCTCCGGCGCCGTGAAACGCACGCTGGAGGGCGCGTTTGGCCGCGTCCGGGTGCGGGGCGAGATTACGGAGTACAAGCGCTACCCATCCGGCCACATGTATTTTTCGCTGAAGGATGAAGGCGGCAAGATCAGCGGCGTCGTATGGAAGACGGCCGTATCGAAGCTCGGCCTGGTGCCTGAAAATGGCGTGGAGGTGATCGCCACCGGCCGCGTATCGTCATACGGCGAGCGTAGTTCGTACCAACTGATCGTCGAAACCATGGCCTATGCCGGCGTCGGCGCCCTGCTGGCCCGTATCGAGATGCTGCGCGTGCGCCTGACGGCGGAGGGCCTGTTCGACCCGGTACGCAAGCGGCAACTGCCAATGCTGCCGGCGGTGATCGGCGTAGTCACGTCGGCCCAGGGTGCGGTGCTGCAGGATATCCGCACAACCCTCACCCGCCGCTTTCCCCGCCCGCTGCTGGTGTGGCCCGTGCCCGTTCAGGGTGATGGTGCCGCCGAGCGCATCGCCCGCGCCATTGAAGGCTTCGATCGGCTGCCCCAGGACGGCGTGCCGCGGCCCGACGTGCTGATCGTGGCGCGGGGCGGCGGCAGCCTCGAGGACCTGATGGCATTTAATGACGAAAGCGTAGTCCGCGCCGCCGCCCTGTGCCGTATTCCGCTGATCTCGGCCGTGGGGCATGAGACGGACCACACGCTGATCGACTTGGCCTCCGATCGCCGGGCACCGACACCGACCGCGGCGGCAGAGCTCGCTGTGCCGTCCCGCGACGCGATGGTGGCGCTGTTGGCAGGGGAGCGTACACGGCTGGCGGCTGGATTGCGGCGGTTGACGCAGGAGCAACGGGTGCGGCTGGGCCGGGCTGAGCGCGGGTTGCCGGACCTGCCGGCCCTGATCGAAGCGGCGCGGCTAGCCGCGGAGGGCCGTGCAAAGCGGCTGGTATTGGCATTACCGAACCTGATCAGACTTCGGCGCACGTCGTTGTTGCGGGCGGAGCGCGGCTTGCCCGATCCACACGCGTTACTAGCGACGCAGTCTGCCCGTCTGCAGCGTGCGGCCACGGCGCTACCGGACCTTCCGGCCTTGGTTGTCGCTGCTCGACTGGCGCTGGATGGCCGTGGCCGGCGGATGCGGCTGGCGCTGCCCAACCTGGTCCGTATCCGTCGTACGGCGCTGATGCAGGCCGAGCGCGGCATTCCCTCCCCCCAGGCGCTGATGACGCGGCCCGAGGGATTGCTGCGGCTGGTACACGCGCAACTGGGGGCGGCGTTGCGCTATGCCACGCAGCAGCGGCGGGCGGTCGGGCTGGGCACGATGGCCCGGCTGCAGCCTGCGCCGCTGCTGTCGGCGATGCGGGAGGCGCAGGCTCGCCTGGCCGGGGTGGGTGGTCGGCTGGACGCGGTCTCTCCGTTGGCGGTGCTGGCCCGGGGCTACGCGCTGGTGACCGGGGCGGACGGGCACGCGATTACATCGGCGGCAGCGGCGGCGGTCGGGCAGGAAGTGACGATCCAGTTCGGCGACGGCGCGGTGCCCGCCAGCATCGGCAGGGCCCGGCAAGGGCGGCTGGCGCTTTAGGCTTTGACTTTGGGTGGCCAAGCGCCCATGTCAGTCAGAGGCGCTTTTACGTGTTGGGCTGTTTTTGTTGGTCGACGCTCGCGGATTTTGCTGATGGCAGGTCCCGGCTACTCCGCTACTCCCCTGAATGCACAAAAGTAATCCGGTCCACACCGCGTGGACCGCCGGCAGTATGGAGAAGCGACGATGGCAGTCGGAACAGTGAAGTGGTTTAATTCGCAAAAGGGTTTTGGTTTCATTCAGCCCGACGACGGCAGCAAGGACGTGTTCGTACACATCTCCGCCGTCGAGCGCGCTGGCATGGGCACGCTGAACGAGGGCCAGAAGCTGAGCTTCGAGCTCGAGCGCGGCCAGCAGGGCAAGACCTCTGCGGTTAGCCTGCAGAACGCCTAACACCTAAACCTGGCCGGCTTCACGGCCGGCCAGGATCCTTTCTTGGCCAAGGACGAGACCATGGTGTTTAAGCCGAACTACAACATGCAGCGCGCCGAACGCGATCGGGCGAAAGTCGCCAAGAAAGAAGAAAAGGCGCGCGAGAAAGAAGCGGCTAAGCGCCAGGCGGAACAGCCGACCGATGCACTTCCAGCCGACCAGGCCGACGCACCCCCGGCCGGCGAGGCGCCAGTTCGAAATCCGGATTGAGCGCCTAAAACCGCGACCTATTAGCTCAGAGGTGAGCAAGATATCCGCCTCTAAGGGTCAGCCGGAAATTACTGAATACCCTGGTGCCGCTATGCATGAAATTGGCATAGCGAGCACTGTATCTCGTCATTAAGTCTACACGCGGCGTGTTCCCCTGGTTCGCGTTCACCGAGATACGGGACAAATTTGAATGTCGCTCCCGCTAACTCTCTTATCAGCCGAGGCGCTGTGATTTACGGTCGGTGAATCGGGCGTCTGAAAAATGACTGGCTCACTTTCCGAAAAATGGAGGCCGGCAAAGTAGCATTTAGTATGCCAGACACTGCAAAGCAACAATGGGATAGGCCGGCAGCGGCGCACCAATGAGTAGATCGGTAGCACCAGAACT
>JANPPS010000035.1:0-3482 GCA_031428635.1 Rhodospirillales bacterium
CTCACGCGCCGCCTGTTGCGTGGGGATGCCGCCGGCCTCGGCGCCGCGTTCGGCATCGACCTGCCGGCTGGGCCGTGCCGCGCCAGTGCTGGCGTGGACGACCGCAGCGCGCTCTGGCTTGGGCCTGATGAGTGGTTGTTGCTGGCGCCCCTGGGCACGGAGTGGCCGGACTGGGACAATGAGAGCGGTGCAGCGGTCGATATCGGACAACGCCAGGTCGCCTTGCTATTACGCGGCGCACACGTCGAGGACGTGCTGGCAATCGGCTGCCCGCTCGATCTGTCGCGACGGGTGTTCCCGGTCGGCAATTGCACGCGTACCGTGTTCGGCAAGGCCGAGATCGTACTCTGGCGCCGCGATGAGGATGCGTTTCACATCGAGGTCTGGCGCTCGATGAGCGCCTACGTCCGCGGCCTGTTGGAAATTAGCCTTCGCGACGTGCGCTGAGACGCGCCAAAAAATGGTGCTGGTCGACGGCTTGGTCTCAAGCGGTGCACGACCCCGATTTTTGCCGGCGGCCGGGCCGAGCCAGGGTGCCGGCTAAGCCGAACGCGGCGTCATTCGCACCTCTGTCCCGCTATCGTTTCAGCCGGTAGCCGGTCTTGAAGATCTACCAGATACCGGCCAAGCACGCCGCCATAAACACGAACGTCCTGCCCAGGCTGTGGCCCATCGTGATCTACAACATCGCGTACCGAACCAGCGTGAACCTCGGCAATGCGGCAATGCTGGAGTTGGCAGGGCGCGCGAACATCGTCGGCGTGAAGGACTGTTCGGCCGACATGGCGCAGTCCTTCGACCTGCTGCATCGCAAGCCGTCCGGCTTCGCGGTGCTGGCCGGCGAGGACGTCTTCTACCACCCATGCTGACGCAAGGGGCAGAGGGCGGCATCATAGCCTCCGCGCACAATTAGACCCGCGCCTTCGCTGCGGTTCGGGACCTACTCGTGGCAGTGAACGAAACGGGAGCGCTGGCGGCTTGGCGCCACCTCTGCGACTTGCCGCGGCTTCTATGGGCCGAGCCAACCCCGGCGCCGATCAAGTATTGGCTGTGGCGTGCCGGGCTAATCGACAGCCCCGAGATGCGATTGCCGATGACGCCGGTGAGCGACGGACTTGCCGCCGGGATCGAGTGCGAGATCAAGAGGCGGCAGCTTCAGAAGAGCGACTCCGAGTGACCAAGCTGGTGCACAGCTATACGATCCATCACTCGGCCAATGCCCATCTCGGCACTGTCCTGCTGCGCCGTGCCCTCGCTGTGTTGCCGGGCGCCGTCCTCACGCGCCGGCCCATCTTCGTCCCGCGCGAGTGCGGGGTGCTGGTGTCCGAGATGCTGGGTGGGCGTGAGAACCGGAACGCCAGCGCGTATAACCGCGAGGACTGCCATCGTTGGGCAGACCGCCACGACATCCCGTTTCGCTATTCATCCTCCGATGTCTTCGCTGAACGCGCTGCTCGCTGGGCGCAATCACCTTGGCACCGGGAAGAGCTGCCCGCGCGGGCCTACTGGGCCGGAACTGACGAACTGGCCTTCTGGTACGCATAAGCGGACAAAGCCGGAACACTGAAACACCAAAGCTTCATCGGGCTGGGGTTTCGGCCATTCCGCGATGTATCCGGTTCGATATCGGAATAACGTCAAACAGGTGTTTTCCGCTGGGCCGAGCCGAGCGATCAAAAACGGGCACTTCTAAGCGTGAAAGATGCACGACAAACTATGTCGGAATGCTACAATGTGCGAAAACCCTCTTCACGAGGTTTTCCGCATATGCTGGTCGGCCACACGCGCGTTTCCACCGATGGCGACCGTCAGGTAATGGATTTGCAGCGTGATGCGTTGCTCGCGGCCGGCGTCGATGAGCGCCACCTGTTCGAGGACCGGGCCAGCGGCAGCCGTGGCGATCGGGCCGGCTTGGCCAAAGCCCTGGTGTTTCTCCAAACCGGCGACTGCCTGATCGTCTGGAAGCTCGACCGGCTTGGCCGTTCGCTGCCGCATCTGCTGACCACGGTGACCGGCCTCAAGGCGCGCGGCATCGCGTTCCGTAGCCTGACCGAGCAAATGGACACCACGACCGCGCAAGGGGAGCTGGTGTTCCACATCTTCGGCGCACTCGCCCAATTCGAACGATCGCTGATCCAGGAGCGCGTGCAGGCCGGACTTGCCGCTGCAGCCCGCCGGGGCCGCCGGGGCGGCCGCCCCGTGACGATCGACGCCGAGAAACTCACCGCGGTCACGACCGCCCTGGACAACGGCGCAACCAAAGCCGCCGTGTGCCGCACCTTCGGCATCAAGCGCAGCACGCTGATCGACTCCTTGGCCCGGATCGGATGGTCTGCCGGCCCCAAGGGGCAGGAGGCATGAGTGGCGCGACGGCAGCAACTGAGTGAAACCTAACTCGCGGAGTTATTCGAGCCGCCGATCGAGCAGCGCGAGCTGGTGTGCCATTATACCCTACCGTCTCAGGACATGGCCGCGGCTCAGCGCTGCCGCCCGACCACAACCGGCTCGGTTATGCGCTGATGCTCTGCTACCTGCGCCACCCCGGCCGCGCGTTGCGAGCTGGTGAACGTCCGCCCGCTGCCATGGTCGCGTTCGTGGCCGACCAGATCGGCGTGGCGCCGGGTGCGATGGACGAATACGTCGAGGCCGAACGGAGCAGACAGCGTCACGCGATCGACTGTCAGGAGCACCTCGGCCTGCGCCCGTTCGGCCGCCGGGCTCGTACGGAACTGCTGGACGCGCTGCTCGCGCGTGCCATCGAGAACGACAAGCTAGCGGTCCTGGCCGGGCTTGTGATGCTGACCTGCCGTGAGCGCCGGATCGTCGTGCCCTCGCCTGCGCAGTTCGAACGACTCTGCTCCGACCTACGCCACCAAGCTCGTCGCGAGGTGCATCGTCGCCTGTGACCCACGGCCTGTCCGCCGAGCAACGCCGTGGCCTGGATGGCTTGGTGCAACGCAGCGAGGACGCCGGACAGAACTGGCTGACCTGGTTGAGGCAGATGCCGCAGGCCGCCAAACTGTCAGCCATGCTGCGCCAGACCGAGACCGTGCCGGACGACCTGCTCGCACATCTTTCGCCGCTCGGCTGGGAACACGTGAATCTCAACGGAGACTATATCTGGGCTGCCCAACAAACGTCGGAAAAAGCCAACGGATTGAGGCTGCTCCGTCCAGCGCCCAAGCCGCTCCCCAAAGCTACCTGACGTTCCGGCTTTGTCCCCTTATGCTTACCAGAAGGCCAGTTCGTCAGTTCCGGCCATCTGCCCCAAGCGCGCCGTGATTGCGGTCATCGTCATGCCCTGGGTCAGCAGCGAGGCCATGACGCTGCACCTGGCAGGGATCAGCAAGCAGGTAGGCACGTCAGCCCATGCCGTGCTGGTCTGCGACGGCGCGGGCTGACACCAGACTGGCGCGCGGCTTGCCATGCCAGACATCGTTACCTTGCTGCGCCTGCCGCCCTAGGCGCCCGAGCTGTAGCCG
>JANPPS010000036.1:0-7051 GCA_031428635.1 Rhodospirillales bacterium
GCGAGTTCGTCGGGGCCCCCCGGGTCAGCGGGGATAAACACACCCACCACTCCGATGCCGCCGGTCGCTTTGGTCGACGCAACCAAAGAGTTCATGGTGTAGTTGTTCGCCTCGTGCCCGTGACGGTTGCAACACTGATACCCGACGCATTCGCAGCCACGGTCTGTCCCGCGACCGTCGGTCTGGTTCAGGATTTCCTCGACCGGGTCGCAGCGACGCATATCGATCGGTATCGCACCGAGCGATTTAGCCAGCGCAAGACGATCGTCGTGTGCATCGACGACAAACACCCGTGATGCGCCTTTGATCGCCGCTGAATGTGCTGCCATCAGGCCCACGGGACCGGCGCCGTAGATGGCAATCGTCTCACCCGGCAGGAGTCCGGCAAGTTCGGTCGCGTGCCAGCCGGTTGGGAAGATATCGCTGAGCATAACGTAGTCGTCCTGCTTTTCGTGCGCATCCTCCGGCAACGAGAGGCAATTGAAGTCAGCGTAGGGCACGCGCAGCAGTTCAGCCTGGCCGCCGCGAAACGGACCCATGCCGGCGAAACCATAGGCGGCACCGGCCGAGCCGGGATTACACGTGAGACAATATCCGGTCAGGCCGCGTTCGCAGTTCTCGCAAAAGCCACAAGCGATATTGAACGGGAGACAGACCAGATCACCCTTTTTCACCCGGTCGACGGCGGAACCGACTTCTACGATCTCACCCATATTTTCATGACCGAATACGCCCCCTTTTTGGAAGTCTGTCCGGCCTTCGTACATATGCAAGTCAGAACCACAGATATTGGTAGATGTCAGTCTAATGATGACATCAGTCGGCCTTTCAATTTTAGCATCTGGAACATTGTCGACGCTTACATTGCGTGACCCGTGATATACGACGGCTTTCATTTGGAATGTTCTCCTATTCTTGTGTGGGGTGCTAACCAGACTAGTCTTCGCCCAGTTCGTATCTTTTGTAATCTCACATTTGCATGATCGCCTTGAGGTCGGAGCATTGATCACCGGCCACCCGCGCGCCACCGGGAGCCCTGCCAGGGTATGATCTTGGCGGGCGTCGTCCCGCCGGTGGCAGCCGACCGGACCATGGGAGTACCGGAGTTGGCCGTAACCTACGCCTCGACAGAGAGCGACATGGTCGCTGCATTGCAGAGCCCAATCTTTATCATCGAGGGGGTGTCATCGAGTAGCTGCCAGCCGATCTCTATTAGCGTCGACCTACTCCGGCGTGTTCCGGATAGGGAGTGGCCTCCAACGCATCAGGCCCTTATCGAAAATGTCTTAACCCAAGAGATCATGGGCTTCGAAATGCCACTGTGCGACGCAAGTCGTACGACGGCGCTGGCCGGGTCACACGGCCCCCGGCTTGCCCCCACCCCCCGCCGCCCCTATGACCGCCTAACGCAGACCGCCGACCGAGAAGCGCGCTGCGTGGGAGGCTCGATGGCTGGCGACAGCGTAACCCTTAGCCCGGCACTAGCGGTCCAGGCCGCAATCCTCGCGAGGCCCGCAACCGTCGAACGCCGGATGGCCGACGCAATCCGGGCGCTGGCAATCGACGCGGTGGAGGCCGCGGGCTCCGGCCATCCCGGCATGCCGATGGGCATGGCCGACGTGGCAACGGCGCTATGGTCGCGCGTGCTGCGCTTCGATGCGGCCGATCCGCGCTGGGCCGATCGCGACCGCTTTGTGCTGTCGGCGGGCCACGGCTCCATGTTGCTTTATGCGCTGCTGTACCTGACGGGGCACGCCGGCATGGAGCTCGATCGCCTACAACGTTTCCGCCGGCTGGACAGCGCCGCCGCCGGCCACCCCCTGCATGGCGAACACCCGGCGATCGAGGCCACGACCGGCCCGCTCGGTCAGGGCCTGGCCACCGGTGTCGGCATGGCGTTGGCCGAACGGATGGCGGCCGCGCGGTTCGGCCGCAGCCTGGTCGACCACCGCACCTGGGTTATGTGCTCCGACGGCGACCTGATGGAGGGCGTAAGCACCGAGGCCGCTGCGCTGGCCGGGCATTTACGGCTCGAAAAGCTGACGGTGCTGTGGGACGACAATAATATCTCGATCGATGGGGACACGGCGCTGGCGTGCTCGGCCGACACCCTGAAGCGGTTCTCATCGATGGGATGGGCCACGAAGCGCATCGATGGGCACGACCCGCACGCGATCGAAAGCGCGCTGTCGCTGGCGGTGCGCAGTAAGAAGCCGACGCTGATCGCGTGCCGTACCGTGATCGGGTTCGCCGCACCGACGAAGGCCGGCACGATGGCCTGCCACGGCCGGCCGTTGGGCGCCAGTGAGAGTGACGCGGCCAAGCAGGCGTTGGATTGGCCGCACGCCCCATTTACCGTTCCGCCCGATTTGCTAGCGCGCTGGGCCGCCGCCGGGTCACGCGGCACGGCCGGGCGTCGCGCGTGGCTGAAGCGTCTGGCCAACCATCCATTGCGTGCCGAGTTCGAGCGCGTGACCGCCGGCCGTCTGCCAGAAGGTTGGCAGGAACCGATGGCGGCGTTGCGGACCACTTTGGCCGAACAGCGCCCGACCGAAGCCACACGCGTCAGCAGCCAGCGGGCACTGGAACGGCTGGTGGCGTCGCTGCCGGAACTTGTGGGCGGATCGGCCGACGTGACCGACAGCACGTTGACGCACGTGCCGGGGATGACGGATGTGACACCCGGGTCGTTTGCCGGGCGCGACATCCATTACGGCGTGCGCGAGCATGCGATGGCGGCGGCGGCGAACGGCATGGCGCTACATGGCGGCACGATCGGTTACGTCGGCACATTCCTGGCATTCAGCGACTATATGCGCCCCGCACTTCGCCTCGCCGCCCTGATGCACCAGCGCGTCATCCATGTGCTAACCCATGACAGCATCGGCGTGGGCGAGGACGGCCCAACCCACCAGCCGGTCGAGCAGCTTGCAGCACTACGCGCCATGCCCGGCGTCCATGTCCTACGCCCAGCCGACGCGGTCGAAACGGTCGAGTGTTGGGAGCTGGCCATCCGCCGCGCCGACGGCCCGACCCTTCTGATCCTGTCGCGCCAGCCCGTTCCCGCTGTGCGGTTGGATGGCGCCGAGAATCGCAGCGCCCGCGGCGGCTACGTCCTGGCCGAGGCCGAGGGCCCGCGCCGCGCGACCCTGATCGCCACCGGGTCGGAGGTGGCGCTGGCGATCGAGGCGCGCCGCGCCCTGGCCGCCGAGGGCATCGGCGTGGCCGTCGTCTCCCTGCCGTGCTGGGAGCTGTTTGCACTCCAATCCGACGAATACCGCGCCGGCGTCCTCGGTCAGGCCCCTCGCTTCGGAATCGAGGCTGCCTGCGGCTTCGGCTGGGAACGCTGGCTGGGTAGCGACGGCCTATTCATCGGCATGACCGGCTACGGTGCCAGTGCGCCCGCGGCCGACCTGTTCCGTCATTTCGGCATCACGCCGGACGCGATCGCCACCGCCGTGCGTAAACGGCTAACCATTACTGAGGGAGCGTAAAGCATGGCCGTCAAGGTCGCGATTAACGGATTTGGACGCATTGGCCGCCTGGTACTGCGCGCGATTGTCGAGAGCGGCCGCACGGACGTCGTCCCGGTCGCGATCAACGATTTGGGCAGCGTCGAGGCCAACGCCCATTTGTTCCGCTATGACAGCGTGCACGGCCGCTTTCCCGGCACGGTCACGGTCGATGGCCAGGCCATCACCATTCATCACAACGGCCGCACGTTTGGCCCCATTACCGTCACCGCCGAGCGTGACCCGGCGAAGGTCCCCTACCAGGGCGTGGACGTAGCGCTGGAGTGCACCGGCCGCTTCACCAGCAAAGACTCGGCCATGGCGCTGATCACCGGCGCCGGTGCCCGCCGCGTGCTGATTAGCGCGCCGGCCGACGGCGTGGACGCGACCGTCGTGTACGGCGTGAACCATCACGTGATCACGCCCGATATGACGGTGATCAGCAACGCCAGCTGCACAACCAACTGCCTGGCGCCGATGGCGAAGGTCATGCACGACCGCTTCGGCATCCTGCGCGGCTTCATGCTGACGATCCACGCCTATACCGGGGACCAGAACACGGTCGACACGCTGCATAACGACCTGCATCGCGCCCGCGCCGCCGCCGTCAGCGCCATACCAACACGCACCGGCGCCGCCCGTGCCGTGGGCCTGGTGCTGCCGGAGCTGAAGGGGCTGCTGGACGGCACCTCCATCCGCGTACCGGTGCCGAACGTGTCGGCCGTGAGCCTCGATGTCGACTTGCGCGGCCCGGCGACGGTGGCCGAGATCAATCAGGCGTTCCACGACGCCGCCATGGGTCCGATGAAGGGCATCATCGACTACAGCGCTGACAAATTGGTCAGCATCGACTTCAACCACCACCCGGCGTCATGCAGCTTTGACGCGACGCAGACGGCGGTCGTCGACCGCACGTTCGCCCGTATAATGGGCTGGTATGACAATGAGTGGGGTTTCAGCAACCGTATGATCGATACCGCCGCGCTGTTCGGGGCGATGTAGTATGGCACTGCGGACGCTCGATGGTGTGGCGGTGGCCGGGCGGCGGGTGCTGGTGCGGGCCGACCTGAACGTGCCGATGCGGGACGGCGTGATTACCGACATGACGCGCATCGAACGGCTGTGCCCGACGATTGCCGAACTCGCCGCCGCCGGTGCCCGCGTGGTGGTCTGTAGCCATTTCGACCGTCCGCAGGGGCGGCCCGTGCCGGCCATGTCCCTGGCGCCCATGGCGAACGCGCTGGCCGTTGTCTTGGGCCGCCCGGTAGCGTTCGCGGCTGATTGCGTGGGACCGATAGCCGCCGCAGCGGTCGACGCGCTGGAGCGCGGCGGCGTGCTGGTGCTTGAGAACACCCGGTTCCATCCCGGCGAGGAAACCAACGACCCGGAGTTCGTGGATCAGCTAGCCGTCAACGCCGACCTGTATGTCAACGACGCGTTCAGCACCGCGCATCGGGCGCACGCCAGCACGGAGGGCGTGGCCCAGCGTCGCCCCGCCTATGCCGGCCGGCTGATGCAGGCGGAGATTGAGGCGCTGGAGGCCGCGTTGGGTGACCCGGTCCGCCCTGTCTGCGCGATCGTCGGCGGGTCGAAGATAAGCACCAAGCTTGCGTTGCTGGGCAATCTGTCGCGCCGGGTCGATGTGCTGGTGATCGGCGGTGCCATGGCCAACACGTTTTTGGCAGCCCAGGGCTACGCGGTCGGCCGCAGCTTGCAGGAGGCGGAAATGCACGCGACGGCGAGGGAGATCATGGCGGAGGCGGCGCTCGCCGGGTGCACCATCGTCCTGCCGACCGACGGCGTGGTCGCGGCCGAGTTTAGGGTGAACGCGCCGTCGTATGACGTGGCCGTAGCTGCAATCCCGGTCGACATGATGATGCTGGACGTGGGTCCGAACACGATCCAGGCACTGCGCAATCTGCTGCCCGAGATGCGTACGGTGCTGTGGAATGGCCCGCTCGGCGCGTTCGAGGTACCGCCGTTCGATGCGGCCACCGTCGCGGTGGCGCAGGAAGTGGCCATGCTGACCGAACAAGGTGCGCTGCGCAGCGTGGCCGGCGGCGGTGACACGGTGGCGGCGCTGCGGCATGCGGGCGTGCTGGACCGGCTGAGCTACGTAAGCAGCGCAGGCGGGGCGTTTCTGGAATGGCTGGAGGGTAAAACACTACCGGGAGTTGCAGCGCTGATGGCTTGATCTCATTTTTGAGTTAAGCTATCCGTAATACATGTCGATTATCTTCTCGGCTATGCTGACCCCCACCGCGCTGACTGCCCTGTCCAACGCCGCAACAACCAGTCCGCTTCGGCGACCAGCGGCCGGCGAGCTACCGCGACTGGTGCGGGACACGCCGGTAACAGCTCCCGCGCCGCCGAAGCCCGGTCGGCGTGGGGCACTACTCGACCTGCGGGTTTAGCCCGCGTTCAACTCTTGCTGTAGCCGGTTGCCGTGCGGGCCACCGGACTGCACTATCAATGGACATGCAGGAGTTCACTCGCACCGTCCCGGTCGGCGACACCCATTCCCGCGACGTGTGCGACACGTGCGGCTACGTCGTCTATTCTAACCCAAAGGTCATCACCGGTTCGGTCGTCAGTCATGATGGCCTGATCCTGCTCTGCCGTCGCGCGATCGAGCCGCGCCGCGGCTACTGGACTCTCCCGGCCGGGTACCTCGAGCTACATGAAACGGTCGAGGAAGGCGCCCGGCGGGAGGCAATGGAGGAAGCGGGCGCCGCGATCCTGATCGACGGCGTGCTGGCCATCTATAGCATCAGCCGCATTGGCCAGGTTCAAATCCTATTCCGCGCCGGGTTCGATGGTCCTCCGGCTTTCGCCGCCGGGGAGGAAAGCCTCGATGTACAACTCTTCGCCTGGGACGATATCCCGTGGGACGATCTTGCCTTCCCCACCGTACACTGGGCGCTGCGGGCGTGGCGCGCGGCCGGGTCCGGGCCGCTGGGCATACCAGCCGGCAACCCCGCGAATGACCCGCGCGGGGTTTCGCCTGAGGTACCAGATGCTAGCGAAACGCCAGGGTGACACGCACTGTCCTACTCGCCACACTTTTGTCGGTCGGGTCGGCCATGGCTCAAAGTAGCCTGCGTAACCCCATCGACGCGCTGCCGCTGCCGCCATTCAAAATGTCCGCGCCCGCCGGCCCGGTATTCACGCCGGCCCCCGTGCCGAACCGCGACGCCCGGGCGCCGACCGGTCCGCGGGTCCGGAAACCCAACGCAGAGTTTTCCCCGAGCCTGTTCAATCGGTCGGATCAGTTTCGCGGCGACGGCTACAGCAACGGATCGACCGCGCAGAGCGAGCAGGAAAAGCGAGTGAGGCCCGGCGCCGGGTTCAATCTGCGGATGCCGTTGCAGGAGCAGAAGCCTTGAACCGGATGCGGTCTCTATCGGCGTTCTTGGGCTACCAATGATCCATTTCGATCGGAAAAAGGCATAGAGAAACCGTCAGATCAGAGCCTGCAGATGCGGATCCGCGTTTGGTTCAAACTGCGGCTCCGTTTTTGCGAATCCGATGGCTTGGCC